>NZ_OY726398.1:1278445-1598057 GCF_963378105.1 Mycolicibacter sp. MU0102
TCGCGGTATCCGCTGAGCTCCCGGGCCAGCAACTGCTCCTCGTCGAGGATTCGCACCAGCAGGATGGGCACGCTGATCACCGTGCCGGCCAGTCCCCAGTACGAGCCGAGCGCCAGCGCGAGACCCGCCATGGTGACCAGCAGGGAGAAGTACATCGGGTGCCGGACCAGGCCGTACATGCCGGTCGAAATCACCGGCTGGTTGTCCTCGATGGTGATGTTGGCCGCGGCGTAGCCGTTCTGTACGACGGCCAGGATCCCGAGACACAGTCCGATGACCACCACGACCTGGCCCAGCACCGACACCGCCGTGGGCACCGCGGACCAACCGAAGCGGTGATCCAGTGCGCTGACCAGGAAGACCGAACCGAATACTGTGATCAGGGCGGTGCTGGCCAGCTTCTGCGCGGGCCGGGTTTCGGCCTTCGGTCCGCCCCGCAGCCGCCGCCGCAGCACCTCCGGGTTGGTCAGGCCCCAGTAGATGCAGCACGCGGTGCTGATGACGGCGTAGACCGCCAGGAACACCCAGGCCTGCCAGTAGTGGAAGGTGCCGGCCGGCCAGAACAACAGCAGGCCGTAGACGACCGCCGCGATCAGCCCGTAGCCCACGCCTTGACCGATTGCCTTGACGTTCACGCGCGTCTCCTTCGGCGTCTCACCACACATACGGCAGCAGCCGATAGCGCACCCGCTCGGTGTACTCGCGATATCCGGGCAGCGCGTGAATCAGCAACTGCTCCTCGTCCAAGATCCGCAGCACCAGCACGATCAGGCCGGGCACCAGAAACAGCAGTCCCCAATAGGAGCCCAGCGCGAGCGGGACGCCGATCATCAATGCGACGTTTCCCGTGTACATCGGGTGGCGCACCAGCCCGTAGAGGCCGGTCGAGACCAGCGTCTGGTCGGCCTCGACCGTGACATTGGCGGCCGCATAACCGTTCTGGATCACCACCACCATGGCGAGCACCAGCCCGACCGCCACCAGGGCATCGCCTAGCAGGCAGACCGCCGTCGGGACCGTCGACCAACCGAGGCGGTGATCGATCACGCTGACGACGAACATGGCCGGAAAGCAGATGAAGATGACGGCGATGACGATCCGCTGCAGGGGTCGTGTCTCGGCCGTCGGTCCGAAGCGCATCCGGCGCTCGAGTGCGGCCGGATTGGTGCGCATCAGGTAGACGCTGGGAATCCAGGTGGACGCGGCGAACACCGCGAGGAACACCCAGGCCTGCCAGTAGTGCAGTGTTCCGGCAGGCACGAACAGCAGCAGTCCGAAGGCGATCAGGCCCAACGTTGCGGAAAACAAACCCTTGCCAATTGTTTTCACGTCATCCTCCTCACGTCGTGAGATCTCTGCGTCGGAAAGCCTGCAAGCCCAGGCCGATCAGTGCGGCGTCGATGGTCAACAGCACGATCAGCGGCACGACGTGGAACGTGCCGTCCGCGACCACCGGAATGTGGGCGAACGGTTCGAGGTCGAGCACCCACTGCGGCAGGCCGGAGATGGAGCCGAGCAGATACAGCGCGACGAACCCGGTCAGCACCGCCCACGCGGCGGGCGCGATTCTCGGGACGAGCCCGAACAAGGCGACCGCCACGGCCGCGGGCAACCAGACCGCCGGCAGTTGCACTGCGGCGCTGCCCACCACCGCGGGCAGTTGCCCGCCGATGTCGCCGGCGGATGCTCCGTAGACGATTCCGGCTACCAGTCCGGCGGCCAGCATCGCGAACGTCGAGCCGGCCAGTGCTGCCACCAGATGGCTGGCCAGCCAACGGTTTCGCGACAGCGCTCCGGCCAGCAGCGTCTCGGCGCGCGTCGCGGTCTCCTCCTGGTGCAGCCGGAGTACGAGCGACACCGCGAAAGCGGCCGCGACCATGCCCAGCATGCTGAACGCCACCGCGACGAATGCGTGCTCCAGCGCGGCGGTCCCGCCGAGCCGGATGACGATGTCGCGGGCGCGGTCGCTGCCCACCTCGTCGCCGATACCGTGCACCACGCTGCCGACCAGCAGGCCGTAGAGCACCAGGCCCGTCGTCCACAGCAGCAGCGCCCCGCGGTCGAGCCGCCACGCCAGGCCGAACGCACCGCCCAGTGTCGGCGCCGCCCGGCGCGGACCCGGGCGATCGGCCAGCAGCCCGGCGCCGACATCACGACGGGCCGCGAGTTGGTAGGCCAGCCAGATGAGCGCGGCGGTCGTCGCCAGGTGCAGCAGCAGCACCCACCAGCGGTCACCGGCGTACGGCCGAACCTGCAGGGACCAGCCCAGCGGCGACAGCCACGACAGCCCACCCGATCCCGCATCACCCACGGCGCGCAACGTGAAGGCGCCGGCCAGCACGCCGAATGCGGCGCCGCGGGCGAAGCGGGCGCTGGGCGAGAGCTGGGCGGCGACCGCGGCCACGGCGGTGAACACCAGCCCGGAGCAGGCCAGTGCCGCCCCGAACGCGCACGATCCGGCTGCCGGCACCTCGGTCGTCAGTAGTCCCGCCGCCCCGATCACACCGGTGGCCACCGACGCGCCGGACGCCAACAGCAGTGCGCCGGTCAGCCCGGCGTAGCGGCCTACCGCGGTCGAGTCGATCAACTCGGTGCGGCCGGTCTCCTCGTCGGCGCGGGTGTGCCGGATGACGGTCAGGATCACCGCTACCGCGATGAGCAGGTGGAAAATCCCGGCCTTCCAGATGCCCACCGCGCCGAGGGAGTCGTTGTAGACCTGGCCGTACATCGCGCGTTGTGCCGGGCTGGCCATGATGGTGGCCGCTAGGCCGGCGCGGTCGGCGGCAGTGGGATAGATCGCCTCGATGCTCGCGATGTAGACGCTGGCCAGCGGCAGCGACAACAGCAGCACCCACAGCGGCAGCACGATGCGATCGCGGCGCAGGCACAGCCGCAACAGTCCCAGCGTGCCAACAAGATTCGAGCCGACCCGGCGGTGTTGCGGGGACGCGGGCTGCGCGACGGCGGTGCTCGCGGTGGTCATGCCCGGACCGTGTCGTAGTGACGCAGGAACAACTCTTCGAGCGTGGGCGGCTGGCTGGTGAGGCTGCGCACGCCGGCAGCGCCGAGCACCGCGATGAGCTCTGCGAGGCTGGAGCTGTCGACGTGGGCGTGCAGTACGGTGCCGGTGTAGCGCACGTCCGCGACGCCAGGGATACGGGTCAGATCACCGGGGTTGCGCATGAGATCGGCCTGAATCGACGTGCGGCGTAGGTGCCGCAGGGATTCCAGTGCGCCGCTTTCGACCACGCGCCCGGCTCGGATGATCGTCACCCGCTGGCACAGCTTCTCGGTCTCGGCCAGGATGTGGCTGGAGAGCAGAACGGTGGCGCCGCGCCGGCTCGCCTCGGCGACGCACTGCTGGAAGACGTTCTCCATCAAGGGATCCAGTCCGCTGCTTGGCTCGTCGAGCACGAGCAGTCGGGCGTGCGAGGAGAAGGCGGAGATCAGGGAGACCTTCTGGCGGTTGCCCTTGGAATAGGTGCGGGCCTTCTTGCTGGGGTCCAGGTCGAAGCGTTCGATCAACTCGTCGCGGCGGCGCTCGTCGATACCGCCGCGCATTCGCGCCAACAGATCGATGATCTCGCCGCCGGTCAACGACGGCCACAGGGTGACATCGCCGGGCACATAGGCGATCTCGCGGTGTAGCTCGACCGCGTCGGTCCAGGGGTCGCCACCGAGTATTCGCACGGTCCCGCTGTCGGCCTTCACCAGGCCCAGCAGGACGCGGATCGTGGTGGATTTGCCGGCGCCGTTGGGGCCGAGGAAGCCGTGCACCTCACCGCCGTAGACGGTCAGATCCAGTCCGTCGAGCGCCTTGACCTGGCCAAAGCTCTTCTCCAGGCCCCGGATTTCGATTGCCGGCCAATGGTTGTCAGGTCGCATCGGTTCCCCCTTGTTCGGTCGCCAGGAAGGCGTCGTACATGGTGCGGTCGGTCATCAGGCCCTCGGTGTACAGCTCGAGTGCGGGTAGGACCATGTCGCGGGCGTAGTCACGCAACACAGCGCGCAGATCGGTTGGGTTCTCGTGCATCTGCAGATACAGCAGGAATCCGCCGCCGTTGTTGATGGCCAGGAAGCGCGCCCGGGCTTTCGGGTCGCGGCTGGGTTTGAGCGTGCCGGCGCGTACGCCCTCATCGAGATAGCCCTCGGCGTTGTCGATCATCCTGCGCCACAACGTGTCTGCCAGATCGCCGCCGGCCTGCATACTGCGGACAAGGTAGGCCATCATCGACGCATAGGACTCGATCTCGGCCATCGCGGCGAACCAGGTTCCCGGGTCGGCCGAGCGCATCGCCTCGGATTTGCCGCTGCGGATCTCTTCGGCGACGAACTCGTCGCAGGCCCTGCGCAGCCCTTCCTTGGAGCCGAAGTGGTGGATGACCAGAGCGGCACTGACTCCGGCGGCCTCGGCGATCGCCCGGATGCTCACGCTGAAACCGTGCCGCCCGAACTGGTCGATGGCCGCATCGCGGATTTTCGCCGTAGCCGTCAGGTCCGCTGAACGCATGTTCAGTACACTAAACACGCGTTCAGTCGGATGTCAAGACCTCTAGGCCCGCACGTTCGCGGGGAACTACTCGCCGGGGGAACTAGTCGCGGACGGCGGCCAGCAGGCCGTCACCCAGCGGAATCAGCGCCGGGGTCAGCCGCTCGTCCACGGCGATCAGTCGGGCGGCTTCGCGCACCGCGAGCACCTCGGCGTCGTTGGCCGTCGGATCTCCAGCCCGGCCGCCCAAGGCGGCCCGGTGCACCACGACCACGCCGCCGGGCCGCAGCAGCCGCACGGCCTCCAGCACGTATTCGGGCTGGTCGATCGGGTCGGCGTCGACGAACACCAGGTCATAGGACTCGTCGGCCAGTCGGGTCAGCACCTCTTGGGCGCGGCCGCTGATGAAGCGGGTCCGGCCCGGACCGATACCGGCATCACCGAACGCCTGCTTGGCGGTGCGCTGATGTTCGGGCTCGATGTCGATCGTGGTCAGCACCCCGTCTTCGCCCATACCGGACAGCAGCCAGAGTCCGCTGACGCCGGCCCCGGTGCCCACCTCGACCACCGCCTTACCGCCGCTGAGCTTGGTCAACAGGCTCAGTAGCGCCCCGACCGCGGCGCTGATCGACCCGACGCCGATCTCACCGGCCCGGTCGCGGGCGGCCGCCAACACCGCGTCCTCGGTCATGGAGTCCTCGGCGTGCGCCAAAAGTGCGTCGGCTCGACTGCGCGGCTCCCCGGGAGTGTCGTCGGTGCTGGCCATGTCCGCAGCGTAGGACAAAGCCGTTTGGGCCCGCGCACCGGCGCGCCCGCCCGACACGCCCGGGCCGGGGGCCGTGTCCGAACTGTTACCTGGACGTATAACCGCAGTGCTCGACGTATTCGAACACAGGTTCACAGTCGGCGTTCAGTGACAGCACAGAGCTGACATACAGCGATAGGCAACGGTATCGGCATGGAACGAGGTATGAACCGGCCTCGAGACGCTCGGAATACGAGGGGCCCGTTGCGCGTTGAGCGCGATAGTGCGCTGCCGTCGCCTGACGGCGGCCCTGAGCTGGAGGACGCAGCCATAACAGCCATGACCACTTTGCTGCCCCCGGTCGCCATGTCGCACCCGACCACCCACTCGGAGCGTTACTCCGACACCGACTGGGTCGAGTCGACCGAGGAGCCGCAGGGCACTGCGGTGTTCGATGCCACCGGAGATGTGGCAGCGATGCCGTCTTGGGACGAATTGGTGCGCCAGCACGCCGACCGGGTCTACCGGCTGGCTTACCGGCTTTCCGGAAACCAGCAGGACGCAGAGGATCTCACCCAGGAGACCTTCATCCGGGTGTTCCGGTCGGTGCACAATTACCAGCCCGGAACCTTCGAGGGTTGGTTGCACCGCATCACCACGAACCTTTTCCTGGACATGGTGCGCAGGCGGGGCCGGGTCCGCATGGAGGCGCTGCCGGAGGATTACGACCGGGTGCCCGCCGACGAGCCGGACCCCGAGCAGATCTACCACGACGCGCGGCTGGATCCCGACCTGCAGGCGGCGTTGGACTCGCTGGCGCCGGAGTTCCGGGCCGCGGTCGTGCTGTGCGACATCGAGGGTCTGTCCTACGAAGAGGTCGGCGCCACCCTTGGCGTGAAGCTGGGCACCGTGCGCAGCCGCATCCACCGGGGCCGGCAGGCCCTGCGGGACTATCTGGCCGCCCGAAGCGCCCAGCGTGACGGTTCCGCCTTCGGCGGTGTCGCGGCCGGCTGAGCCTCGGCCGACGGTTCAGCGAGGCTCGACGCAGGAGAGGCGAAGCTGGGACCGGCGCGTCAACGCGGCCTCGGGTTCCGCGTCTGTGCGCGGTATCGCGCTACATTCTTATTGGGCCTTTATTCGGCTCGATCGAGTGCTGATGTGGGTATGCGATGGGAGAGGAGTCCGGTGTGACGGACCGCGGAGGTGTCTTCCGTCGCGCGTTCTCCTGGCTGCCCGCTCAGTTCGCCTCGCAAAGTGACGCGCCGGTCGGTGCCCCGCGGCAGTTCGGATCCACCGAACACCTCTGCAGCGAGGCGATCACCGCCTACGTCGACGGCGAGCTGCGAATGAACGCTCACCTGCGTGCGGCCCACCACCTGTCGCTGTGTCCCGATTGCGCGGCCGAGGTGGAATACCAGGGCCGGGCACGCTCGGCCCTGCGCGATTCGCATCCGATCCGGATTCCCTCCGCGCTGCTCGGACTGCTGGCCCAGATCCCCGATTCCCCGGCCGATTGTGCGCCTGACGAGCCCACCAGGCCGATGCCTGCCCGGTTCGACGACGGCAAACCTCAAGAACGCCGCAAACGTCGGTAAGGTGGATCTCCAGCGGCGTCAGCGCCCGGTGATGCTGTGCTCGCGGAGCCTGGAAGCGCCCCAGGGCTGGACCCGGAAGAGGAATAGGTGAGCTCCAACAACGAGAACGCCGGCGGTAACCGCTTGGCTCCGCGACCCGTTTACCGGCCCCCTGTGGACACTGCGTCCAAAAAGGCTTTCGGCCGGCCCGACGGAGTGCCTGGTTCTTTCACTCCGGCCGACGTACGGCCCAAGAAGTACCGCGAGCAGGGCGAGTTCACGCCACGTGACCTGCCGCCGGACCCAGTGCTCAAGGAGGCCTTCAGCCGGCCCTACGGCACCGGTCCCTCGTTGCAGCGCCATCCCGCCGACGCCGGTGCGCTGGGACGCAATGGCAAACCGGAAGGCTTGGAAGACACCGGTGACCCGTGGCGTGACCCCGCCGCCGGTGCCGCGCTGGGCGCGCCAGCCGTGGTCCCGCCCGCACCGCGGGCAGCCGGCGAGTCCGGTGGCCGGCTCGGCGTGCGCGACGTGCTGTTCGGCGACCGCATCTCCTACCGTGCGCTGGCCACGTTGGCCGCGATCGCGCTGGCGATCGGCATGGTCGGCGGCTGGGTCGGACGTACCACCGCACAGGTCGTCGAGGCTTTCACGACCTCGAAGGTGACGCTGTCGACCAAGGGCAACGCCGAGGAGCCGGCCGGGCGGTTCGCCAAGGTCGCCGAGGCCATCGCCAACTCGGTGGTGACCATCGAGTCCGTCAGCGACGACCAGGGCATGCAGGGCTCGGGCGTTGTCATCGACGGCAAGGGCTACATCGTCACCAACAACCACGTCATCTCCGAAGCCGCCAACAACCCCAGCAAGTTCAAGACGACGGTGGTGTTCAACGACGGCAAAGAGGTGCTGGCCAACCTGGTCGGCCGCGACCCGAAGACCGACCTGGCCGTGCTCAAGGTCGACAACGTCGACAATTTGTCGGTGGCCCGTCTCGGGGACTCCGACAAGATCCGGGTCGGTGACGAGGTGATCGCGGCGGGCGCTCCGCTGGGTCTGCGCAGCACGGTGACCCACGGCATCATCAGCGCCGTGCACCGGCCGGTGCCGCTGTCCGGTGACGACTCGGACACCGACACCGTCATCGACGCGGTGCAGACCGACGCCTCGATCAACCACGGCAACTCCGGCGGTGCGCTGATCGACATGGATGCCCAACTGGTCGGGATCAACACCGCCGGAAAGTCGTTGTCCGACAGCGCCAGCGGCTTGGGATTCGCGATCCCGGTCAATGAGATGAAGACCGTGGCCGACGCGCTGATCAAGGACGGCAAGATCGTGCACCCCACGCTGGGCGTGAGCGCTCGCTCGGTCAGCAACGCCATCGCGTCCGGCGCGCAGATCGCCAACGTCAAGGTGGGCAGCCCCGCTGAGAAGGGCGGCATGCTGGAGAACGACGTGGTGGTCAAGATCGGTGACCGCTCCGTGGCCGACGCCAACGAATTCGTCGTGGCAGTCCGCAATCTGACCATCGGCAAGGAAGCCCCCGTCGAGGTGGTCCGGGACGGGCGTCATGTGACGCTGACGGTGACCCCCACCCCCGACGGTTAGAAGTCCGCCGAGATGTTCGCCAATGTCGGCTGGGGCGAGATGCTGGTCCTGGTGGTGCTCGGGTTGGTGATCCTGGGCCCGGAGCGGTTGCCGGGAGCGATCCGGTGGACCGCTGATGCACTGCGCAAGGCCCGGGACTACGTCACCAATGCCACCGACCAGCTACGCGACGAGATCGGTCCGGAGTTCGATGACTTGCGGGCGCCGCTGAGTGAATTGCAGAAGTTGCGTGGCATGACCCCGCGCGCCGCGCTGACCCGGCATTTGCTCGACGGCGACGATTCACTGTTCACCGCGGTCGGCTCGCTGGCCGCACAGCCTCGTCCGATGTCGCCGATACCGGCCGTGGTGCACGAGCCGGGTGGACCGGCTCCCTTCGACACCGACGCCACCTAGATCCGGAGATCGGGCGTCGCCGTGGGCCCAGCGGCTCAGCGCTGAGAGCCGCCGGTGTCCAGACCCAGCGACATCCCGACCAGTCCGCGCCGGCGGGTGGCCAGCTGATCGGCGATCTTGCGCAGCTCCTTGCCCGCCGCCGAGTCCGGCGAAAGCACCACCGGAGATCCGGAGTCGCCGCCGGTCACCATTTCGCTGTCGATCGGCACCTGGCCGAGCAGCGGCACATCCCGGCCCATCGCCCGGGTCAGCCGCTCGGCCACCCGCTCGCCGCCGCCCTCACCGAACAGGTGCATGGTGGACCCGTCGGGCATGGCCAGTCCGGCCATGTTCTCCACCACTCCGACAACCTGCTGGCGGGTCTGCAGGGCGATCGCCCCGGCCCGCTCGGCTACCTCAGCGGCGGCCTGCTGCGGCGTGGTCACCACCAGGATCTCGGCCGACGGCACCAGCTGGGCCACCGAGATCGCGATGTCGCCGGTGCCCGGGGGCAGATCCAGCAACAGCACGTCCAGGTCGCCCCAGTAGACGTCGGCGAGGAACTGCTGCAACGCCCGGTGCAGCATCGGGCCCCGCCACACCACCGGCGTATTGCCCTGGGTGAACATCGCAATCGAGATGACCTTCACGCCGTATCCGATCGGCGGCATGATCATCGAGTCGACCTGGGTGGGCAGGGCGGTGACGCCCATCATCCGCGGCACCGAGTGGCCGTAGATGTCGGCGTCGAGTACCCCGACGGACATGCCGCGTTCGGCCAGCGCGACCGCGAGGTTGACCGTCACACTCGATTTGCCGACCCCGCCCTTTCCGGAGGCGATCGCGTACACCTTGGTCAGCGAGCCCGGCTGGGCGAACGGGATGACCGGTTCCTTGGCGTCGCCGCGCAGCTGTTTGCGCAGCTCGGCGCGCTGCTCGTCGCTGAAGACATCGAGGCTGACCTTGACCGGTCCGGTGCCGGGCACGTCGTTGATCGCCGTGGTCACGTTGTTGGTGATCTCGGCTTTCATCGGACAGCCGGCAATCGTCAGGTAGATCGTGACGTGGACGCTGTGGTCGTCCGCGATCTCGATGCTTTTGACCATGCCCAGATCGGTGATCGGACGCCGGATGTCGGGGTCCAGCACGGTGCCCAACGCTGCATAGATGGCGTCGTGCAGGGCTGCAGTGTCATCGTGATTCTCGGACATCGCAACCGAGTCTAGGGCAGTGCGGCAGGGCCTTTGCCTGTGAGATACGTCAGGCCGGCGGGACGGCCTGCGGCCCATCCTGCGGTGCACCGGCCGGCGCCGGGGGCGGCGGGGCGCCCGGTACGTCCGGCGGGGCCGGAGCGACCGCGTAGGCCGGCATAGGCGCGGGCGCGACCTGCGGAGCCTCCGGAGGGCCGAAGGGAGCCGGCGGGACGCCGTTGGGCGGTGCGGGCGGGCCTGCCACGGCTTGCGGCTCCAGACAGATCATCCGGCAGGCCGCCGAGGGACGCGGCAGCTGTTGTTGTTGCTGTTGCTCGGGCGAGGTCATCCACGGTGGCAGCCACGGCAGGTTTGCCAGCTGGGTCTCCAAGCTCGGCTGACCCAGGTCGATCAGGGACGATTCGGCCGGGTGATCGAGCCGCGACATCCCGTGCAGGCTGAGTGATTCCGGCCCTAGCCCTTCCGGGTGTTCCAGGTGCTCCAGATGCAGGTCCGCGATCGGCGGTGCCGGGCCCACGATCGGCGGCAGGTCGACGGGAGCCACGCCGGTGGCATAGGCCGCAGCCCAACCCATCACGTTCTCCGCGTAGGCCATCGAGTTGTTGTAGCGCAGGATCGCGGTCAGAACCTGCGACTGTTCGCGCAGGTTCATCCCACCGCTGCACAGGTACCGCGCTGCCGCCAGCGTCGCGTCGTAGACGTTCTGCGGGTCCGCGCGACCGTCGCCGTCGCCGTCGGCGGCATACCGCGACCAGGTCCCGGGCAGGAATTGCATGGGGCCCAGTGCGCGGGCGTAGACCACCCGGCCTGGGGCGCTGCTGGCCACGATGACTTCGTTTCCGGGCAGGGTGCCGTCCAGCGCCGGCCCGTAGATCGGCTGCAGCACGTTGCCGCGCGCGTCGGTGGCCCCGCCGTTGGCGTGCCCGGACTCGATACGCCCGATCCCGGCCAGCAGGTTCCAGCTGATCCCACATTCGGGGTCGGCGACCGCCATCTGCCGCTCGGCGTTTTGGTAGGCCGCCAGCGCCGTCTTGGGGATCCCCAAGGTGCCCGGTGCATAGACGACGGCGGCCGGTGGTGCCGCCGGGGCACCCGCGGCCACGTGCAGATTCGGCTGCGAGCGGGGTACCGCGACGACGGAAGGGCCCGAGGAGCGGCCGGACGTGTGCACCGAAGCCGCCAGCGGGGTGATCGCAGCGTTGCGCAGCGGCAGAGAGGTCGACGGTGAGCGGGGCGTGGCGCCCACGGCGCCGGCGAAGACCAGCGGGGTGATGAACGCCAGGCCGAAGGCAGGTCGCAGGGCCGAACGGGCCGCCCGCCGCACCCTGGCAGCGCGGGACCCGCGCTCCGGTGCGCCGCCCCCTGTTGGCACTCGACCGCCCCTTGTCCGTCTCGGAAAGCCTCGGAAAGCCTGGTGAAACCGCTCGGGCTTCGTGAACTAGGTCACCATACCCAACACATGTCCTGCTGATGACCGTTATCTGGTCTGCGTCGCCTGTCAGGACGGCCGCTGTGGGGACTCCGAGGCAGTGGAGTCGGGCTCGGGCCGCAGGGACTCCAGCAGTTCCCGCACCCGCTCGAGTTCATGGTGCAGGTAGTCGCGAGTGGCGACTTCGCCGACCGCCAGCCGCAGCGACGCCAGTTCCCGGGCCAGGTACTCGGTGTCGGCTTTGGTCTGCGCGGCACGGCGGCGGTCCTCGTCCAAGCTGACCCGGTCACGGTTCTCCTGCCGGTTCTGGGCCAGCAGGATCAGCGGGGCGGCGTAGGCGGCCTGGGTGGAAAAGGCCAGGTTGAGCAGGATGAACGGGTAGGGGTCCCACTTCAGGCTGACCGCGTAGACGTTCAGCAGGATCCAGCCCACCACCAGCACGGTTTGAATGGCCAGGTAGCGCCCGGTGCCGAAGAACCGCGCCACCGATTCGGTGAACCGGCCCAGTGCGTCGGGATCCATGTTCAGGCTGGGCAGCCGTGAGGTGCGGGGCGTGGAGAGCCGCTGTGATGTCGAGCGGTCGGTCACGACGGCCTCCCGGCGAGTTTCGGCCCCAGGTCCGGCTCGGGGGTTTCGCGCCAATCATCGGGCAGCAGGTGGTCCAGCACGTCGTCGACCGTCACCGCCCCCAGCAGGTGATTCTGCTCGTCGAGCACCGGCCCGCAGACCAGGTTGTAGGCGGCGAAGTAGCGGGTCAGCTCCGCCAACGACACCTCCGGGTTCAACGCCGGCAGGTCGGAGTCGACGAACCCGCCGATGAGTTCGGCCGGTGGCACCCGCAGTAGCCGCTGCAGCGCGACGCAGCCCAGGTAGCGGCCGGTCGGGGTGGCGGTGGGGGCGCGGGTCACGAAAACCAGCGACGACAGCGCCGGGGTCAGGTCAGGGTCGCGCACCCGGGCCAGTGCCTCGGCGACCGAGGTGTCCGCGGTCAGTACCACCGGGTTGGTGGTCATCAACCCGCCGGCGGTGTCGGGGGAGTGCTCCAGCAGTCGGCGCACCGGATCGGAGTCGTCGGGGTCCATCCGCGCCAGCAGGGCTTCGGCTTCGGTCGGGTTCATCACGCCCAGCAAGTCGGCGGCGTCGTCGGGGTCCATCTCCTCGAGCACGTCGGCGGCCCGATCGGCGCCCAGCTGGCCCAGCACGACGGCCTGACGTTCCTCGGGCAGCTCCTGCAGGATGTCGGCCAGCCGCGCGTTGTCCAGCGCGTTGATCACCTCGTAGCGGCGTTTGGGCGGCAGCTCGCGGATGGCATCGGCGACCTCGATCGGTCGCCAGCCCTCGAATTGCTGCAGCAGTTGCGCCACGCCCTGCCCGGGCATCGCCAGCGCCGACGGGGTCAGGCCCTGCACGTTGTGCCAGTCCACGATGTGCACGGCGGCGCGCCGGCCCAATCGTCGGGAGTGCCGCACCGCGATCCGGGTCACCAGCCAATCGCGCGTACGGCTCTGTTCGATGGCCAAGTCGGTGATCGCCACATCGACGCCGGCCAGCTCGGGCAGCTCCGGGTCGGTGACCCGGACCTTGGTGTCCAGGACCTGACCGAGCACCAGTGCCTCACCGGGCCGCTGATTGAACTTGCGTAGGGAGACCGTTCCGGTGTTGAGGGTGACGGCGTTGGGCTCGATCGATGCGACCCGCAGAATTGGCACGAAGATGCGTCTGCGGGTGGGCAGTTCGACCACGAGTCCCAGGACACGCGGCTGCTGACGCACGATGCTGAGACTGACGACCACATCGCGGACCCGACCGACGGATTCGCCGAACGGGCCTAGCACCAGCATCCTCGCAAGTCGCGCTGCGTAAACCCTGTTGCTCGACGCCATGGTTGAAAGGGTAGGAGTATTTAGGTGACCAACGTGTATCGCCCCCGCCGTACTTGCCTGTCGGTACCTGGCAGCAGCCAGAAGATGATCGACAAGGCCAAGGGCCTGTCCGCAGACGAGGTCTTTCTCGATTTGGAAGACGCTGTCGCTCCAGCGGCAAAAGAGCAGGCCCGGACCCTGGTGGCCCAGGCGCTGACCGCGCGCGACTGGACGGCGCCGCTGCTCGGGGTGCGGGTCAACGACTGGACCACGCCGTGGACCCACGCCGACCTGATCGAGGTGGTCTCGGCGGTCGGTGCCGCCGGTACCCGACTCGATGTGATTGTGCTGCCGAAGGTGTCGGACGCCTCGCATGTGCAGGCACTGGATCTGCTGCTCACCCAGCTGGAGACCATCCACGGGCTGCCGGTAGGGCAGATCGGTATCGACGCCCAGATCGAGGACGCCCGCGGCTTGATGAACATCAACGCCATCGCCGCAGCGCCCCGGGTGCAGGCACTGGTGCTGGGACCGGCCGATCTGATGGCCAGCCTCAACACCCGCACCTTGGAGGTCGGCGAGCAGCCCGAGGGCTATACCGAGGGCGACGCCTACCACCACGTGTTGATGACGATCCTGGTGGCGGCGCGCGCCCACGGGGTCGCTGCGGTCGACGGGCCATACCTGAAAGTGCGTGACGTTGAGGCGTTCCGGCGCGTGGCGGGCCGCTCGGCTGCGCTCGGTTATGACGGCAAATGGGTGTTGCACCCCGACCAGATCGCGGCGGGCAACGAGATCTTCAGCCCGCGTCAATCCGAGTACGACCACGCCGAGCTGATCCTGGAGGCCTACGCGTGGCACACCTCGCACGCCGGGGGAGCCCGCGGTGCGGTGATGCTCGGTGACGAGATGCTCGACGAGGCCAGTCGCAAGATGGCTTTGGTGGTGGCGGGCAAGGGCCGTGCGGCCGGAATGCGCCGGGAGGCACCGCCGTTCACGCCGCCGACTTCGGCCTAGGCCGAGCGCCAGACACTGTGCTGGCCGCGAGTCGGAATCTGACGACGCGACACGCCCATGTTGCGTCGTCACATTCCGACTGGGCGCCGATTTTTCTAGTTTAGGGCGATCATCGCGAGAATGAGCGAGAGCGTCACGGCGACACCGCCTATCGCGGTTCCGGCCACTGCCATGCCGTGGCCGGCCTCGCCGGTCGACTTGATCTGGCTCAATGCCACGCCGCCGAGGATGACACCGGCGACCCCCAGCGGCCAGAACACCAGGCCGAGCAGCGAGACCACCAGGGAACTGACCGCCAAGACGTTGGTCTTCTGCGCCTGACCCGGATTGAAATAGCCGCCCGGATACGGCGTGCCGTAGCCCGGCGCCGGGTAACCGGGGGGATTGCCGTAGCCGGCGGGCGGGTATCCGGGCGGGCCGCCCAGTCCCGGGTACTCGCCCGGGGCGGGAGGGGTGGGCGGCAGATAACCGCCGGGCGGCAGATAGTTGCCGGGCGGAGGGGGCGGCGGGTAACCGCCCGCGCCCGGGTGCGGCGGGGAAATCCCGGCGGGGGGTAGCCGGGTGCCGGCGGGTAGCCCTCGAAGCTCGGCGGGTAAGGCCAGCCGCCCTGGTCGGGCGCGGGCGCACCCGGGTCCGCCCAGGGCTGGTCGGCATTGCCTCGTGGATTCTCGCCAGAATCCCCGCCGTGAGCTGTCATGCTGTTCAACCTAGCCGATGCGCCGCGACCGGCCTGTCGTCCGACAGCCGCTTCCCGGAGCGAGGAGAGAGAAATCCCATGACCAGCCCGTTCCAGCCCGGACAGACTCCCGATCCACTCGGCGCTGCAGGTGCGCCGGGGCGCCGTGATGTGGGCCGGCTGCCGACCCCGCCGAAAGGCTGGCCGATCGGTTCCTACCCCACCTACGCCGAGGCGCAGCGCGCGGTGGACTACCTATCGGACCAGCAGTTCCCGGTGCACCAGGTGACGATCGTCGGCGTCGACCTGATGCAGGTCGAGCGGGTCACCGGCCGGCTCACCTGGCCCAAGGTGCTGGGCGGTGGCGTGCTGACCGGAGCCTGGCTGGGCCTGTTCATCGGCCTGGTGCTGGGCATCTTCAGCGACAACCCGACACAGGCACTGGTGACCGGCCTGATCGCCGGGGTGTTCTTCGGTCTGATCACCTCATCGGTCCCTTACGCGATGGCCCGCGGTACAAGGGATTTCAGTTCAACCATGCAATTGGTCGCGGGCCGCTACGACGTGTTGTGCGACCCGCAGAGCGCCGAGCAGGGCCGGGATCTGTTGGCGAAGCTGACGCTCTGACTCTGCGTTGTTGCGTAGCGCGGTCAGGCGGCCTTACCGTCGTGGCACGAAACGGCAACGGGAGGCGGGTGGCGTGGCGAGTCGGCGCGGTCGCGTACGGCGGCTGGGCGCGGCTGCGCTGACCGCACTGACCGTTGTGTCGGCGGGATCGGCCTGCGGTTCGTCCGGGCCGTCGGCCGGTGTCCCGGTGATCAGCGTCTATACCCCGGCCAACGACACGGCGACGTTCCGGGTGATCGCGGCGCGCTGCACCCAAGCGGCCGGTGGCCGGTACCGGGTACAGCAGTTCAGCCTGCCGCGCGCCGCGGACGACCAGCGCCTGCAACTGGCCCGTCGACTGACCGGCAACGACCGCACCTTGGACGTGATGGGCCTGGATGTGGTGTGGACCGCCGAGTTCGCCGAGGCCGGCTGGGCGTTGCCGCTGTCTGAGGATCCGGCCGGCAAGGCCGAGGCCGACGCCGCAGACGACACGCTGCCGGGCCCGCTCGCGACTGGCCGCTGGCGTGACCGGCTCTATGCCGCACCGCTCGTCACCAACACCCAATTGCTTTGGTACCGAACGGATCTGATGACGTCCGCGCCGTCCACCTGGGACCAGATGATCGCCGAGGCGGCCCGTTTGCACGGTGCGGGCCAGCCCAGCTGGATCGCGGTGCAGGCCAAGCAATACGAGGGTTTGGTGGTCTGGTTCAACACACTGCTGGAAAGCGCTGGGGGAAGGGTCCTCGGCGATGACGGCAAGACGGTCACCCTCACCGACACCGCTGAGCGCCGGGCCGCGACCGTGGCCGCGCTGCGGGTCATGAAGGCGGTGGCGACCGCTCCGGGGGCCGACCCGTCGATCACCCAGACCGACGAGGGCACCGCCCGGCTGGCATTCGAGCAGGGCAAGGCGGCGCTGGAGGTCAACTGGCCCTTCGTGCTGCCGTCCATGCTGGAGAACGCCGTCAAGGGCGGGGTGGGGTTCCTTCCGCTGCAAGGGCGTTCGGATCTGGCCGGCAGTATCGACGGCATCGGCGCCTTTGCGCCCAGCGATGAGCAGTACCGCATCGCCTACGAGGCCAGTCGTGATGTGCTCGGGTATGCGCCGTATCCGGCGGTGTTGCCGGGGCATCCGGCCAAGGTGACTCTCGGTGGATTGAACCTGGCGGTGGCCAAGACCACCCGGCATCGCGGCGAAGCGTTCGAAGCGGTGCGTTGTCTGCGAAACGCGGCGAACCAGAAGTATCTCGCGATCGAGGGTGGGCTGCCCGCGGTGCGCGCCTCGGTATACGCCGACCCGCAGTTCCAGGAGAAATACCCGCAGCACAACGTGATCCGTCAGCAGCTCACCGATGCTGCGGTGCGGCCGGTGACACCGGTGTATCAGGCGGTGTCGACCCGGATATCGGCCACGCTGGCGCCGATCAGCGCCATCGACCCGGAGCGCACCGCCGATGAGCTCACCGTGCAGGTGCAAAAGGCCATCGACGGCAAGGGACTGATCCCGTGACGCGCGCCGGCTCCCGCGCCGATGACGTCCGTTCACAGCGCCGGCTCGCGGTGGCGCTCGTCGCGCCGGCGGTGATCCTGATGCTGGCCGTGACGGCTTATCCGATCGGTTATGCGATCTGGCTGAGCCTGCTGCGCTACAACCTGGCCACCCCGGAGGACACCGCGTTCGTCGGGCTGGCCAACTATCAGACCACCCTGACCGACTCCTATTGGTGGACCGCGTTCGCGGTGACGCTGGGCATCACCGTAGTCTCGGTGGTCTTCGAATTCGTCTTCGGCCTGGCGCTGGCTCTGGTGATGCACCGCAGCCTGTTCGCCAAGGGCATGGTGCGCACGGCGGTGCTGGTGCCCTACGGCATCGTCACTGTTGCGGCCGCCTACAGCTGGTATTACGCCTGGACGCCCGGGACCGGCTACCTGGCCAATCTGTTGCCGACCGGCAGTGCGCCGCTGACCCACCAATTGCCGTCGCTGGGGATCGTGGTGCTGGCCGAGGTGTGGAAGACCACGCCCTTCATGGCGCTGCTGTTGCTGGCGGGGCTGGCACTGGTGCCCGACGAACTGCTCAAGGCCGCCCAGATGGACGGTGCCGGCGCCTGGCGGCGCCTGGTCACCATCATTCTGCCGATGATGAAACCGGCGATACTGGTGGCGTTGCTGTTCCGCACGCTCGACGCATTTCGGATCTTCGACAACATCTACGTGCTCACCAACGGCTCCAACAGCACCGGCTCGGTATCGATCCTGGGCTACGACAACCTGTTCAAGGGATTCAACGTGGGCTTGGGGTCGGCGATCTCGGTGTTGATCTTCATCTGCGTGGCGCTGATCGCGTGGGTGTTCGTCAAGGTGTTCGGTGCCGCGGCACCAGGATCGAGCCAGAAATGACCGAGCTTCGCCGCCGCACCGCGTGGCTGATCATCGACTTGGCCGTGGTGCTCTACGCGCTGGTCCCGGTGTTGTGGATCTTCTCGTTGTCGCTCAAGCCCACATCAACGGTCAAGGACGGCAAGTTGATTCCGTCCACCGTGACCTTGGACAACTACCGCGGCATCTTCGCCGGTGACGTCTTCGGCTCGGCACTGATCAACTCGGTGGGCATCGGTCTGATCACCACGGTGATCGCGGTGGTGATCGGTGCGATGGCCGCCTATGCGGTGGCGCGCCTGGAGTTCGGAGGCAAGCGGCTGTTGGTGGGGGCGGCCCTGTTGATCGCGATGTTCCCCCAGATATCTCTGGTGACACCGATTTTCAACATCGAGCGGGCCACCGGGCTGTTTGACACCTGGTTGGGGCTGATCATTCCCTACATCACCTTCGCGCTGCCGCTGGCGATCTACACCCTCTCGGCGTTCTTCTCCGAGATCCCGTGGGACCTGGAGAAGGCCGCCAAAATGGACGGCGCCACCCCCGGTCAGGCATTCCGTAAGGTGATTGCGCCGCTGGCGGCACCGGGCATCGTCACCGCCGCGATTCTGGTGTTCATCTTCGCCTGGAACGACCTGCTGTTGGCGTTGTCGCTGACGGCGACCAAGGCCTCGGTCACCGCTCCGGTGGCGATCGCCAACTTCACCGGTAGTTCGCAATTCGAGGAGCCGACCGGCTCGATCGCGGCGGGCGCAATGGTGATCACCGTGCCGATCATCGTCTTTGTTCTAATCTTCCAACGACGGATCGTGGCGGGACTGACCTCCGGCGCGGTGAAGGGATAGGCCGATGGCAGAGATCGAACTCCTCCACATCTCCAAGAGCTACCCCGATGGCGCCGTGGCGGTGAAAGATCTGTCGCTGAGCATCGCCGACGGCGAGTTCATCATTCTGGTGGGGCCCTCGGGCTGCGGAAAGTCCACCACGCTGAACATGATCGCCGGCCTGGAGGAGATCTCGTCGGGGGAGTTGCGCATCGGGGGCCAGCGCGTCAACGAGCGCGCCCCCAAAGACCGCGACATCGCGATGGTGTTCCAGTCCTACGCGCTCTACCCCCACATGACGGTGCGGCAGAACATCGCGTTCCCGCTGACCCTGGCCAAGATAAAGAAGCCGCAGATCGCCGAGAAGGTGGCGGAGGTCGCCAAGATCCTGGATCTGACTGAGCTGCTGGATCGCAAGCCCTCGCAGCTCTCCGGAGGCCAACGGCAACGGGTCGCGATGGGGCGGGCGATCGTGCGGCACCCCAAGGCATTTCTGATGGACGAGCCGCTGTCGAACCTGGACGCCAAGCTGCGTGTGCAGATGCGCAGCGAGATCGCCCGGCTGCAGCGCCGGCTGGGCACCACCACCGTCTACGTCACGCACGACCAGACCGAGGCGATGACGCTCGGGGACCGGGTGGTGGTGATGCACGGTGGGATCGCCCAGCAGATCGGCACACCCGACGAGCTCTACGAGCGTCCCGCCAACCTGTTCGTCGCCGGATTCGTCGGGTCTCCGGCGATGAACTTCTTCCCGGGCACGCTGACCGCGACCGGCGCACGCCTGCCCATCGGTGAGGTACCGCTCGACGCGGCGACTCGCGAATCGATCGGCAAGCATCCCGCGGCGGCCGGCGGTGAGGTGGTCATCGGGGTACGCCCCGAGCATTTGGGCGACGCCGCGCTGCTCGATGACGCACAGCGTGGTCGCGCGGTGAAGTTCGCGGCCCGCGTCGATCTCGTCGAATCGCTGGGCGCCGACAAGTACCTATATTTCACCCCGAACGAATCGGGCGACGCGCCAGCCGAAAACGATCTGGTGGCCAGGGTTCCCGCTGCGTCCAAGGCGGCCGGCGGGCAGCCGATCGAGCTCGCTCTGGACACCGACAAGGTGGTCGTGTTCGACGCCAAGACCGGGGTGAACCTCAGCGTCGCACCGGCTGGGCGGTGACCCGCCGGTGAGTGAGGATCTGGACCGGGTGCGCGAGCATGTCCGACGGCACTTTGCGGGCGTTGCCGCCGAGCCCGACACGGCGCGGGTGACGTTTCTGGGAGTCGAGCCCATCGAGGTGTTGCGGTTCGGACCCGGACCCGACCGGATGGTGCATTACGTCTCGGCCGGTTGCTCGCGCCACCCCATGGGGGACCCCGGTCAGCTCCTCGCCGATCCGGTACACGGTCCCCGGGCCGAAATCGTTGTGAGCCTGCGTTCCTCGGGTTCTGACACCGGGCTGGCCCGCAGCCTTGCCGCGGTGGCGGCCGCGCCGGTGGTCGAAGGGGTGGTGCTGGCGCCCGATGCGCTGATCGACCTCGGGGGTCCGCTGTGGACCGGACCGTCGGGTCCGGTGCCGTTCACCGCGGTATTGCTGGGAGACAGCGACATCGCCGAGTTGACGCTGGCCGCGCCGCGGGAGCCGGTGCGGTTCTTGTCGGCCACCCCGATCACCGCGACCGAGGCAGCGTGGGTGCGGCTCAAGGGCGCCGAGGCGATGCGCGAGGCCTGGCGCGCCGACGGTGTAGACGTCTTCGACCCGGACCGTCCCGCGTCCCAGCCTCAGTAACCGGGGCGCTCAGAGCCAGCCGTTGCGGCGGAACGCGCGGTAGAGCACTGCGGAGATCACACACATACCCGCCACCACCATCGGGTAGCCGAAAGCCCAGTGCAGCACCGGCATGCGGTCGAAGTTCATGCCGTAGATGCCGGCGATCATGGTCGGGACGGCGATGATGCCGGCCCACGCCGACATCTTGCGCATGTCGGTGTTCTGCTGCATGCCCACCCGCGCCAGCGCGGCCTGCACCAGCGAGCTCAGCAGCTCGTCGTAGCCGGCGATCTGCTCGGCGGCGCGGGTCTGATGATCGGCGACGTCGCGCAGATAGCGCCGGACCTCTTTGGAGATCAGATCCCGATAGTCGGTCTGCATCCGGTCGAACGGCACCGACAGTGGCGCGACCGCGCGCCGCAGCTCGACGACCTCGCGCTTGATCTGATAAATCGGCTCGACGTCGGTTCGGGTGCCGGGCGCGAACGCCGTCTCCTCGATAACGTCGATGTCGCTTTCCATGAGGTTGGTCACCTCCACGTAGCGGTCCACCACGTAGTCGGCGATGGCATGCATCACGGCAAACGGGCCCAGCCGCATCTGCTCGGGATCGGTGTCCATCCTCTTGCGGACATCGGCCAAGCCGCTGTGCTCGCCGTGCCGGACGGTGACCACGAAGTTCTTGCCGACGAAGATCATGATCTCGCCCGTTTCGACGATCTCGCGCGGCAGCACCGCCGATTCGTGCGGCACGTAGTTGACCGTCTTGAGCGCTAGGAACAACGTGTCGTCGTAGCGCTCCAGCTTGGGCCGTTGATGCGCCTGAACAGCGTCTTCGACGGACAGCGGGTGTAGTTGGAAGGTGGTGGCCACGCCCTGCATCTGGGCCTCGCCCGGCTCATGCAGGCCCACCCAGACGAATGCTTCTTGGCCACCGGCCTCGATCTCGCGCACCTTGGCCCGCGCGCCGGCGGGGGTGAATTCGCCGGGAATCCGCTCGCCTTCTGCATAGACACCGCAGTCGACCAGCACTCGGGGTGTCGGGTCTTGCAACGCCGTCATGGCCGCTCTCCCTCCGGCGCAGGTGCCGGTCAAATGCTACGCGTCTGGCGTCAACGTGCACGGTGAGCGCGATGGCGGGCGGGAGGTCCCGAACTTTCGGCGACGACGCCGGTGCGCTAGTTTCGACCCGGACCAAAGCCAGACCAGCCGAACTCGTTCGAGGAGCACTTGACGTGAGCAAAACCCCACTCAAGGTGGCCGTCACCGGCGCCGCCGGCCAGATCGGCTACAGCCTGTTGTTCCGCCTGGCCAGCGGCTCGTTGCTGGGCCCCGACCAGCCGATCGAACTGCGCCTGCTGGAGATCGAGCCTGCCCTCAAGGCGCTCGAGGGTGTTGTCATGGAGCTCGACGACTGTGCCTTCCCGCTGCTGTCGGGTGTGCAGATCGGCTCGGACGCGAACAAGATCTTTGACGGCGTCAACCTGGCGCTGCTGGTCGGCGCCCGCCCGCGTGGGCCGGGCATGGAGCGCAGTGACCTGCTCGAGGCCAACGGTGCGATCTTCACCGCGCAGGGCAAGGCCCTCAACGCGGTCGCGGCCTCCGACATCCGGGTGGGTGTGACCGGCAACCCGGCCAACACCAACGCGCTGATCGCGATGACCAACGCCCCCGACATCCCCAACGAGCGCTTCTCCGCGCTGACCCGCCTGGACCACAACCGGGCCATCTCGCAGCTGGCCGCCAAGACCGGCGCCAAGGTCACCGACATCAAGAAGATGACCATCTGGGGCAACCACTCCGCGAGCCAGTACCCGGACCTGTTCCACGCCGAGGTCGGCGGGCGTAACGCCGCCGAGGTCGTGAACGACCAGGCCTGGATCGAGAACGACTTCATCCCCACCGTCGCCAAGCGTGGCGCGGCGATCATCGACGCTCGTGGCGCCTCGTCGGCGGCCTCCGCCGCGTCGGCCACCGTCGACGCGGCGCGGAGCTGGCTGCTCGGCACTCCCGACAATGACTGGGTCTCGATGGCCGTGGTCTCCGACGGCTCCTACGGTGTGCCGGAGGGCCTGATCTCGTCGTTCCCGGTCACCACCAAGAACGGTGACTGGAGCATTGTGCAGGGCCTGGAGATCGACGCCTTCTCCCGCAGCCGGATCGATGCCTCGACCGCCGAGCTGGCCGAGGAGCGCGAGGCTGTCACCGGACTGGGCCTGATCTAAGGCCTCGGGCCCGGCGGGTCGACCTCCTGCGCCAGCTGTACGCGGGAGGTCGGCCCCAGCTTGGTGTGGACGTGGGTCGGATGCGTCTGCACGGTGCGCGGTGAAGCGACGAGCCGAGCGGCAATGTCCCGTGTTTGCTTCGTCGTGGTCCCGCTCAGCCCGCTCGGGTTCGTCTCGAGCAAACGCAAGGCGCCCACGCGGTATTCGGTCCCATGGTCCGGTACCAGCCTGTCGCTGCGGAGACGCCGTCATCGGCCCCTTGCTGTGCCGCAGGAAGATCGCCGAGCACTAGCGCAGTTTCGGCTCGGCGCCAAGCGGAATGTGGCGGCAACCTGGCTGTAGACGCCGACGTGATGCCGGCAAATCATCAGCGAAAGCGCGTAGCTGCGCACGCGGGATGCCTTGGCTGCCCCCAGCCGATCGAATGAATGTAAAACCAGCGCAGTACCCTGGCCTATCGATGCCCGAGAATCTTGCGAACATGGCCAACAGCACGCCGATCGTCATCGGAGACGAAGAGATCTTCGAAGCCCACACGGGCGGGAAGATCTCAGTCGACCTCAAAACCCCGCTGGACACCCAGCGCGCGTTGTCGATCGCCTACACCCCGGGAGTGGCGCAGGTCAGTCGCGCCATCGCCGCGGACCACACGCTGGCGGCCCGCTACACCTGGGCGCACCGGCTGGTGGCCGTGGTCAGCGACGGTACGTCGGTGCTCGGGCTGGGTGACCTCGGCCCGACGGCGTCCCTGCCGGTGATGGAGGGCAAGGCCGCGCTGTTCAAGACGTTCGCCGGCCTGGACTCCATTCCGATCGTGCTGGACACCAAGGACCCGGACGAGATCGTCGAGACGCTGGTGCGGCTGCGCCCGTCGTTCGGGGCGGTCAATCTAGAGGACATCTCCGCCCCGCGATGCTTCGAGATTGAGCGGCGCGTGATCGAGGCGCTGGACTGCCCGGTGATGCACGATGACCAGCACGGCACCGCGATCGTGGCCTTGGCGGCCCTGCTGGGTGCGGCCAAGGTGCTCGACCGCGACATCGCGTCGCTGCGGGTGGTGGTTTCCGGTGCCGGCGCTGCGGGTGTGGCCTGCGCGAACATCCTGCTCTCGAGGGGCATCTCGGAGATGATCGTGCTGGATTCGCAGGGCGTGCTGCATCCAGAGCGCTCCGGCATGAACGACGTCAAGCTGGAGCTGGCGCAGCGGACCAATCCTCGTGGCCTTACCGGCGGTCTGGCCGAGGCTCTGGCCGGCGCCGATGTCTTCCTGGGCGCGTCCGGAGGCGTGGTGCCCGAGGAGCTGATCGCGTCGATGGCGCCGGGTGGCGTGGTGTTCGCACTGTCGAACCCCGACCCTGAGATCCACCCCGACCTGGCAGCCAAGTACGCGGCGGTGGTGGCGACCGGCCGCAGCGATTTCCCCAACCAGATCAACAACGTGCTGGCCTTCCCGGGCGTGTTCCGTGGTGCGCTGGACGCCGGTGCGCGCCGGATCACCGAGGCGATGAAGTTGGCTGCGGCAGAGGCGATTTTCTCCGTCGTCGCCGACGAGCTGGCGCCAGACCGTATTGTGCCCAGCCCGCTGGACCCGCGGGTCGAGCCGGCCGTTGCGGCCGCTGTTGCGGCGGCGGCCGCCGACTCCGCGTCGTAGAGCGCACGGTGCCCAGGCCGCTAGGACATCACCTGCGCCGCCTGGCGTTCGGATGTGCGGCTGCGCTGATCGCCGGTTGTAGTGCCCACCCGGGGCCGCCGCTGACTGTGGGAATGTCGTCGGATCCGCAGTCGCAGGTCCTGGGCCATCTGTATGCGAGCGCGCTGCGCGGTACCGGTGCCGCGGTGCGGCTTGAGGTCGTCGCCGATCCGGTAGCCGGGTTGGATGCGGGGGAGTTGACCGTCGTCCCCGGTTTCACCGGCCGCTTCTTGGCGACGTTCGCGCGCGATTCCGCAGCCCGCTCCGATCGGGGCGTCTACTGGGCGCTGGCCGGCGCGCTGCCGGAGGGTCTCGCGGTCGGTGACTACGCCATGACCGCCGAGGACAAGCCCACATTGGCCGTGACGAAGGCGACCGCGACCGCGTGGGGCGGCACCGACCTGCCCGCGCTCGTCAAACATTGCACCGGCTTGACGGTCGGCGCTGTCGCGGGAGCGCTGGCGCCGACTGTGGTGGGCCGTTGCCGGCTGCCGAAGTTACGCGAATTCCCTGATGACGCGGCGCTGTTCGCTGCGCTGAAGGCCCGCCAGATCACCGCGGCGTGGTCCAGTACTGCCGACCCTGACGTACCGCAAGGGACCGTGCTGCTCACCGATGCGCGCCCCGCACTGGTGCGCGCCGAGAATGTGGTGCCGCTGTATCGCCGAAATGAGTTGACCGAGGCCCAACTGTTGGCGGTCAATCAGGTGGCCGGCGTGCTCGACACCGATGCACTGATCGACATGCGCCGACAGGTGGGCGACGGCGCCGACCCACAGGTTGTCGTGGACGCTTTCTTGGACGAGCACCCGCTGGGGCGCTAGGGGCAGGACCCCCTAGCTGGGCCGGAATTTGGGCATGGCGAACGAGAACAGGCGTTGGTATCGCGAGCCCAGGATGCGCACGAGCAGGTCCAAAACCCGCGCGTCGTTTCCGATGAGCACGCGGGCCCGGTTTTTGCTGACGCCGTTGAGGATCACTCGGGCCGCCTCTTCGGCAGTGGTAGAGGCCAGCCGCCGGTCGAAGAACTCGGCCATGCTCGCGGCGTCCAGCCCTTCGGCGACGGTGGCGTTGCGGGCAATAGCGGTCTTGATGCCGCCCGGGTGCACCGTGGTGACCTTGACCGGGTGCTTGGCGATGGCCATCTCCTGGTTCAACGCCTCGGTGAAGCCGCGGACCGCGAACTTCGCCGCGTTGTAGGCGGCCTGGCCGGGTACGGACAGCAGTCCGAACAAACTGGAGATGTTGATGACGTGGCCGTCGCCGGATTCGATCAGGTGCGGCAAGAAGGCCTTGGTGCCGTTGACCACACCCCAGAAGTCGACGTCCATCACCCGTTCGATGTCCTTGAACGAGCTGATCTCGACGTCGCCGCTGAACGCGATGCCGGCGTTGTTGTAGATCTGGTTGACCTTGCCGAAGTGCTCTTTGACCTCTTCGGCGTAGGCGAGGAACGCTTCGCGCTCGGTGACGTCGAGGCGGTCGGCCTTGACCCGCACCCCCAGCTCGGTCAGACGCCGCTCGGTCTGGGCGAGCCCCTCGGTGTCGACGTCACTGATCGCCAGCTGCGCTCCGGAGCGGGCCAGCTCGATGGCCAGCGCTTGACCGATGCCTGAGCCGGCACCGGTGACGACGGCGACTTTCCCGGCGAATCCCTGCATGTGCTCTCCCCAACGGTTGGTGGAACACCGAGCTTATCCGGTACCGGCGGTACCGGATTCAGCGCCCCGGCGAGTGTGCGGTTTGGTAGGTATCACCGCCGTGTGGGTTACCAAAACGCACACTCGGCGCGCCGGCTTCGTGCCTCAGCCGAACGCCGAGTCGCTGCCTATGTCTCCCCGGCGTTCGGCTTCGTGCCTCAGCCGAACGCCGAGTCGATGATCTCCTGCTGCTCGACCGCGTGCACCTTCGACGAACCCGATGACGGCGCCGACATCGCCCGCCGCGAGATCCGCTTGACCCCGGTCAGCTTCTCCGGCAACAGCTCCGGCAGTTCCAGACCGAACCGCGGCCACGCGCCCTGGTTGGCCGGCTCCTCCTGCACCCAGAAGAACTCCCTTGCATTCGGGTAGCGGTCCAGGGTTGCGGCGAGGCGGCGCTTGGGCAGCGGGGCCAGCTGTTCGATCCGCACGATCGCGATGTCGTCGCGGCCGTCCTTGGTCTTCCGCGCGGCCAGTTCGTAGTAGATCTTGCCGCTGGTCAGCAGCACCCGGGTGACCTTGCTGCGGTCGCCCACGCCGTCCTCGTAGGTGGGTTCTTCGAGCACCGAGCGGAACTTGACGTCGGTGAAGTCCTTGACGTCGCTGATCGCGGCCTTGTTGCGCAGCATCGACTTCGGCGTGAACACGATCAGCGGCCGCTGGATCCCGTCGAGGGCATGCCTACGCAGCAGGTGGAAGTAGTTCGACGGGGTCGACGGCATCGCGATCGTCATCGAGCCCTCCGCCCACAGCTGCAGGAAGCGCTCGATACGCCCGGAGGTGTGGTCCGGGCCCTGGCCCTCATGGCCGTGCGGCAGCAGCAGCACCACGTTGGACAGCTGGCCCCACTTGGCCTCACCGGAGCTGATGAACTCGTCGATGATCGACTGGGCGCCGTTGACGAAGTCGCCGAACTGCGCCTCCCACAACACCAGGGCGTCGGGGTTGCCGACGGTGTAGCCGTACTCGAAACCGACGGCGGCGTATTCGGACAGCGGTGAGTCGTAGACCAGGAACTTGCCGCCGCTGGGGGTTCCGTCGGCGTTGGTGGCCAGCAGCTGCAACGGGCTGAACTCCGCGCCGTTGGCCTGGTCGATGATGATCGAGTGGCGCTGCGAGAAGGTGCCTCGGCGGGTGTCCTGTCCGGACAGCCGGATCAGCTTGCCTTCGGCGACCAGCGAGCCCAATGCCAGCAGTTCGGCGAACGCCCAGTCGACCTTGCCCTCGTACGCCATCTCCCGGCGCCGCTCCAGCACCGGCAGCACCCGCGGATGCACGGTGAAGCCCTCAGGGATCGCCATGAACGCGTCGCCGATGCGGGCCAGCATTGCCTTGTCGACGGCGGTGTTCAGGCCGCGCGGCACCTGCTGCTCGGACTCGACCGACTCACTGGGCAGCGCGGCATGCTTCTCTAGTTCGCGGATCTCGTTGAACACCCGCTCCAGCTGGCCGTGGTAGTCGCGCAGTGCGTCCTCGGCCTCTTTCATCGAGATGTCGCCGCGGCCGATCAGGTCCTCGGTGTAGCTCTTGCGGACGCTGTTCTTGGTGCCGATCACGTCGTACATGTACGGGTTGGTCATCGACGGGTCGTCGCCCTCGTTGTGCCCGCGGCGGCGGTAGCACAGCATGTCGATGATGACGTCCTTCTGGAACTTCTGCCGGAAGTCCACCGCCAGTCGGGCCACCCAGTCGCACGCTTCCGGGTCGTCGCCGTTGACGTGGAAGATCGGTGCGCCGATCATCTTGGCCACGTCGGTGCAGTACTCGCTGGAACGCGAGTAGTCCGGCGCTGTGGTGAAACCGATCTGGTTGTTGACCACGATGTGGATGGTGCCGCCGACCCGGTAGCCGGGCAGCAGCGCCATGTTCAGCGTTTCGGCGACCACGCCCTGGCCGGCGAAGGCGGCGTCGCCGTGCAGCATCATCGGCACCACCGAGAATGGCGGGTCTTCGTCGGTGCCCAGCGCGCCCCGGCCCAGCAGGTCCTGGCGGGACCGGACCAGTCCCTCCAACACCGGGTCGACGGCCTCCAGGTGTGACGGGTTGGCGGTCAGTGACACCTGAATGTCGTTGTCGCCGAACATCTGCAGGTACACGCCGGTGGCGCCCAGGTGGTACTTGACGTCGCCGGATCCGTGCGCCTCAGCAGGGTTGAGGTTGCCCTCGAACTCGGTGAAGATCTGCGAGTAGGGCTTGCCCACGATGTTGGCCAACACGTTGAGCCGGCCGCGGTGCGGCATTCCGATGACAACCTCGTCGAGGCCATGCTCGGCGCACTGGTCGATGGCCGCGTCCATCATCGGGATGACGGTCTCGGCGCCCTCCAGGGAGAACCGCTTCTGGCCGACGTACTTGGTCTGCAGGAAGCTTTCGAACGCCTCGGCGGCATTGAGCTTGCTCAGAATGTACTTCTGCTGCGCCACAGTGGGTTTGACGTGCTTGACCTCGATGCGCTCCTGCAGCCACTGCTGCTGCTCGGGCTCGAGGATGTGGGTGTACTCCACGCCGACGTGGCGGCAGTAGGCGTCGCGCAGCACCGACAGGATCTCGCGCAGCTTGCGGATGTCGCCGCCGGGCAGGCCCTCGACCTTGAATTCCCGGTCCAGGTCCCACAGCGTCAGGCCGTGGCTCTGCACATCGAGGTCGGGGTGGCTGCGGAAGCGGGTGTTGTCCAGGCGCAGCGGGTCGATGTCGGCCATCAGGTGCCCGCGGTTGCGGTACGCCGCGATCAGCTCGACGACGCGGGCGTTCTTGTCGACGATCGAGTCCGAGTTGTCGGTGCGCCACCGAATCGGCTCGTAGGGGATGGACAGTTCGAAGAAGATCTCGTCCCAGAACGCGTCCGAGAGCAGCATCTCGTGCACGGTGCGCAGGAAGTCGCCCGATTCCGCGCCCTGGATGATGCGGTGGTCATAGGTCGAGGTCAGGGTGATGACCTTGCCCACTCCGAGTTCGGCGATGCGGGCCTCGCTGGCGCCCTGGAATTCGGCGGGGTACTCCATCGCGCCGACGCCGATGATCGCGCCCTGGCCGGCCATCAGTCGCGGCACCGAGTGCACCGTGCCGATGGTGCCGGGGTTGGTCAGCGAGATCGTCACCCCGGCGAAGTCCTCGGCGGTGAGCTTGCCGTCGCGGGCCCGACGCACGATGTCTTCGTAGGCGTCGACGAACTGCGCGAAGCGCAGCGATTCCGAGCCCTTGATGGCAGCCACCACCAGGGAGCGCTTGCCGCCGGCGCCCTGCAGGTCGATGGCTAGCCCCAAGTTGGTGTGGGCCGGTGTGACGGCGTTCGGCTTGCCGTCGACCTCGGCGAAGTGCCGGTTCATGTTGGGGAACTGCTTGACCGCCTGCACGATCGCGTAACCCAGCAGGTGGGTGAAGGAGATCTTGCCGCCGCGGGTGCGCTTGAGCTGGTTGTTGATGACCACGCGGTTGTCGATCATCAGCTTGGCCGGCACGGCGCGCACGCTGGTGGCCGTCGGCACCTCCAGGGAGGTGGACATGTTTTTGACCACGGCCGCGGCGGCCCCACGCAACACCTGCAGCTCATCGTCGGCGAGCGGCGCGGGTGCTTGCGAGGCGGCGGGCTTGGCGGCCGGGGCCGGCTTAGCGGCGGCCGGGGCCGGCTTGGCGGCGGGAGCCGGGGCAGCAGCGGCCGGTGCCGCCGGGGCGGGTGCTGCGGGCGCCGGGGGAGCCGGTTGCGCGGCGGGGGCGGGGCGGGTCACCGCCGGCGCGGCCGCACCGTCACCGCGTTGCGCGTCGGGGGAGTAGTCGGCCAGGAACTCGTGCCAGCTCGGATCCACCGAGGAGGGATCCTCGCGGAATTTGCGGTACATCTCCTCGACTAGCCACTCGTTCTGACCGAAGGGTGAACTGATACCGCTCACGACAGCTTCTCGCCTCGATTCCTGGTCGTTCGGCGTGGCACTTGCGCCCGCGCCCGCCTGCCTTACAAAGGCTAGCCCCTCGGAGATATTCCGCCAGGCTCGCGGCCGATTGTCCGCCGGCACCGATCCCGCCGACAGCTATGCGGAGTGGGCATCACCGTCGTGCAGGGCCGGCACCAGGTGCAAATTCACCGGCCAGCGGCGGGCAGGTGGGCCGAACGCCTTGCGGGCATTGCCGATGATCTTCTTGCCCATCAGCCGGTTCCCGATCGCGCCGATCACCGCTCCCAGACCCACCGGCAACAGCTTGCCGAACGCCAGCGCCCCGCGTCGCAGGGTGAAGCGCTTGACGAAGTACCGCAGCAACCGCGAGTTCAACTCCTTGACCGCCGGAAGCGGCAGCGCGGCGACACCCGCGGAACCTTCGGCGAGCCACGCGCCGCTGGTGCGGCCCGGGCCGAGCAGGTCGGCGAGCGCGCCCTTGCCCTGATCGCCCACCAACACCGCCAGCACCAGCGCGCGGCGCCGATCCCGGTTGTCCACCGGAATGCCGTGTACCTCCGCGACGGACAACACGAAGAACGCGGTGGCCTCCAGAAAGACCGCGGTCTCCCCGGCTACCGCCGACAGTGCCATCAAGGTGCCGATCGCCGGCACCGCCGCAGTGGCGCCCACCGCAGCGCCGCTGGCCGTCGCAGCCGCCAGGAAACGCTTCTCCAGCTTTGCTATCACCTGGGCCGGGTCGGCATCGGGATCAGTTCGTCGTAGGCGTTCCACATAGGCCCGTACCGCCGGTCCCTGCACCCGCTCGCTGCGCTCGATGACCCGCGCGAGCACCCGGGCCGGCATGGTGGGCTTCTCTTCGTCGAAGGTCGGCGCCGGGGCCTGCGCCGGCCGTCGCCGTCGAAAGATGCCCATGGCTGCCTCCCGTTTGGACTCGGTGGTGTTCAGGCTAACGCGCTGCTTGTTGTTTACCCGTTTCAACGGATGCCGGCGTCGCCCCGTAGCGAACAGCACCACGGCGATCCGAGTTGTTCCCGGCATCATCTGTCCGTAGCGTCGCAGTGAGGTGGGTTAATGCCCCGAACAGCACAGCGCAGCGACGGGAGGGCGGCGCTTGAGCAGCACATATGACGACCCGGAACGCGCGGATATCGCGCGTTCCGGTGCGGCGCGCTCGGCTGATCCGGTCAACCCGTGGAACGCCCTGTGGGCGATGATGCTCGGCTTCTTCGTGATCCTGGTGGATTCCACGATCGTGGCCGTCGCCAATCCGAGCATCATGTCGGCGCTCGACATCGGCTACGACACGGTGATCTGGGTTACCAGTGCCTACCTGCTGGGCTACGCGGTACCGCTGCTGGTCGCTGGTCGTCTCGGAGACCAGTTCGGGCCCAAGAACCTGTACCTGATCGGGCTGGCGGTGTTCACCGCGGCGTCGCTGTGGTGCGGTCTGGCCGGGGGCATCGAGATGCTGATCGCCGCCCGAGCAGTCCAAGGCGTCGGCGCCGCTCTGTTGACCCCGCAAACCCTGTCGGTGATCACCCGCACGTTCCCTCCGCATCGGCGCGGCGCGGCCATGAGCGTGTGGGGCGCGACCGCCGGGGTTGCCACGTTGATCGGGCCGCTGGCCGGCGGCGTGCTGGTCGACCGGCTGGGCTGGGAGTGGATCTTCTTCGTCAACGTCCCCATCGGGGCCATCGGACTGGTCCTGGCCATCGTGCTGGTCCCCGACCTGCCGGTGCACCGCCACCGCTTCGACATCCTCGGCGTGGCGCTGTCGGGGGTCGGAATGTTCCTGCTGGTCTTCGCCCTGCAGGAAGGTGAGTCGCAGGGGTGGGCGCCGTGGATCTGGGCGCAGATCTTCGGCGGTATCTGCTGCATGGCGGTTTTCGTCTACTGGCAGGCCGTCACCGACGGCGAGCCGTTGGTCCCGCTGCACATCTTCCGCGACCTCGACTTCGGGCTGGCCAACGTCGGTGTGGCCGTCATCGGCTTCGCGGTCACCGGGATGGTGCTGCCGGTGATGTTCTACGCGCAGGCGGTGTGCCAGATGTCACCCACCCGTTCCGCGCTGCTGACCGCCCCGATGGCGATCGCCAGCGGAGTGCTGGCACCGATTGTGGGAAAGATCGTCGACCGCGCTCATCCCCGGGCGGTGGTCGGATTCGGCTTCTCGGTACTGGCGATCGGGCTCACCTGGCTGTCCATCGAGATGACACCGGTGACCCCCATCTGGCGGCTGGTGCTGCCGTTTGCGGTCATCGGGGTCGGCATGGCGTTCATCTGGTCGCCGCTGGCGGCCACCGCCACCCGCAACCTTCCGCCGCACCTGGCCGGTGCCGGGTCCGGGGTCTACAACGCGACGCGCCAGGTCGGGGCGGTGTTGGGCAGCGCGGGTATGGCCGCTTTCATGACGTCGAGGATCGCCGCCGACCTGCCGCCGATGCCGGGTGGTCCGCAACACGAGCATGTTTCTGCGGTCCTGCAACTGCCCGAGTTCCTGCACGAGCCGTTCGCGGCGGCGATGTCGGAGGCGACGCTGTTGCCCGCATTTGTGGCGCTGTTCGGTGTGGTGGCCGCGCTGTTCATGGTCGGCTATGTCATCGACCCGGACCGCCGGAGGACCAGCCGGAGCGACCGCGGCGCCGATGCCGACGATTTCGGTGACTTCGACGACTTCGATCAATTCGACGACCTCGATGAGGACCCCGGTAACGCCAGAGCCCCTGAACGCGTCAGCGTGTCCCGACGCTTCCACGCCCTGCAGGCCGAACCTGAGGCCGACGAGCGCACTGACCCGATCCCGGTTGTCGCGCCGAGGGCTCCTCAGGCCCGACGTGTGCAGGACCCTGCCACCGAACCGCTGACTGTCGAGATTCCGCCGGTGTCGGCGGTGATTGCGGAGCCCGAGCCGGTAGCACTGCACCACAACGGTTTTGACGTCGATGCGGAACACCGCCTGCGTCCGCTCACCAACGGGGCTGCGGTGCCCGACGTGCTGGCCAAATTCGGGATCACCGGCAACAGTCCGACCCGCCGAAATCGGCACTATCGCGAGGACCCTGACGACACCGATGCCTTCGGGCGGCACTCGCAGCGCGACAGTTGGTTCTAAAGGCGTGACCGGTTACCGGGTGGTGTTGCCGACGATGTCCACCCCATTGCCGTTCCAGTGGAATTTCACGATCCCGGCCAACCCCGGTATGCCGCTGGCGTTTCGCAGCGCCACCGTGTCGCCGGTGGACTGCGCCACGTCGATTCCGCTGAACCCATAGGTGTCCGGCACCGCTTGGGGAAGGAATTCGCCGCGGTGAAACAGCACCGCACGCGTACTGGGGTGTTCGGCGTTGGTGTTGGCCTTGACGATCACCGCCGAGATGTCTGCACAGGCGTTGTAGTTGCCGGCCAGCGGCTCCGGGCTCCACGGCTGCTTACTGCGCGGATCGTGAGGCAGCTCGGAGACGGCCTTGGCGATCGCCGGCGCGGCCAGGTTGATTGCGCACGGGTCGGCGGGGGCGGGGCTGTTCGACGTGGCAGGCCCGGTGGTGGCGGGCGGCGCCTCCGGCGGTGCGGCGGCCGGGCTGGTGTTCTCCGGGGTCTTGGCGACGGTGGAGTCGCCCGAACCGCAACCGGCCAGCAGAGCTGCGGCCAGTGCGGCGATCAGTACTGAGGATTTGACGGCACTCGGCACATCGGGCACCGTACCGCGCCCGGCGGCCGGCCCGGGGAGGCGCGGCCGAGCACCGATGTCGGTCGCCCGCCGCCGGGCGAGCAACAGTGGCAGTGGGCGGGCCGCTTTGCCCGTAGACTGCTAAGCGCTATGACCTCGCCTGATACCCCCGCTGAGCCGTTCCCGGACACCACTGGGTCCCTGTCGGACCCACCCACCCCAACTTTCGCCGACCTGCAGATCCACCCCTCGGTGCTGAAGGCCGTCGCCGAGGTGGGCTACGAGACGCCCTCGGCGATTCAGGCCGCCACCATTCCAGCCCTGCTGGAGGGTTCCGACGTGGTCGGGCTGGCCCAGACCGGGACCGGCAAGACCGCGGCGTTCGCGATTCCGATCCTGTCGCGCATCGACACCACCAGCAAAGCGACCCAGGCGCTGGTGCTCGCGCCCACCCGCGAGTTGGCGCTGCAGGTCGCCGAGGCATTCGGCCGCTACGGTGCGCATCTGCCCCGGATCAACGTGCTGCCGATCTACGGCGGCGCGTCCTACACCGTGCAGCTGTCCGGTCTGAAGCGTGGCGCGCAGGTCGTGGTCGGCACTCCGGGCCGGGTCATCGATCACCTGGAACGCGGCAGCCTGGACTTGTCGCACCTGGATTACCTGGTGCTCGACGAGGCCGACGAGATGCTGCAGATGGGATTCGCCGAGGATGTCGAGCGCATCCTGGCCGACACCCCCGAGTACAAGCAGGTGGCCCTGTTCTCGGCGACCATGCCCTCGGCGATTCGCCGCATCACCAGCCGCTACCTGCACGACCCGGTCGAAGTCACCGTCAAGGCGAAAACCACCACGGCGGAGAACATCACCCAGCGCTACATCGAGGTCGCCGGGCCACGCAAGATGGACGCCCTGACCCGGGTGCTCGAAGTCGAACCCTTCGAAGCGATGATCGTCTTCGTCCGCACCAAGCAGGCCACCGAAGAGGTCGCCGAAAAGCTGCGCGCCCGAGGGTTTTCCGCCGCGGCGATCAACGGTGACATCGCGCAGGCGCAGCGGGAACGGACCATCACCGCACTGAAGAACGGCAACATCGACATCCTGGTCGCCACCGATGTCGCCGCCCGCGGACTGGACGTGGAACGGATCTCCCACGTCGTCAACTACGACATTCCCAACGACCCCGAGGCCTATGTGCACCGGATCGGGCGCACCGGCCGAGCCGGGCGCTCGGGAACCGCGCTGCTGTTCGTCAACCCGCGGGAACGCCACCTGCTCCGGTTGATCGAGAAGGTGACTCGGCAGAAACTGGTCGAGGCTGAGCTGCCCAGCGTCGAGGACGTCAATGCTCAGCGGGTCGCCAAGTTCGCCGACGCGATCACCAACCACCTCAGTGCGTCGGGCATTGAGTTGTTCCGCCGCCTGGTCGAGGACTACAGCCGCGAGCACAACGTGCCGATGGCCGACATTGCCGCCGCGCTTGCGCTGCAGTCTCGCGACGGCGAGGCGTTCCTGATGGTGGAACCGCCGCCGGACAAACGACGTGACCGCGCCAAGCCGGATCGTGACGGCGGCCGCGACGACCGCAGAGGCGACCGCAAGGGCCCGCCGAAGGACGGCTTCGCTACCTACCGGATTGCGGTCGGCAAGCGGCACAAGGTCAACCCCGGGGCGATCGTAGGGGCGCTGGCCAACGAAGGTGGCTTGCACCGCAGCGATTTCGGCAACATCAGCATCAAGGTGGACCACTCACTGGTAGAGCTGCCGGCCAAACTCGCCGGCAAGACCCTCAAGGCGTTGGAACAGACCCGAATTCAGGGCCAGCTGATCAATCTGCGCCGTGAACGGCCGTCCGGCAAACCCGATCGTCGCGGCGAAGGTGGGTTCCGGAAACGGACCGAATGACCTTGCCGCGCGACGAGGTCGCCCAGGGCGGGCTCGAGCAGGTCGCCGGAGTGGATCGGGTCGCGTCGCTGACCGGTGTGCGTGCGGTCGCCGCGATCCTGGTGGTCGGAACCCATGCGGCCTACACCACCGGCAAGTACACCCACGGCTACGCGGGGTTGCTGGGCTCCCGGATGGAGATCGGGGTGCCGATCTTCTTCGTGCTCTCCGGTTTTCTGCTGTTTCAGCCGTGGGTGCGGGCTACCGCATTAGGACGGCCGGACCCGTCGGTGCGCCGTTACGCCTGGCACCGGGTGCGACGCATCATGCCCGCCTATGTCGTCACGGTGCTGCTGGCCTATGTGATCTACCACTACCGCACCGCCGGCCCGAACCCCGGCCACAACTGGATCGGGTTGCTGCGAAATCTGACGCTGACCCAGATCTACACCGACAACTACATGTTCGGCTATCTGCACCAGGGACTCACCCAGATGTGGAGCCTCGCAGTCGAAGTCGCCTTCTATGTGGTGCTTCCCCTGCTGGCCTATGCGACATTGGTCTGGCTGTGCCGCCGGCAGTGGCGGCCGGGTCTGCTGCTGGCCGGGTTGGTTGCGGCTGCGGCGATCACGCCGGCCTGGTTGACGCTCGTACACACGACCGACTTCCTGCCCGACGGCGCCCGACTGTGGCTTCCGGGTTATCTGGCCTGGTTCATCGCCGGGATGATGCTCACGGTGCTGCAGGCGATGGGCGTGCGCTGCTACGGCTTCGTGGCAATTCCGTTGGCGCTCATCTGCTATCTGATCGCTTCGACACCGATCGCCGGGGAGCCCACCACTTCGCCGGCGAAACTGTCCGAGGCGCTGGTCAAGGCCGGGTTCTACGCCGTGATCGCCGCGCTGATGGTGGCGCCGCTGGCGTTGGGCAATCGCGGTTGGTACGCGCGGCTACTGGCGAGCCGGCCGATGGTGTGGCTGGGGGAGATCTCCTACGAGATCTTCCTGGTTCACCTAGTGCTGATGGAGGTGGTGATGGTGGAGGTGCTGCACACCCCGGTCTACACCGGCTCGATGCTGGCGCTGTTCGTGGTCACCATGCTGGTCACCGTGCCGGTGTCCTGGCTGCTGCACCGGCTCACCCGGGTGCGGAGTTAAGTCGCCCCGGCGAGACCACTACCGGCACCACGAACTGCGTCAGCATTTCCCGCTCGTCGTCGGCGTCGCGCCCCGGGAAGCTCAGCATCGACGTCACCACCCGCACCACCCATCGGGCGCGTTGCTGAATCGCGTCGTTGTCATCGGTGTCCAATGCGGACAAAAACGACGCGACCATCACGGTGATGACATCGGACTGCGCGGCCATCGCGGCACCGATCGGTGGTCCGGTCTCGGCGAACCATGACACCAGCGCCGGATTGCCGCGCACCAGTGCCAGCGATTCGGTGATCCCGGCGACCAGCCGATCCGCCGGATCGTCGATGCCGGCCAGCCGTCGGGTCAGCTCGAGATAAAGCGCATTGGCCCACCGGTGCACGTAGGCGGTGTGCAGTGCGTCGCGGCTCTCGAAGTAGCGATACAGCGTGGCACGCGAGCAGCCTGCGGCGCGGGCAATCTCAGTCATGCCCACCGAACCCGGGTCCTGCTGCGCGAACAGCTTCTCGGCCGCATCGAGAATCTTCTCGGCGGCCAGCTCACCGCGCTGATCGGACAGCCAGGCCCGCCCGGCCATCATGATCCGACGGTGAAGGGCACCGACAGCGGGCGTCGCACGTAACTGCCGCCGGCCCAGACGATCCCGGATTCGTCGATCGTGTAGTTCGGGCAGCGGGCCAGCAGCTCTTCCAGCGCCACGCGGGCCTGCATCTTCGCCGCCTGGTTGCCGATGCAGTGGTGGGCGCCGTAGCTGAAGGCGAGGATCTGGTGCGGCTTGCGTTGCACGTTGAGCTCGGCAGCGTCCGGCCCGAACTGGCGTTCGTCGCGGTTGCCCGAGCCGTAGAGCAGCAGCACTTTGCGGTCCGCCGGAATTGTGGTGTCGCCGATGGTGACATCGCGGGTGGTGGTGCGGGCCAGGCCCTGCACGGGGGAGGTCAGCCGCAGCAACTCCTCGACGGCGTCGCGGATCAGTTCGGGCTTGTCCACCAGCAGCTGGCGCTGATCGGGGTTTCGCTGCAGCAGTTGCACCGAGCCGCCGAGCATTCCGGTCGTCGTGTCGTTGCCGCCGGTCACCATGGTGAAGGTGAACGCCAGCACCGACAGCAGCCCCTTGATGTCACCGTCGGCGCCCACTCCGGCTGCCACCAGATGCGAGACCGTGTCGTCCTGCGGGTCGGTGCGGCGGCGTTCGATGAGCCCGCTGAAGTAGGCCATCATTTCGCCGATCGCGTCACCGGCCGAGGCGACGCCGTCTTCGCTGACGGTGGCCGCGACGACCGCCTCGGTCCAGCGGTCGAACTGGCTGCGGTCTTCCTCGGGTACACCCAGGTAGTGCGCGACCACCATCGAGGGCAGAGGCTTGAACAGCTCGGCGACGATATCCCCCTTGCCGCCGTTGGCCTGCAGCCGCTCGAGGCGCTCGATGACGAATTCGCGCACCTTGGGCTCGAGCAACTCCACCTGCCGCGGCATGAAGCCACGGGCCACCAGCTTGCGAAACTCGGTGTGTACCGGCGGATCCTGCATCACCATCGGCGGGTTGTCGGCCAAGCCGATCATCTCCAGCTCGCCGTAGTTGACGGTCAGGCCTTGCGCCGAGGAGAAGGTCTCGTGGTCGGCGGCGGCCGCCCAGATGTCGGCGTGCCGGGACAGCACGTAGTAGTCCTGGTTGGGCGCGTTCTCCGGGATCACGTGGTGGACCGGGTCGTGGTCGCGCAGCGCGGCGTACATCGGCCAGGGGTTGGGCCAGGTGTCGGCGTTGCAGAGTTCAAACTTCGGATGAGACATCGTGGTCGTCATGTCTCATTGATACGACATTGCAGTCATTGCGTCAATAGTCGCGCGCTAGTTGAGGATCGCTCGGGCTCAGGTGAGGCGGAACACTTTCAGTTGGACGTGGTCGGGGTGGCGCTCGCCGGTAGCGACGAAAATGCTGCGGTCCAGCCATGCCCAGGTGCTGCTGGTGGCGTGCACCTGCGGTGTGCACCGAAAGTACAGTCGCCTCGGGTCGACCGGCTGCCCTTCGGCGACGGCCGTCATGTCGCTCGACAGGCCGCTACGGACACCGCGATTGGTGACATAGATGCGATCGCCATCGTCGAGTTGGACGGCGTAATTGGCTTCGAGCAGAACAAGGTCTGGAGCCTGTGCGACTTGGAAATCGGCCCCGCCGGGGAGGATGTTGCCCGAAATGCGTGGTCCGCGGACCGTACCTCCGGTGATCGGGACGATTCTGCGGTGGCCTTCCAGGGTGGTGCCGATCTCGAGATGGGTGCCTACTTGCACCGAGAAGGTGGCGAAGAATTCCAGGCCGGGCGGTGTCACCGACGTGCCTGGCCGGCGATTGGTTCACCCCGGGCGGTCGCGCGGATGACATCGGAGCAGCGCTGCGGCTCGTCGATCATGGGTACATGGCCGACGCCCTTGAGTTCCAGGTAGTGGGCGCCGGGTAACCGGGTTCGCGCGATGAGACCGTTGATCGAGGGCGGGAAGATCCGGTCTTGACCCGACCAGGCCAACGTGATCGGGCACGGTAGGGGATCGAGCGGGGCGATGGACTCACTGGTCATCAGGAGTGTTTCGGCTGCGGTGCATTCGATGAGATCCGCCACGATGCCGAGCGCCGATTCAGTCGCGAGTCGTTCGGCATGTTCTGCTGCGTCGCGCAGGATCAACCGTCTGAGGATGGGCGATCTCATCGCCAGCCTTGCCGGCGTCCCATAGCGCTTGGCGCGAGTGCGTGCGCGCCGGATGGTACGTGTGGCCCGGTTGTAGTCGGGCTCGCCGGGTGTCCAGAAGCCGGCCGGCGAGAGAGCGCACACACTGAGTGCGCGGCCGCGGCGGGCCAATTCGATAGCGATGAAGCCGCCCATCGAATTGCCGGCGACGTGGACAGTATTCAAGTCGCATGCATCGAGCAGGCGTTCTGCGTCATCGACAAGGTGGCTAATCGTGGTGTTTCGATGGGCTGGTGGGCCGCCCCGATGTCCAGCTGCCGTCGGGATGATGAGATCAAATTCGTCGGCCAGAAGTGGCGCAACGGTCTCCCAGATTCGTGCCGAATTTGTCACCCCATGCAGAAGCAGCAGGGGGCTACGTCGGCTGGCCGATGCGTCTTCGCTGCGAGCTTGGGCCGTGTTGGCGCCCATTAATTGCGTTTCTCGAGGAATGTCGCGGGCAGCTTCGATGGTGCGACTGAAATAATAGTGTCGTCGTTCTCGCCGATGTATTCGTACAGTTGTATCTCGGCGAACTCGGGCACCACATAGATGGGATATGTGGGCCCTTGGTCGCGGTATTGCTGCATCCGGTCCAGATGTTCGTTCTGGTACAGCACCGTCTTGGCGCCGTCCTGGCGGATCCATTCGGGGAAGAAAATGGTTCCGTGCAGTCGCCGGTCTGTCGGCATCACGTTGACCACCACGCAGGTGCCGGTGGGCTCGGTCCACGAAAGCTTGTACACCTGCGGGGCGATCTCGACGAGGTCGACGTGCTGGTCGCGGACCCATCGCCCGCCGACGTGGCCGGTGTGGATGCGATAGTCGATCGTCGTCGAGTTCTTGACATACATCTCGTAGATCCAGCCGTTGGCGTAGGTGTAGAGGAAGCGGTGTCCTGGTAGACCTTTGCCAGGATCGCCGAGGTTTCGGTGGGTGGCAGCGGGCGTGTTCACGAGAAGAGTTTAACAAGAACAGTGTTTGATAGGAACGTATATGTCGGAACGAATCGAACAGGTCGCCGCCGACCTGGCCCGCGAGATCGGGCCGTTGCGCCGTGCCATGTCGCGGGCAACGCGTGGCGCCGAGGGATTGCCGGACTTGCCCGAGAATCAGATCGAGGTCTTGCGTACGGCGGCGGGCGCACCGGGGATCACCACCAGCGCCGTGGCGAACCTCTTGCAACTTGCCCGTCCGACCATCAGCAACCTGCTCAACTCAATGCGCCGTGACGATCTGGTCGAGCTGCGGCGTCGGACCGATGATGCGCGAATCGCAGAGGTTCATCTCACCGAGCGTGCTCGCCAACTGCTAGCCAGGTACGACAACGCAGCGTCAGCGTTGATGAACACGGCCCTTCGCGAGCTGGACGCAACCCAGCAACAAGCCATCGCTGCCGCTATGCCGGCGTTGGTCAGGCTGCGCGAGATTCTGGGCGAGGGATGATCGCGGCTGGGCGCGCAGAGACTTGGCGCCCTAAATCCCCGAACCCGGGTTGAGGATGTTCAGCGGATCGAGCGCGGCTTTGACCCGCTGGTTCAGTGCCATCACGTCGGGGCCCAGCTGCTCGGCCAGCCACGGCCGCTTCAACCGCCCCACGCCGTGCTCGCCGGTGATGGTGCCGCCCAGCGCCAGGGCCAGATCCATGATCTCGCCGTAGGCGAGCTCGGCGCGCCGCACGTGGTCGGGGTCATTCGGGTCGTGCACGATCAGCGGGTGCGTATTGCCATCGCCGGCGTGCGCGATCACCGAGATCAGCAGTTGGCGCTCGGCGGCGATGTTCTCGATACCGGTGATCAGCTCCGCCAGCCGCGGCACCGGCACCCCGACGTCTTCGAGCAACAGCGGGCCCTTCGCCTCGACCGCCGGGATGCAGAATCGCCGGGCCGCGACAAAGCCTTCGGCCTCGACCGGGTCGTCGGTGGAGAACACCTCCTTGGCGTGGTGCTCGGTGAACACCCGGGCCATCAGCTCGACATCCTCGGCGCCCGCGTGCCCGCGCTCGTCGGAGGCCGCCACCAGCATGGCCGCGGCCTCGCGGTCCAGACCCATGCGCAGTTGGTCCTCGACGGCGTTGATCGCCGCTGCGTCCATGAACTCCAGCATCGACGGGCGCAGCCGCCCGGACACATCGAGCACCGCCTCGGCCGCGGCGGTCACCGAGTCGAAAGTGGCCACCACCACAGCCGATTTCGGCTGAGCCGGCAAAAGTCGCAGGGTCACCTCGGTGACCACCCCGAGGGTGCCCTCGCTGCCGACGAACAACTTGGTCAGCGAGAGCCCGGCGACGTCCTTGAGTCGTGGCCCACCCAGGCGCACCGCGGTGCCGTCGGCCAGCACCACCTGCAGGCCCAGCACATAGTCGGTGGTCACGCCGTACTTGACACAGCACAGGCCGCCGGCGTTGGTGGCGATGTTGCCGCCGATGCTGCAGATCTCGAACGACGACGGGTCCGGCGGGTACCACAGTCCGTAGGCGGCGACGGCCTTCTTCACCTCGGCGTTGAACAGGCCGGGCTGGCACACCGCGGTGCGGGTGACGGGGTCGACGGTGATGTCGCGCATCTTCTCGGTGCACAACACGAGGCCGCCGTCGATCGCGGTGGCGCCGCCCGACAGGCCGGTGCCTGCGCCGCGAGTCACCACCGGCACCTGATGGGCGCTGGCCCATCGCATGACCGTCTGCACTTCTTCGGTGCGCAGCGGACGCACCACCGCCAAGGGCTGGCCCGCCATCGGGTCCAGCGCGTTGTCCTGCCGGTAGCCCGCAGTGATCGTCGGATCGGTGACCACCATGCCCTCGGGGAGATCGGCGATCAGCTGGGTCAATGCGTCGGCGTTCACGCAGGTCATCCTATGAGGTGAAGCGAATCAACGGTTGACCGTATTTCCCGAACGCTGTTAGTTTTTATCCGTGTTGAGCCGAGGGAATGCGGTCGGATGGTCAAGTCGCGCGGCGGCAGCGGCGGTCGCCTTGACGTTGAGCGCGATGGTCGGCGCCGCGCATGCCTCCGCCGACATCGACGACGTGATCAGCAGTCTGGCCGATACCGCATCAGTTCCGTTGTATGTCGAAGGCGACGGGTTCGGCCAGCCGGTGGTGGATGTTTCCATCGGCGGTGGAGAGAGCATTGCGGTAGCGCTCGACACCGGCTCACGGGGCTTGGTGGTCCCGATCTGGGACCTGCCATGGCAGGACGTCCTGAATGAGTTGGAGCACTTCAGTTTCGACGACATCACCTTTGGTGCGTTTCCCGCCGGCTTCACCCTCGGTCTGAATATCCCCACCTCGATCGACTTCGGGGGCGGCGTCATCGCCGAGCACACCGTCGTCAATGGGCTGCTGCTGAGCTTTCCGTTCTCCGCCATCAATGCGCAGGCGCTGGCTGGTGCGCCGGTCGAGGGCATTCTCGGGATCGGGCCCAATGCCGGTGGCAGTCACCTGGTGACCGCGGACCTGCCTGGTGAGCTCGGCACGGGAGTGCTGATCGATGAGCCCGGCGGGCGCCTGGTCTTCGGCGCACAACCCGGCACCGTTGACGGGTTGAGCCCGATCACCACCTTCGCGGGTGCGCCGTTCCCGGGCAGTCCGTACAACCTCGACCCGATCCAGATCCAGATCGGCAACGGTCCCTTGCAGAGTGTCGGAGGGGTGTTCGACAGCGGCGGCAAGGGCGGCTGGATTCCCTCGGATGTGTGGTCCCCTCCGGAGAACTGGCCCATCCCTGACGTCGGCAAGTTCGCGAGTCTGCTGGATTACGGACCGCTGTGGGGCGGGGTACCGATCTCGGTCTACGCACCCGATGGCCAGCTGCTCTACTCCTACGTCACAACGGATTCGGGTGCCATGGAGATCATGCCGAACTGGCTGATGAAGATGCTGGTGAACATCGAGGGTGTGGTGAACACCGGCAACGCCGCGTTCGCGCACAACCCCGTCTACATCTCCAATGCCGACGGCGGGGCTATGACCTTCTACGGGAACGCTTCTGGAGTCAACACCGTAGAGCTGTGATCTAAGCGCGGGTTCCGGCGACGACGTGCCCGTTGTGCAGCACCCACAATCGCGGGGGATGAGCGGCGACGGCCTCGGGCAGTCCGGCTGCGTCCACCACGACCAGGTCGGCACGGCACCCCGGAACCAGGCCGTAGTCGTCGATCCCGAGCACGGTCGCTGCGGAGTCGGTGATCAGGGATGCGGTGTAACCGAGCTCGTCGTCGGTCATCAGGCCACCCTCCAATCCGATGATGGTGGCGCGCTCCAGCATGTCGCCGGTGCCGTAGGGCCACCAGGCGTCGCGGATGTTGTCCGAGCCGGCGAACACCCGCACGCCATGGTCGCGCAACCGCAGCACCGGCGGCATGGTGCCAGCCGGACCGTTGGTCAGGATGGCGACGCCGGCCGCGGCCAGTGCCGTTGCGGTGCGGTCGACTTCGTCGCCGTCGACCTGACCGAGCGCGTAGGCGTGGCTGACCGTGACCTTGCCGCCGAGCCCGAGTACGCGGGTGCGTTCAGCGATCGCGCGCAGCTGCCCGGTTCCGAGTGTCCCCGGATCGTGCAGGTGGATGTCGACGCCGGCGCCGTGCCGGTCGGCCAGACCGAAGACGACGTCCAGCTGGCCATCGACATCGCCGTCGAAGCCGGCCGGGTCCAGCCCGCCGATCACCTCAGCGCCCTCGGCCAGTGCGGCGTCGAGCAGCTCGGCCACCCCCGGTGCGGTGACCACGCCGCTCTGCGGAAAGGCGACCAGTTGGATCGAGATTCGATCACGCAGGGCCGCACGGACTTCCAACAGGGCGTGTAGTCCCGTCAGCCCTGCCTCGAGATCGATGTCGACATGGGAGCGGACGTGGCCGGTGCCGAGGGAGACCATACGGTTGGCCAACGCCGTCGCCCGCTCGGTGACCGGCACCCCGATCCGGGAACGCAGCGCTTTCTCGTTCGCGATCCGCTCGCGCAGTGATCCGGCGACCCGGTGCGGCTGCCAGGGCGCGCCCAGGAACGTCTTGTCGAGGTGGCAGTGGCCGTCGACGAATGCGGGCAACACCAGCGCACCGCCGAAGTCGAGGGCATTCTCGCTCGGCGCGGGGGACTCGCTCTGGTGCGGATCGATCGCGGCGATCCGCCCGCCGCGCAGCGTGATGTCGATCCGGCGGCCGTCGGGCAGCAATGCATCGACCAGCCGGTCCGGGCCAGATCGGTATGCGGCAGTCATGCGGTCCACCTTGCCTGACCACGAGCGATAGGGTCCAAGACGTAATTCCCATGACTTCGATTGGCAACACCTATAGTCAGTCGATGGAGCTGCGTCACATCCGGTACCTGCTGGCGGTGGCCGAGCACGGGAATTTCACCCGCGCAGCCGAGGCGCTGCACATCTCCCAGCCGACGCTGTCGCAGCAGATCAAGCAGCTCGAGCGCGCATTGTCAGTGGAGCTGCTGGATCGGTCGGGCCGCACGGTACGGCTGACCGATGCCGGCGAGGCGTATGCGGAGCACGCACGGCTGGCGCTGCGGGATCTCGATGCCGGTGAACGCGCGGTCCACGATGTGCAGGACCTGTCGCGCGGGCATCTGCGGGTGGCGATGATGCCGACGTTCACCGCCTACCTGATCGGTCCGCTGGTGCACCGATTCCACAGTGCGCATCCCGGCATCACGCTCTCGATACGGGAGGACACTCAGGACCGCATCGAGGCCGACCTGCTCGCCGACCGGCTGGACCTCGGGATCGCCTTCGCGGGTCCACATGCAGCCGGCATCGATCACACCGCGCTGTTCACCGAGACGCTGACTCTGGTGGTCGGCTCGGGCCACTCCCTTGCGAAGCGGGCGACGCCACTGCCAGTTGCCCGGCTGGCCCGCGAGCCGCTTTGCCTGCTCGGCACCGACTTCGCCACCCGGCTACAGATCGACGCCTACTTCACCGACCGGGGCGTCGCGCCCCGGATCACAGTCGAAGCCAATTCGATCAGCGCGCTGCTGGCATCGGTGCGCGGCGGCACCCTGACCACCGTGCTGCCCGATGCGATTACCCGTGAGCATCGCGATGTGCACGCGGTGCCGCTCGTCCCGCCGCTACCGACCCGAGCCGTGGTGGCGCTCGTGCGCGCCACGGCCTACCACTCGGCAGCCGCGCAGGCGTTCACCCGGATGCTGGAGGAAATCGCGCACGAAATCGATTGATGACACCTATCGCGCTGATCGAATACAAGTATTGGACGCTATGGCGCTGGCTGAGGCAGCCTGAAGGTGTTATGGATTTCGCGCAACACACCATTGAGCTTGCCCGCCGCAACGTCGAGGAAGGCGGGCGTCCGTTCGCCACGGTGATCGTCAAGGACGGTGCGATTCTGGCCGAAAGCCCGAACCGGGTCGCCCAGACCAACGACCCCACCGCGCACGCGGAGATTCTCGCTATTAGGCAGGCGTGCACGGCGCTGGGTACCGAGCACCTGACCGGCGCCACCATCTACATCCTGGCCTCGCCGTGCCCGATGTGTCTGGGTGCGTTGTACTACTGCTCGCCGGACGAGGTCGTCTTCTTGACCACCCGGGATGCCTACGAGCCGTACTACGTCGACGACCGAAAGTACTTCGAGCTCAACACCTTCTACGACGAGTTCGCCAAGCCCTGGGATCGGCGACGGTTGCCCATGCGCCACGACCCGCGCGACGAGGCGGTCGACGTCTACCGGTTGTGGCAGCAGCGCAACGGGCGGACGCCGTCGCGTGCCGGATTGGTCAACGCTCGAAACTAACCCCGTAAAATAGTTGTGATAACAACCATAATAGGCGGACGGATGTAGGTATGACTGCCGCCGCAGCTAAGCCCAATCTGGCCAAAATACCTACGCTCGCTGCCACAGTGATTTCAGATGCCGACACCTGGAGCCCGTGCCATCTCCGGTCGTACTAGTTATTAGATCAACCAAAGAGGACGGGTTGTAATGACGGACGAGAACAGATGGCTGAGCGACGCCGAGCAACGCATGTGGCGCGCGTATCTGGACAGCACTCGACTGTTGTTGCGGGAGCTCGAAGTTCAGCTGGTCTCCGACGGCGGGATCACCTTTGCCGATTTCGAAGTACTGGTGCTGTTGTCGGAAGCGGAGCATCGCCGGTTGCGGATGGGTGAGCTGACCGAGGCGGCGGTGGCGACCCGTGGCGGGACCGCCGGTGCGGTGAGCCGATTGGCCAGGGCGGGCTGGCTGCGCCGCATCGGATGCAAGGAGGACAAGCGCGGCTGGTTTGCCGAGCTGACCGAATCCGGGCAGGCGAAGTTGGAGTCGGTTTCGGCTGGGCACGTTGACGCGTTGCGGCGTAACCTTTTCGACCTGCTCAGTCCGCGTGATGTGGATCTGTTCGCGCACGTCTACACGCAGATCCGTGCCAACTTGGTGGACGGCCCCGATCCACGTTCCTGCTGAGTCGACGCCGCAGGTCCGCACTATGCCGGACTGGGCATCGGATTCCAGAGCGTGCACAGTAGACCAATGCTCAACCATCCCCGCACCGGTCAGCCGTTCGAGTCCCCGGTGCCACCCGGGGCCGGCTGGCCCGGCGACCCGGCAACGCCGGAGACGCCGCGGGCCGCCGATGCCGCGCACGTGGTGCAACTGGCCGACCAAGTCGAGTCGATCGACGAACTCGACGCGCTGATCAGCGTCTGCCGGGCCTGCCCGCGGTTGGTGACCTGGCGTGAACAGGTGGCACTCACCAAGCGGAAGTCCTTCGCCGACCAGCCCTATTGGGGGCGGCCGGTGCCCGGCTGGGGCTCCCCGAAACCCAAGATCGTGATCGTCGGATTGGCCCCGGCCGCCAATGGCGCCAACCGCACCGGACGGATGTTCACCGGCGACCGGTCTGGCGACCAGCTGTATGCCGCGCTGTACCGGGCCGGCCTGGTCAACCAGCCCACCAGCGTCGATGCCGCGGATGGGTTGCACGCCAACGATATCCGGATCATCGCCCCGGTGCGCTGCGCCCCACCGGACAACGCGCCGACGACCCTCGAGCGCAACACCTGCGCGCCGTGGATCGACGCCGAATGGCAGCTGATCGCGCCACACGTGCGGGTGATGATCGCGCTCGGCGGCTTCGCCTGGCAGATCGCACTGCGGATTGCCGCGGACCTCGTGCCGAAACCCAAGCCGAAGTTCGGCCACGGCGCGCTCGCCCAACTCGGCCCGGCGTTGCGGCTGCTGGGCTGCTATCACCCCAGTCAGCAGAACATGTTCACCGGTCGGCTGACGCCGGCCATGCTGGACGACATCTTTGCGCAGGCCTCGGGGCTGGCGGGACTATCCGGCTGAGTTCCGGTGTTGAGTAGCAGCGTGCGTCTTTCCGTTCTTGATCTCGTCCCGGTCCGTACCGACCAGTCCACCGCCGACGCGTTGGCTGCGACGGTGCGGCTGGCCCAGACCGCTGACCGCCTCGGATTCACCCGATACTGGGTGGCCGAGCACCACAACATGCCCTCCGTAGGTGCCACCAGCCCGCCGGTACTTCTCGCCTACCTCGCCGCGCAGACGTCGCGGGTGCGGCTCGGCTCGGGCGGGGTGATGCTGCCCAACCACGCCCCGCTGGCCGTCGCCGAACAGTTCGCGCTGTTGGAAGCCGCCGCACCCGGCCGCATCGACTTGGGCATCGGACGGGCGCCCGGATCCGACCCGGTCACCTCCGTCATGCTGCGCTCCGGCCGCGGCGACGAAGACATCGCGAACTTCCCCGACTATCTCGATCACGTGCGGGCGATGATGAGCAGCCGCGGAGTGCAGGTCCAGCTGCGTGACGGCGACTACCTGCTCAAGGCCACCCCGGCCGCCGCCGGCGAGCCGCGGCTGTGGCTGCTGGGGTCGAGCATGTACTCGGCGCGGCTGGCCGCGGCCAAGGGGCTGCCCTACGTGTTCGCCCACCACTTCTCCGGCCAGGGCACCGAGGAGGCGCTGGCCTACTACCGGGAGAACTTCACGCCGAGCGAAGTGTGCGCGGCGCCGACGACGTTTCTGACCGTCAACGCATCGGTTGCCGAAACCCGCGACGAGGCAACGGCGTTGATGCTGCCCAACCTGCAGATGATGGCCCGATTGCGAACCGGGCGACCGCTGGGCGCGGTTGATCTGGTCGAGGACGCGCAGGCGGCAGCGGTCTCCGACTCCGAACAACGCATCATCGACAGCGGGCTGCGACGCGCGGTCGTCGGCACACCGGCCGAGGCGGCCGAGCAGCTCGCAGCGCTGGCGGAGCACTTCGCCGTCGACGAGGTGATGATCAACCCGGTCGCCTCGGCGCACCGCGGCACCGACCCGGCCACCGCGCCCGGCCGGGAACGCACCTGCGAGCTGCTGGCCAAAGAGCTGTTGTAAGGCCTCAGCGGCGATCGCGAGGGCGGCGGAGCCGGGCGAAGCGGGTCGCCGCCATGAACCTAGCGGCTGATGATGGTCGCCCCGAAACCGCTGGGCCGGTAGTCGATGTAGACCGGGTTGACCGAGAACGGGTAGTAGCCGCTGTTGGCCGCCCCGCCCGACGTCACATACGGACCGTTGTTCGTGGTGGTGTAGGAGTACAGCAGGGTGCTGCCGTCGGCGTTGTACACCGAGATCAGCGTCCCGGCCGGCACCTGCGAACCGACACCGAGCTGCGGGAACAGCGACTGCGGGATGCTGCCGTACATGCCGCCGGAGTCGATCGAGGTCGTGACGGCCACCGGGGGAGCGCCGTTGATGGAGATCATCGTGTCCACGTAGGGCGATCCGGAGACGGAGGTCTCGGGGTCGAGCGGGTTCGGTCCGAAAATCACTTGGCCGGTCTGTTCGTCGATGAGCACGCCCTGGTTGAGCGCACCGGGCAGCGCCGAGATGATCGTCGACGTCCCGGCGTAGCCGTTGTTGGGTCCGATACCCAACACCCCGACGATGCCGTACTGGTTGAAGTACTGCGTCATCAGTGCGTTCGACCCGGCGGTGACCACGTTGACGCCGGTTGGGTCGGTGACGATGTCCCCTGAGCAGGCAAGCTTGTCGCAGAATCCCACGGTGGTGCTGTAGGTCTGGTAGCCGTAGCTGCTGTTGCCCAGGCCGGCGTAGCTGGCATTGCCGGAGAGCAGCACGTTGCCGAGGCTGCCGGGGTTGCCGACGGCACTGTTCAGAATCGTCAGGCCCGTTGAACCGGTGTCGATCTGGACCGGGACCGGCGGGCCACCGTTGATCGAGATGTAGACGATCGGGCTGATGCCGCCGCTTTGCAGGTACAGCGGAATGGTGACGTTGACCGGCCCCTCGGGGCCGCCGGTCTCGCCGGCGTGCCCGGTGCCGGAACCGGCCCCGCCCGCGCCCCCGGCGCCGTTGGCGCCGTTGCTGCCGACGGCGCCGCCACGACCACCGTCGCCGCCGTCGCCGCCGCTGCCGCCGTTGGCTCCGAGCCCGCCGGTGGCCACCGCACCCGCAGCCCCGCCGTCGCCGCCGTCACCGGCCGCCCCGCCGTGCACGTTCGTCCCGGTCAGGGTGGCGTCGCCGCCGTCACCGCCATTGCCGCCATGGCCGCCCGCTCCGGCGTTCCCGCCGTTGCCCGCGTGGGCGCCCAAACCTCCGGCGCCGCCCGCTCCGGCGTTACCGCCGGCGCCGCCGTTTCCGCCGTCACCGCCGCTGGAGCCCTGCGCGTAGTAGGTGCCGGTGGCGCTTCCCCCGTTGGCGCCGGCGCCGCCGACGCCGCCGTTTCCGCCGGTGCCGCCGTTGAACCCGGTGTCGCCCTTGCCGCCGGAACCGCCGGAGCCAGCGGCCCCGCCGTTTCCGCCGTCGCCGCCGATTCCGACCGGAGCCTTGTTGATTCCCGGTTGGGCGTTGAACCCGGAGCCAGGTGCCCCGCCGCCACCGGCCGCCCCGCCGTTACCGCCATTGCCGCCGGTGCCGCCGGCACTGTTGTCACCGGCCCCGCCGGTGCCACCGCCACCACCGGTACCGCCACCGCCGCCTGCACCGCCGTTGCCGTTGGTGCCGAAGGTGCCGTGCTCATGCAGCGCGACGCTGCCGGTGTAGGCCGAGCCGGCCGCACCACCGGTACCGCCGGCGCCGCCGTTGCCGCCGTTGAAGCCGGTGCCGCCGCCGAGCGCACCGGTGACGCCGAACCCGCCGTTTCCGCCGATACCGCCGGCCCCGCCGTCGCCGCCGCTGCCGTAGGGCACGCTGTTGGCGATGTCCAGCGTGGCGATGCCGTTGCCGCCGCCGTTGCCACCGGCTCCACCCGCGCCGCCGGCGCCACCGTTGCCGCTACCGGGCCCCTGTGCGTAGGCGCTGCTGCCGCCGGCCCCGCCGACTCCGCCCTTGCCGCCGTCGCCGCCGCTGCCGGGCAGGGTGGCGCTGGGGGGCAGCTGGCTCTGGTCCACGCCGCGGCCGCCGTCTCCGGCCTTGCCGCCGGCGCCGCCGTTGCCGCCGTTGCCGTCGCCGAGCGAGTTTCCGCCGGCCCCACCCTTGCCGCCGTTACCGCCGTCTCCGGCGTTGCCGTTGTTAACGACCGGGTTGCCGTTGGCGCCGTTCGCGCCGTTGCCGCCGGCGCCGCCGTTCCCGCCGTTGCCGTGCGCGCTGCCGGTTCCGCCGGCGCCGCCGTTGCCGCCGTTGGCGCCCGGCGTGACGGCGTTGAAGCCGTTGCCGCCGTTGCCGCCGTTCCCGGTGTGGGGAGTCGTGGAGTTGCCGCCGGCCATCCCGCCGGTGCCGTTAGTGCCGCCTGTGCCGCTGGTGCCGCCGCTGCCGCCGTAGCCGCCCAGGCCGGCGTTGCCGCCGCGACCGCCATCCGGATGGGCCGCATTGCCGTTGCCGCCGTTGCCGCCGTTGCCGGCCTCACCACTGGTCCCGCCGTTGCCGCCGTTTCCGGCCGCACCCTGAAGTCCCGCGTCGCCGTGTGCGGCGGTGCCGCCCGCACCGCCGTTACCGCCGGTGCCGCCTTTGCCGCCGTCGCCGGCGTTACCGCCGTTGCTGCCGGCGCCGCCGGCAACGCTGCTGTTGGCGCCGTCGGATCCGGTGCCGCCGGTCCCGCCGATGCCGCCGGTGCCGCCGGCACCGCCGTTTCCGGCGTCGCCACCGAGGGTGCCGCCCGCACCGCCTACGCCGCCGTTACCGCCGGTGCCGCCGGTGCCGCCGATCCCGCCGGCGACACCATTCCCGGACCCATTGCTGCCATTGGCACCGAGCCCGCCCGCGCCGCCGGCGCCGCCGTGACCGCCGTCGCCGTACACGCCGCCGTTGCCGCCGTTACCTCCGGTGCCGCCGGTACCGGCAGCTCCGGTGGTGGCGGCAAAGCCCGCCCCGCCGTCGCCGCCGTTGCCCCCGCTGCGCCCGGCCACTCCGACCGCGCCGGCAGCACCTTGGGAACCGGTGCCTGCCAGGCCGCCGGCCCCGGCCAGGCCGCCGGCCCCGCCACTTCCTGCTGCCCCGGCATTGCCGCCGTTGCCGCCCGTGCCGCCGTTCAGGTGGGCGGCCGTGCCCGCCGCTCCGGTTCCGCCGGTACCACCCACGCCGGCCGCGCCGCCTTGACCACCGGCGCCGCCATCGCCGTTTTCTCCAGCAATGCCGCGACCTGATGCACCGCCGGCCCCGCCGTTGCCGCCCTGGCCGCCGCTCCCGCCGTATCCGCCGTCGCTGCCATTGCCTCCGGTGCCGCCGTTGATGGCGAAATCTCCGGTGTGGCCGTCGGTACCGGCCCCGCCGTTGCCGCCTGACCCGCCGGCCCCACCGTTGCCTCCCCGGCCGCCGTCTCCGAACTGTGTCGACAGACTCGTCCCGCCTGCGCCTCCGCCGCCTCCCGTGCCACCGGTTGCACCCAGGGCACCAGTCGCACCGACAAATCCCGCTCCGCCGACGCCCCCGGCGCCGCCGTTGCCGAACAGCCAGGCGACGGCGTCGCCTCCGGCACCGCCAACACCCGCGGCTTCGCCGCCGATACCGATTCCGCCGGCGCCGCCGGCGCCGCCGTTGCCCATGAACGAACCGCCGTCACCGCCGGTGCCGCCGGCAGCACCGGCGCCACCGTCTCCGCCGGCCCCGCCGTCGCCGAACATGCCGGCTGAACCGCCATTGCCGCCGGCCACCCCGGCCTCGCTCTGGTCGAAGCCGTTTCCGCCGTCGCCGAACCACAGGCCGCCGGCGCCGCCGTTGGGGTCTTCTGCGGTGCCGTCAGCACCGTTGCCGATCAGGATCTGGCCGGCGGCGGTGTTGATCCAGCCGTTGACCATCGTCCCGAAGTCACTGTTGATCCAGTTGTCGATGGACGTGTGGAACGGGTCGTAGAAGAGCTGGTCAAACCATGCCGCGGAATCCAACGGCGTAGTCTCTGCGGCCACCCCGGCGACCGGCGTGAACATGTCGATCAGCCAGTCGAAGTCCATTCCGTCGGCGTGTGCCGCCGGCGTCGCGGGCGTCAGCCCGACGGCGAGGAAAGTGCCGACCGCCGCTCCGGCTCCCGCCAGGCGCCGGCGTGCTGACTTCGACTTACCCGGCCGACCCTGACGACTCATCGCCCCAAAGTACTAGCTGAGTGATACCTGAGCAAAGGAGAACAGCGAACCACTCTCAGAAAGAGCGCTCGTTAAGTGGAGGGCACCGGAGTGAGCCTGACTACGGGAATCGGCCGGGAGGTGCGGTGCTGGTAGCCGTCGTAGCGATTGGCATTGTTGGCGTTGACGATTCGCCACAGCCGGGTGTAGTCGGGGTCGTCGGGCAGCACCGGCTGGGCGGTGGCCCGCAGACGCTTGGGACCGATGTTGATTTCCACATCCGGATTGGCTTTGAGGTTGTGGTACCAGCCCGGGGAGCGGGGCGCGCCGCCCATAGACGCGACGATCAGGTACGTGTCACCGTCGCGTGCGTAAGTCAGCGTCGAGGTGCGTGCCTGGCCTGTCTTGGCGCCCACGGTGTGCAGCAACAGGTTGGGCGGCAGACCCGGCACCTTGTGGCCGATCCGGCCGTCGGTCCATTGGTAGATCAGGTTGTGCAGGGTAAGCACTCGAACGCCCACCCGTTCAATCCAAGGGAGATGATCCATCGCTTCAGTCTGACTGCGCGGTGCCGCTGCTGGCCAGTGCGGTTCGCAGAAGCTTCCCGGTGGCCTCGCGGTCCGGGTCCCGCCGCACCAGCAGACCCTTGGCGAAGGACAGCCGGTCGCCGTCACGGCGCGGGACCACGTGCAGGTGGATGTGGAACACGCTCTGAAAGGCTGCCCGGCCGTCGTTGATCACCAGGTTGTTGCCGTCGGCGTGCAGACCGGAGGCGCGTGCGGCATGGGCGATCCGCTGCCCGACCGTCAGCATGCCGGCCAGCGTGGCCGCCGGGGTGTCGGTCAGGTCCACGAAGTGCTGTTTGGGGATCACCAGGGTGTGACCGCGGGTGAACGGCCGGATGTCGAGAAACGCCAGGTACTCGTCGTCTTCGAAAACCCGTACCGCCGGCGCGTCACCGGCGACGACGGCGCAGAACACACAGGACATGTCCGCCACGTTAGCGATCAACGCGATCGTAAGCGCGGCGGAGCCGGGCGCCGCGGGTCGCCTTAGCGATCAAGTCAGCGCGCCGGCCATCGCCTCGATCGCCCGGTCCAAGATGGCCCGGGTGGTCGCGAAGTTCAGCCGCGCGAAGCCCCGCCCGCCGCCGAACGGGATGCCCGGACTCAGCGCCACCCGCGCGTCGGCCAGCAGGATCTCGGCCGGTTCGGCGGGCAGCCCCAGCGCCCGGAAATCGAGCCAAGCCAAGTACGTGGCCTCGGGATGGCTGATTCGCAGGCCCGGCAGCGCTGCGGGCAGAACTCGGCTGAGGTGGTCTCGGTTGGCCCGCAGGTAGGTCAGCAGGGCGTCCAGCCACGGCCCGCCGCTGGTGTAGGCGGCCAGGTTGGCGCTGATTCCGACGGTGGCGGCGCCCATGGTGTGCAGCATGTTGATCCGGTCCCAGGCGACAGCGTCGCGCGGATTGGTCAGGATCACCTGGGCGCACATCAGCCCGGGCAGGTTCCAGCCTTTGGAGGCCGACATCAGCGTGATGACGGTGTCGGCGGCGGCGGGCGACACCGAGGCGGCCGCGACGTGGGGCCGGTCGTAGACCAGCGGGGCGTGGATCTCGTCGGCGATCACCCGGGCGCCGTGGCGCGCGGCGATGTCCACGATCGCACTGAGTTCTTCGGCGGTGAAGGCGGTGCCCAGCGGGTTGTTCGGGTTGCACAAGATCAGCGATCCGGCGCCGGCGGCGAACGCGGCGTCGAGGGCATCCAGGTCCATCAGGTAGCGACCCGAATCCTGCTGTGTCATCGGGATTTCGATACGTTGACGGCCGGTCACAGTCAGCAGGTCGAAGAACGGCATGTAGGCCGGCACCGGCAGCACCACCGGACTCTCCGGGCGGGTGAGGAACTCGATCACCACCTCCATGCCTTTGAGGACGTCGGGCACCACCCGCACCCATTCGGGCTGGATCGGCCAGCCGTAGCGGCGTTCGCACCACTGGGTGAGCGCCACCGGCAACGCATCGGAGCCCAGCGCCGGATAACCGAACTCCTCGTTGGCGACGCAGGCGCGCACCCCGTCGAGCACCGCGGGTGCGGTGGGGAAGTCCATCTCGGCGATCCACAGCGCCAGCACGTCGGGGGCGAAGTGATTCCACTTGATGGTGTTGCGGGCACGGAGTTGTTCGGGGGTCAGCGCATCAAAGACTTCAGCCACCCCGTCAGTCTGCCGCGAGATACGTTTGCGGTGTGGGGGACCCTGAGATCGAGGACTTGCTGGCCGGGCTGGAGGGTACTGCGCGTGCCGAGCGTGCCGAGCTGATCGAATGGCTGCTGGGACAGGGCATCACCGCCCAGGAGATCGCCGGGAACGTCTCGCCGATGCTGCTGGCGTCGCGACGGCTGGTCGGCGATGACGGCACCTACGTCTCGGCTCGCGAGATCAGTGAATCCACCGGGGTGGACCTCGAACAGTTGCAGCGTCTGCAGCGCGCGGTCGGGCTGCCCTGGATGGACGATCCGGATGCGCCGGCGCAGATGCGCGCCGACGCCAGCATCGCCATGCACGCGCGTCGCTTCATCGACGCCGGCATCGATGCCGAGCAGGCTCTGCAGACCGCCCGGCTGCTGGCCGATGGGCTGGCGCACACCGCAGACTTCATGCGCTTCACGGTGTTGTCCGCGATCGGCGAGCCGGGCGTCACCGAGCTGCAGATCGCCCAGCGGTCACGGGATCTGGTGGCCGGGCTGGCGCCGATGTTGGGCCCGTTCGTCCAGGACATGCTGATGATGCAGCTGCGTCATCAGCTCGATATCGACGCCGTCACCGCCAGCGAGCGCATGGCCGGCGCACCGCTGCCGGGAGCGCGCCAGATCACCGTCGCGTTCGCCGACCTGGTCGGCTTCACCCGGCTCGGGGAGATGGTGCCGCCCGAGGAGCTGGTTCAGCTCGCCGAGCGCCTGACCGTGCTGGGGCGCGAGATCGCCGTTCCGCCGGTGCGTTTCATCAAGACCATCGGCGACGCGGTGATGTTTGTCTGCCCGGAGCCGGCGCCACTGGTCGACGCGGTGCTGCGGCTGGTCGAGGCGGTCCAGGCCGACGACACCTTGCCTCGGCTTCGTGCCGGCATCGCTTCCGGGGAGGCGGTGAGCCGGGTCGGGGACTGGTTCGGCAGCCCGGTGAACACTGCGAGCCGGATAACCGGGGTCGCCCGACCGGGCACGGTGCTGGTCGCTGAGCCGGTGCAGGCGGCGTTAACCGAATCGTCGGCCTTCCAATGGTCGTTTGCCGGGGGACGTCACCTCAAGGGCATCAAGAGCGAGGTCAATCTGTTCCGCGTCCGCCACCGCTCCGACGACTGACGCGGGGTCCAACGCCGACCGACCGGTGACTAACGGCCCCTGTTGCACCTGGGAACCGGCTGGGAGCCTGAAGGTGACAGACCCGTTGGAGGTGGCTGATGCTGGACACGAGCGTCGATTACGAGGTTCTCACCGAAGCGGTGCGGCTGGCCTGCCGGGCGCCGTCGCTGCACAACAGCCAGCCATGGCGGTGGGTGGCCGACGGAGGCCGGCTGGACCTGTATCTGGATCCGACTCGCGCCGTGCACGGCGACCAGTCGGCGCGGGAAGCGTTGATCAGTTGCGGCGCCGTGCTGGATCACCTGCGCGTCGCAATGGCTGCGGCCGGCTGGACCGCGGAGATCGAGCGGTTCCCGGATGCCGCGCAGCCGGAGCACCTGGCCTCGATCGGATTCACGGCCGCAGACCGGGTCACCGATCTGGACCACTATCGTGCCGGTGCGATCCTGACGCGCCACACCGATCGGCTGCCGTTCATGGCGCCGAGCAACTGGGACCCCTTCGAGACGGTGCTGTATGACACGGTGACCGGCCCGGTGCGGCTGAGCGTGCTGGCCGACGAGCTGCGTTCCAAGCTTGCCGAGGCCTCCCAGCTCACCGAAGCGCTGCGTTTGTACGACTCGTCGTATCACGCTGAACTTGGTTGGTGGACAGCGCCGTTCGAGGTCTCAGACGGGATTCCGGAGAGTGCATTGGTCTCGGCCGCCGAAAGCGATCGGGTGGACATCGGGCGAACCTTCCCGGTCACCCACAACCGGGAGCGACGCATCGAGGTCGGCGACGATCATTCGAAGATCGTGCTGTTGTCGACCGCCAGCGACGAGCCGGGCGATGCCCTGGCCTGCGGCGAGGCGCTCTCGACGGTGCTGCTGGAATGCACGATGGCGGGCTTGGCGACCTGTCCGGTAACGCATCTGACCGAGGTGCCCGCAGGCCGGGCGCTGCTCGCCGGACTGGTCGGCGGCGATGGCCTGCCTCAGGTGCTGGTGCGCGTCGGTGGTGCTCCGGCACTGGAAAAGCCCCCGGTGCCGACACCGCGGCGGCCGCTCGCCGATGTGCTGCACCTGAAGCTCTAATTGGCGACCCCCGGGGGGCTTGGCGGCGCCCGGGGGATAGGAAAGTTGCCCGGCTTTGAGCGACTCACGCGGGTGCGTAATACGCGCCGCAACGCGTTGAGACTTATCGCTCAAAGCCGGGCAACTATTCATATGGTTCCGGTTTGCACCGCCACCGGAAAATTAGGGCAGGCCCGGACTGACATTGGGAGCGTCTACACTTCCAGCGCGGCTGGCTTTCACCCTCTTGTCCAGCTCTTCGGATTACGGTCATGTCCGAGCCTGCTTCGCAGTCGAATCTACGCTTGCGGCCACCCGTCGGCAATGGGGATTACGCCGGATTCTCCCTCCGGATTGTCACTGCATTCACATGTGTCACAGCAGTTTTGGCGGTGGATGAGTTCCGAGACCTGTCGGGGGTCGGAGTTACCATTAGCACATGCGTTCGAATGGCCGCGAAGAGGTTGCCGAAGTCTTCGACGCTCTGTCAGCTGACCTGGATCGGGCGCTGAATTTAGACTTCGATGCGCTGACCCCGCGGGAATGCCTGACCCTGTTGGGGCGCTGCGAACGGCTGCGGCGGCGGCTTCCGGCGGTGGAACATCCGATGGTCAATCGGCTCGCCGCCACTGACCCCGCCGAGATCGGCGGTAAACCCCGCTGGGTGCTCGCCGACGAACTGCACATCCCCCGGGGAGAGGCTGGGCGCCGCATTACCGAAGCCGCCGAGCTCGGTGCCCGTCGCACCCTGACCGGTGAACCGTTGGAGCCGGCGCTGCCCGCGGTGGCCGCCGGCCAACGCGCCGGGAGCATCGGCCCCGCCCACATCGCGGTGATCCGCTCGTTCTTCACGTACCTGCCCGGCCACATTGACCCCGGAACTCTGGCCCAGGCCGAACAGCACCTCACCGAATTGGGCGCCGGATGTCGTCCCGATGAACTCGCCAAACTTGCCCAACGCTTGGCCGATCACCTGCATCCCGACGGCAACTACTCCGACGACGATCGCGCCAAACGACGCGGGATCGTGCTCGGACCCCAAGACCGCGACGGCATGACCCCCATCAAGGGCTACCTGGACCCGCAGGCCCGCGCCACCTGGGATGCGGTGCTGGCCCGTTGGGCGGCCCCCGGAATGTGCAACCCCAACGACCCCATTCCCTGCACCGGGGGCTCCCCTTCTCAAACCGCGATCGACGCCGACACCCGCAGTGCCTCCCAACGCAACCACGACGCACTCACCGCGATGGGCCGGGCCCTGCTCGCCTCCGGAGAATTAGGCCAGCACAACGGATTACCGGCCACCATCATCGTCTCCACCACCCTGGCCGACCTGGAAGCCAGCACCGGAAAAGCCCACACCGGCGGCGGTAGCTGGCTCCCCATGCGCGACGTGATCGCTATGGCGTCGCATGCGCACCACTACCTGCGGATCTACCAGGGTGCCAAAGAACTTGCCCTGTTCCATACCAAGAGGTTGGCCTCACCTGCGCAGCGCATCGTGCTCTACGCCAAAGAACGCGGCTGCAGCCACCCCAACTGCCCGGTGTCCGGCTACCTGTGCGAAGTGCATCACGACGACGACTACGCCAAAACAGGTCGTACGGACATCACCGACCTCACCTTGCGCTGCGGCCCCCACCACCAACTCATCACCACCGGCGGCTGGAAAACCCGTAAGCGCCGCGACGGCACCACCCAAACCCTGCCCCCGCCCCACCTAGACCACGGCCAACCCCGAACCAACCACTACCACCATCCCGAGAGGCTGCTGCGGGAAAGTGAAGACGACGACGCGCCGTAGCCTGGTCAGCTGCCCTCGGCCATCGCCCAGTAGGCCCCGCGGCGGGCCAGCAGCTCGGCGTGGGTGCCCTGCTCGACGATCTGGCCGGCCTGCATCACCAGGATCAGGTCCGCGTCGCGGATCGTCGAAAGCCGGTGGGCGATAATGAAACTGGTGCGTCCCCGGCGCAGCTCTCGCATCGCTCGCTGGATCAGCAGTTCGGTGCGGGTGTCCACCGAACTGGTGGCCTCGTCGAGGATGAGCAGTTGCGGCTGGGCCAGGAATGCCCGGGCGATGGTGATCAGCTGCTTCTCGCCGGCGCTGATGGCCCCGCCGTCGTCGTTGACCCGGGTGCCGTAGCCGTCCGGCAAGGTCCGCACGAAAGGGTCGACATGCGCGGCGCGGGCCGCCTGGATGATTTCGTCCTCGGTGGCGCCGGGCCGGCCGTAGCCGATGTTCTCGGCGATCGTTCCGGTGAACAGCCAGGTGTCCTGCAGCACCATGCCGATCGAGGAACGTAGTGCGCAGCGGTCCACGTCCGTGATGTCCACGCCGTCGATCAGGATCTGTCCACGGTCCACGTCGTAGAACCGCATCAACAGGTTGACCAGGGTGGTCTTGCCGGCCCCGGTCGGGCCGACGATCGCCACCACGGCGCCCGCTGCCACGCTCAGCGACAGGTCCTCGATCACCGGCACGCCGGGCCGGTAGCCGAAGCTGACGTCGCGGAACTCCACCCGGCCGCGCGGTGCCGCGCCGCGCGGTTCGGAGTCGGGGCGCCACAGCGGCGTCGACGGGGCCGGGGGCTCTTCGGCCTCGTCGAGGAAGGCAAACACCCGCTCGGCGCTAGCGGCACCGGACTGCAGGGCATTGAACATCGAGGCCAGGTTGCCCAGCGGTTGGTTGAACTGGCGGACATAGGCGATAAATGCCTGGATGCTGCCCAGGGTGATCTGTCCGGTGGCTACCTGGATTCCGCCGATGACCGCGACCGCGACGTAGCCGAGGTTGGCGATCAGTCCGGTCGCCGGTGCGATCAGCCCGGAGAAGAATTGGGCGCCGAACCCGGCCCGGTACAACTCGTCGTTGCAGTCGTCGAACCGTCGCTGTGCCCAGTCGCGGTGGCCGAAGGTCCGCACCAGGGTGAAGCCGCTGTAGGTCTCCTCCAGATGGGCATTGAGCTGCCCGGTGGCTGCCCACTGAGCGGCGAACAGCCGTTGTGAGCGCCGGGTGATTGACCGTACCGCCAGCAATGTCAGCGGGACTCCGGCCACGGTGATCAGGGCCAGCAGCGGCGAGATGGACAGCATCATGGCCAGTACCACCAGCACGGTCAGTACCGAGGAGAACAGTTGACTGACCGTCATCGACACCGATGTCGCGGTGTTGTCGACGTCATTGGTGACTCGGCTCAAGAGTTCCCCGCGCCGTTGCGTGTCGAAGTAGCGCAAGGGAAGCCGGTGCAGCTTGTCCTCGACGTCGCGGCGCAGCGCCCGCATGGTGCGCTGCAGTATCACGTTGAGCAATCGTGCCTGCGTCCAGACCATCAGCGCCGCAACCAGATACAGAGCCATCGCCAGCATCAGAGTGCGTGCCACCGCGGCGAAGTCGATACCGACGCCCGGAATGACATCCATTCGCGACAGCATCTCGGCGTAGGTGCCCCGGCCGGCGGCGTTGGCTTCCTCGATCGCCTGCTGCTTGGTGATTCCCGTCGGCAGGCCGCGGCCGATGATGCCGTTGAACACCAGATCGGTGGCATGACCGAGGATTCGCGGTCCGGCCACACCGAGCGCGATACCGCCCAGCGACAGGCTGATGACTGCCGCGACCAATCGGCGCTGCGGGCCCATCCGGCGCGCCAGGCGTAGCGCGGTCGGCCAGAAGTTCGCGGCCCGTACCGTCGGAGTCGCCACGGGTGCGGTCACTGGCCACCGACCCCGGCAGCCACCGACTGGGATTCGGCGAACTCGGCGTAGGTGGGGCAGTCGGCCAGCAGCTCGCGGTGGGTTCCGGTGCCGACCACCCGGCCGTCGTCGAGGACGATCACCTGATCGGCCTGGGTGACGGTCGAGATCCGCTGCGCCACGATGATCACCGTCGCGTCGACGGCCACCTCGCGCAGGGCTGCGCGCACCTGGGCGTCGGTGCGGGTGTCCAGGGCCGAGAACGCGTCGTCGAACAGGTAGATCGAGGGTCGCCGGATCACCGCCCGGGCGATCGCGAGCCGTTGACGCTGCCCGCCGGATAGGTTGATCCCGCCCTGGGCCACCGGCATCGCCAGGCCGTCAGCGTGGGCCGCCACGAAGTCGTCGGCGGCGGCCACCCGCAGTGCCGCCCACATCTGCTCGTCGCTGACGGTTGCCCCCGCCGGGGCGCCGTAGCGCAGGTTGTCGGCGACGGTGCCGGAGAACAGGTAACCGCGCTGGGGTACCAGCCCGATGCCCGACCACAGCGCCTCGGGGTCGCGGTCGCGCACGTCCACGCCGTCGATGAGCACCGCGCCATCGGTCACGTCGCGCAACCGGCAGATCAGCGACACCAGGGTGGACTTGCCCGATCCGGTGGAGCCGACTACGGCGGTGGTGGTGCCGGGCAGCGCGGTCAAAGACACGTCGGAAAGCACCGATCGGTCGGCGCCGGGGTAGCTGAAGCCGACACCGTGCAGCCGGATCTCCCCGCTGCGCGAGGACGGTGACACCGGCTGGGTCGGGGGGCTTATGGTCGGCTCGGTGGACAGCACCGCGGTGATCCGTTCGGCGCAGACCGCGGCGCGCGGCACGATCGCCAGCACCATGGTGGCCATCAGCACGGCCATCAGGATCTGCATGAAGTAGGAGAGGAAGGCGATCAGCGACCCGACCTGCATCTGTCCGGCATCGATGCGCAACGCGCCGAACCAGATCAGCGCGACGCTGGAGGCGTTGATGATCAGCGTGGTGGTCGGCAGCATCAGCACCTGCAGGTTCCCGACCGTCAGCGAGGCGTCCGACAGCGCCGTGTTGGCCTGGGCGAACCGGTCTCGCTCGACAGGCTCGCGGGCGAAGGCGCGGATCACCCGGATGCCGGTGAGCTGGTCGCGCAGTACTCGGTTGATGTTGTCGATCAGCATCTGCATGCGCCGAAACAGCGGCAGCATCCGCGACACGATCAGGTAGTTGGCCAGCGCCAATACCGGCACGCTGACGGCCAGCAGCCAGGCCAGTCCCGCGTCTTGGTGCACCGCCATCAGTACCCCGCCGATGCTCATGATCGGCGCGGTGACCAGCGTGCTGGCGCCCAGCTGCACGATGAGCTGGATCTGGCGGACGTCGTTGGTGGTGCGGGTCAACAGGGTTGGCGCCCCGAACCGAGTGGTTTCGCGTTCGGAGAACCGGATCACCTGAGCGAACACCGCCCGGCGCAGATCCCGTCCGAAGCCTGTCCCGGTGCGAGCGCCGAAGTAGACAGCGGCGATGGCGCACAGCATCTGCAGGCCGGTGACGCCGAGCATCACCGCGCCCAGCCGGACGATGATCGCGGTGTCCCCGCGGACCACGCCGTCGTCGATGATCGTGGCGTTGACGGTCGGCAGGTACAGCGAAGCCAGCGTGCTGATCAGTTGCAGGCCCATCACCGCCGCGACCGGCCAGCGGTAGGGCCTGAGGTAGCAGCGCAGCAGCGCCAGAAGCATGGGGCTACTGTCGCATACCCGTGCGATCGCGGCGTTGCTGTGGCGATACGCGGCGACACAAACCGACTGGTCACCGCTGTGTCGTGGTTGACGGGCGGCGGTGCCGCTACAGTGCATCGTGTGCGGCTCAAACTGACGGTCCCGGCCCTGGCGGCCGCTGCTCTGATTCCGATGGTCGGCGGATGTTCTGACTCCGACTCGCCAGAGGCTCAGGGTGGCAGCCAGTCTGCGTCGCCGACGGCCGAGCAGAGCAATCACGGACCGTCATTCCCGCAGTGCGGTGGCATCAGTGACGAGACGATCGCCAACCTGACCAGGGTGGCGGGGGTGGTGGGCACCGCACAGAACTCGGTGGGCTGCCAGTGGCTGCTGCGCGGCGGGATCATGGGCCCGCACTTTTCCTTCTCCTGGTATCGCGGGAGCCCCATCGGTCGCGAGCGTAAGACCGAGGAGGTCTCGCGGACTTCGGTGGAAGACATCAACATCGACGGCCACAGCGGTTTCATCGCGATCGGCACCGCCCCGACGATGGGCGACAACCTGTGCGAGGTCGGCATTCAATTCAAAGATGACTTCATCGAGTGGTCGGTGAGCTTCGCTCAGAAGCCGTTCCCGGATCCGTGCGACGTCGCCAAAGAGCTGACTCGCCAGTCGATTGCGAACTCGAAGTGAGCCGCCGGGTTCTGGCCGGTGCGGTCGCGGTGTTGGCAGTGTTGACCAGCTTGACGGGTTGCTCCCGTGAGGTGGGCGGCACCGCCGTCAAGGCCGGCGCGGGCGACACCAAGCGCAACAACAACTCCGAGCGGCAGTACCCGAACCTGCTCAAGGAGTGCGAGGTGCTGACCACCGACATCTTGGCTAAGACGGTGGGAGCGGACCCGCTCGACATCCAGAGCACCTTCGTCGGCGCCATTTGCCGCTGGCAGGCGGCCAACCCGGCCGGGCTGATCGACATCACCCGGTTCTGGTTCGAGCAGGGCAGCCTGGACAACGAACGCAAGGTCGCCGAGTTCCTGAAATACCAGATCGAGCCCAAGACCATCGTGGGCGTGCCCTCGATCGTGATGCGTCCGGCCGACCCCAACGGCTCCTGCGGGGTCGCCAGCGACGCCGCCGGTGTGGTCGGCTGGTGGGTCAACCCGCAGGCACCCGGGATCGACGCGTGCGAGCAGGCGCTCAAATTGATGGAACTGACGCTCGCCACGAACTCCTGACGCTGCCTGTCGCTTCGGCGATTCTGGTGGTTTCGTCTTGAATCAAGTGGTTTAAAGTCACCGTTTTCTCTTGCGGGCCAGGGTATCTCGCTGAACTGCTGGTTCTAGTCCGTCGGCGCGTTGCTGGACGTTCTTGGTCTCCGAACGTATTCACACGACTAGCTGTGTATGGCGCATTTTCGGCCGGGACGAACTCCGTGTTTCTTATTGTCGCGCCGTCCAACCGGTTAGTTTCCGGTCGAACGAAACTGAGTAGTTTCCGTTTGAACGAATTAGTTCGTCGTGACGGTTTTCTAAGGAGGCTCGGAATATCTAGTTGACCTGGGCTGTTGTGCGGGTCTGGTCTTTGCCGAACGCCATTCTCGCCGGGACGAATCCGTGGCCAGATGCTTGAACTGACACGTGTTCTCCGTTTCTGCGGCGCATCCTTCGATAACATCGCGCGCCGTGGACGAGATGCATGAACTCCAGGCGATAGCCTGGCTCCCTGGGCTCGATGGAATCGAGCAGAACTGCTGGCAACAGTTTCTGGCCTGCTCGCTGAGTGTCGTTGACGCAGTGAATGTTTGCCTCAAGGCCGCACATGATCTCTCGATACGTGACGTCCTGCTTTTGGAGCTGTTGAGCAGGCCCAGGCGACGGGAACACCGGCTGTGTGTGCTGGCGGAGACGCTTGGTGTGACGCAGGGGCAGTTGTCCACCCAGATCCGCCGGTTGGAAGGCCACGGCTGGATCACCCGCAGCCCCAGCCCAGGGGACCCGCGCGGCATTCTGCCCCGGATAACCAGTGCGGGGCACACACGCCTGCACGCCGTGATGGAGACCTACGCGCAGGGCATTCGCGTGCACTACCTCAACCAGCTCAAGCACGAGCAAATGGTCAATCTAGTCGACAGCTGTCGGCGGATCAACGACTCGCTCAGCACGAATGGGCGCCGCAAGGGGCTGAAAGCCGCTCGCTGAGGCGGGGAGGGGCGCCGTGGGCGTCCCGCCGCGGACGGGGACGGCTATTGCGCCGCATGCCCTCCACCGGCCAACTCACGTAGCTCCGCTACCGCTTCATCCGCCGTCGGCGCGCTCTCGGGATCGATCAGTGACTGAATCATCATGCCCAGCACCACTGCCAGAGCGACCGAGCCGCCCATCTCGGCCCGCGCGCGTTGTTGGCCTTCGGCGAGACGTGCACGCAGTTCGTCGTTGCGTTGGGCTTGCACGATCGCTTCCAGATGCGATGTCCACAGTGCCTTGTCGGTGGTAAAGGACTCCAGCACCGCCTGCCATCGCTCCACTGCCGTGGCGTGCTGCCCGTCGGGGGACATGCGGGCGTCGAGCTCGTCGAGCTCTTCGAAGAGGGCCTGCACCAGAAGTCGCTCGCGGCTGCCGAAGTGGTAGCCGATGGCGGCATGGCTGACACCGGCCGCCGCGGCGATGTCGCGCACCGTCGTATTGGCCCAGCCCCGTTCGACGAGGCAGCGCTTGGCGCCCTCCAGCAGATCCTCACGGTTGCCCATGAAGGCAGGTTAGCCAGGTGAGAACCGTTGCACAAATGGATTGACCATATGGATTGACCATTTGGTCAAATCGGAGGTACGGTACTGAAACCAACGGAGCCCGCAGTGGGTTCCGCCAGATCAGGAGGTACCGGTAATGGCGCACGAAGTTGTCGAGCGGGTCGAGCAGATCGCCGCCCAGCTGGCCGGTACCGCCGACGACAGCGAACGGCTCGGCAAGCTCTCCGAGCAGTCAGTGGCGCTGATTCGCCAGGCCGGCGTGATGCGGATGCTGCAGCCGACCGACTTCGGCGGCTACGCGGCCCACCCGCGCGACTTCGCCGAGGCTGTCATGGCGGTGGCCAAGCACTGCGGCTCCACCGGCTGGGTGTGCGGCGTCGGGGGAGTGCACCCCTGGGAGATGGCGCTGATGGACCGCCGGCTGCAAGCCGAGATCTGGGCCGAGGACCCCGACACCTGGATCGCGTCCCCCTATGCCGCACAAGGTGTTGCGACCCCGGTCGAGGGCGGTTATCGGTTGAGTGGGCGGTGGAACTTCTCCTCGGGCACCGATCACTGCAGCTGGATCTTCCTGGGCGCGCGCGTCGGTGGAGGCGAGGGTGGGCCGCCGAAAGTGCTGCACGTCGTTTTGCCGCGCGGCGACTACACCATCGTCGAGGACTCCTGGGACGTCATCGGCCTGTCGGGCACCGGCAGCAAGGACATCATTGTCGAGGGCGCCTTCATCCCGGACTACCGCACCATCGACTTCGACCATGTCGCCTCCGGTGCCAGCGCCGCCGAGGCGGCCGGGCGCACCGAGACGGTCTACAAACTGCCTTTCTGGACGATGTTCCCGCTGGGGATCACCGCCGCGCTCATCGGGATCACCGAGGGCGCGCTGGCAGCGCATCTGGACTATCAGCGCGACCGGGTGGCCGCCACCGGCACCAAAATCAAAGACGACCCGTATGTGCTCTACGCGATCTCGGAGGCCGCCGCGGAGATCGCCGCCTCCCGTGTACAGCTTCTGGACGGCATCAGCAGAATGTACGACCTCGCCGACGCCGGTAAGGAGATCAGCTTTGAAGATCGCTCACTGGTGCGGCGCAACCAGATTCGCTGCGCCTGGCGGGCCGTTGCCGCCGCCGATGCGATCTTCGCCCGCTCCGGGGGCAACGCCGCACGCCGGAACAATCCGCTGCAACGGTTCTGGCGCGACGCCCACGTCGGGCTGGGGCACGCCATCCAGACCCCGGGCACTATCTATCACTCCAGCGCGCTGACGGTCATGGGCGTGGAACCGTCGCCGGCATTGCGGGCGATGATCTGAGCCTGCGACGACCCGATACTACGGTTACTACGCATAGCGAACATTACGTTGTAAGCGTAGTATCGGATCGAGGTTGGACCCGTCGACGTGAAGACCGCAGCGGCGGATGTTCCAGGCGCCGAGCAAGTGGAGGAGGCGGCGGTGGAGCCTATTTCCGGCACGGCCGACACCGGCGGCGGTGGGCTGCAAGGACACACTCGCCGAGAGTGGCGGATCGTGTTCGGCCCGCTGTCAAAGCGGGCGACGGGACCCGACGCCGAAACCGCTGAGGCCAAGATCTCTGAGGGAGGCGGCGAAGCCGTGTTGCGGCTCGAACTGCCGCCCGGGATCGATGCGCCGGAGGACGTGGCCGTCGAGCTCGAGGACGGCACCTTGGTGGTTCGGCTTGGGGGTCTGGCCGTCGAGCAGCCCGCTTCGGTGCGCGAAGTAGCCGAGGAATCCGCTGTGGTGGACGTGGAACAGGCGGCGCCGGTGCCGGTCGAACTCCTTACGCAGCTGGCCGCCGCCGTCGAGGCGCAGCGCGGCATCCTCCGCGAAATCGGGGCAGCGGCAGGGCTTTCGCAACGCGAGCGCGTGACGCTACCGACGGCCACCGGAACGCTGGAGTACACGCTGCCGTTCGAGCCGGAGGAGACCTACAGTCCGGGGGCGGTGAGCGCCATTTTGTCGCCAAGCGGCAAGTCGCATCGGTCGATCGCGCAGGACCGACGCCGCGCCCACGAACTGCTGGGCGTCAAGATCGGCAATCAATATCGATATCCCAAGTTCCAGATTGACCAGACGCGTCAGCAGATTCGCCCCATCGTCGCCTATGCGAACCGGCAGCTGGAATGCGACGAAGACCCGTGGGGAACGCTGGACTGGTGGTACAGCCCAGATCAGGGCCTTGATGATCGGCGTCCGATCGACATGGTCGAAAGCGGTGAACTGACTGAGGATCTGGTGGACCTCGCGATCCAACTCGGTCAACAGGGCATGGATTGAGCGATGCCGACCAATCGGTACAACGGACGCCCCGCTGACGTCGAGACCGTCCCCAAAGGCGCCGAGCTGTACCGGATCATGGCGGCCGATGCGTCATATGCGGCGAACTCGTTCAACATGAGCCCACGGCCGTTGGCCCATCCCAAGCAAGGCCGTTTCGAGCCTGCCGACCCCAGGCTCGGCGGATACATCTACGTCGCCGACACACTGGCCGGCGCGGTCGCCGAGGGTGTCTTGCGCAACCAGACGATCTCCAAAGAGGGTGTGGTGCGACGACCCTGGCTGGTCAACAAGAAGCTCGTCCGATTGCGTCTTGGCGGCGATGTCACGGTGGCATCGGTGTACGGCTCGGCTGCGACCAAACTCAACCTGGACACCGCGTTGCTGTGCGGCGGTGTCAGCCAGTATTCGCAGACCCGCGAGACCGGCACGAAGATCCTGCTCAAGACGAAGCCCGCGTTCGGCATGCGGTACCGCTGTCGCAACCATGACAACTTGACGTCGCTGATGCTCATCACACGAAAAGAGCCCGCGCCGTCGCTGACCCTCATCGACGAGGTGAACATCTTCTTCGATAAGCGGGGCAGAGATTTGATCCTTGATGTACTTCTCGCGGAGTTCCAGCTGCAGTACACGGGGTTGCTGCCCACCTGACTGTGGCGGAGGGACCCGCCGGGCTGCTTCGTTGCGATCCCAGCTAACTTCCAGCACCGCGAAGCGGGCGCGCGTCGGCGTGAAAGCTTCGCTGGGAGTTGCCGCTTGGCCGACGTGGGCCTCCAAACAGACCGCGAGTTTGCTTTCTCAGCAGCTACTTGGATCGTATGACGTTCCAGTAGATAGGCCCAGCTAGATGGGCATGCGTCCGGCGGGTGCAATAGGCGATAGCGCGGTGATTAGCCCCCGACGACCAGGGGAAATGGTTACCGGCGGGTAGCTTTGCTGGGTCGAAAATTGGCGCTAATTATTAGCCGCACAGGATTCTAATGGGGATCTAGCAGGGATTATATGTCCTAGATGTGATTGTCATCACTCTGATTTAGAGGCCAAAATCAGGAAATCGTTATTTTTCTCTGGACATCGCAAGTTAATGCGGAGTATTTTCGCCTTGTTCATGTCGGCAGTTGCCGGGCAGGGCGACCGTCGGGATGTGTCGGGCTTACGCAACACGCGGAGCACAACATAAGGAGACGGTCGTGCAGCAAACTCTTCGTCCCTACGTTACCGCCGGCATCGCGATGGTCGGGAGCGGCTTGATCGCGGTCACGCCGGTGGCCACCCCGGCGGCAGAACTCTCGGTCGTCCGGGATGTGGCGCTGATCGCCGACGGCGGCATCGTCGGCGGCCTGCTCGGGACGTGGCAGGACGTGTGGAACGAAACCTCGGACAACGTGTCCCGGCTTATGCAGAACTACTACCTGGCCCCGAACGTCAGCTTCCAGCAGTTCCTGGCCAACCAGGGCGACTTCTGGCAGCAGGTGTTCGACGACCCCACGAAGCTCAACAGTGTCATGGCGCAGATGCAGGACAACCTGGAGAAGGTGCTGACCGGCTACTCGCTGGGGGGTGCGTCCGACGAAACCATCGCGACCGTGCATAACCACATGCTCAGCGCGGGCGATGGTGCCAGCGACTTCCTCGGCCACATCGGGCTGGTCTCGCTGCTGCCGCAGTTCCTGCCGGCCGGTATCGACCCCGCGATGGTGACACCGATCGTCAACTTCCTGTCGTCACCGCTGAGCGGGATGCTGATGGGCATGATCGGCCCGGGCATCAGCCCGTGGGTGGCGCTGATCAACAGCATCGAAGCGAACGACAGTTTCACCGACACCCTGGCCAACATGTCCGGAGCGTTCCTCAACGGCGCGACATTGAACCTGGATTCATTGCTGCCACTGATCAACCACGCCGGATTCTTCCCGCCGGGGCTGAGCATGGAACACCTCGACATCGCGTTCGGCGGGTTGCTCACCCCGGGCACGGTGGCCGTCGGCCCCTATGAGGTGCTGGGCACCGGCGGGCAGGTCGTCGATTCGGTTCCCGCAGTGGGTGGCTCGATCTTCAACAGCATCGGCCTCGACCTGGGCGGCGTGCCCCTGCTCGGCAGTCTGAGCATCAACAGTCAGGCGATCGGGCCGATCGGGGCCTGGCTGGCCTGGGACCAGACCGTCGGTGCGCTGCTTGGCTCCGGCTGGGACGGCAAGGGGCCTGTCGTGGTCACTCCACCCGGAGCCGGGATCGACCTACCCAACGTTCCGGACGTCCCGGCCCCCGACATCAGCGACGTCGATCCTGGGGCGAGCCTGTCCACCGACTGGCTGGGCGACTTCTTCGGCCTCTTCAGCTGATTCGACTCCGTGACTCGACCCCAGATCCCAATTACTCGATAGCACTGCTTTCACATAGGAGAGGTGTTCGCACATGACTCAGCACAGCAGCAGCCGAAGTGGCCATCGCGGTAAGCGGGTGATCGGTGCCGGCAGCGCGGTGGGCGCGTTCCTGGCATTCGGGATGGCGCCGATGGTGAGTGCGCCGGCTGCCCAGGCCGATGACTTCGGGCTGGACAATCTGTTCGACCTGTTCTTTGACCCGTCGCCTGAGGCTGGCGGTTCGGATTGGTGGGCCAACGGACTGGACTGGCTCACCGGCTCCGAGGGTGTGTCGGCGTCGCTGGACCCCGGTGCTGCGGCCGGTGGGGCCTTCGACATGGCCAGCATCCTCGACCAGTGGTTCTACACCCCGCTGCACACCGGCCTGGAACTGTGGATCAACAGTGACTTCGGCTCGACGGTCAACGGCTGGATCAACGAACTGGCCGGGGTCTACCTGATCGGCGACGGCGCGGCCGGCACCGCGGAGAACCCCGATGGTGGTGCGGGTGGCCTGTGGTTCGGTGACGGTGGTGCCGGCTGGGACAGCGACACGGCAGGAGTCGGCGGCGGCAACGGCGGGAATGCCATCGGATGGATCGGCAACGGCGGCGCCGGCGGCGACGGGTTCGGCACTGCGGACGGTGGCGACGGTGGAGCCGGCGGCATCTTCATGGGCAACGGCGGCGCGGGTGGCGCCGGTGGCGAGGGTATCGGCGCCACGTCTTTTGGCACGGGTAGTGCGGGCGGCAATGGTGGTGACGGCGGCTTCTCGGCGGCCTGGTTCTTCGGTAACGGTGGCGTCGGCGGGGCCGGCGGCAACGGGGTTGACGGCGCTAACGGATCCTGGAGCGCGGCAACCAGTCCCGGTGCAGGCCAAGGCGGCGGCAGCGCCGGCTGGGGCGGTGCCGGCGGGCGCAGCGGCTACATGTTCGGCAGCGGCGGCGACGGTGGCCGCGGCGGAACCGCGGGCAATGGCGGTGACGGCGCTGCGGGCACGACTGAGAACCTCAACGGCGGCAACGGCGGCAACGGCGGCTACGCCGGTACCGGCGGCCTCGGCGGCGAGGCCGGGGCACGGGCGTCAGCCGGCGTCTACGGCTCTGCGTTCTACGGACACGCCGGCAACGCGGGCGCGTCCAGCATCTCCGGGAACGGCGGCGACGGCGGCGACGGCTACAAGGACGGCACCGGCACCTATCTCGGCGACGGCGGCAGGGGCGGTTCGGGCGGAGATGGGGCACCGTCGTCTGGTGGCAACCCGCGCCTGGGCGTGGACGGTGGTTCGGGCGGCGACGGCGGTAACGGCGGCGTCGGAATCAACGGCGGTGCCGGCGGTGACGGTGGCCGGGGCGGCGGCATCAGCAGCGACGCGGTCGCCAACGCCGGCAACGGCGGCAACGGCGGTGCTGGCGGTAACGGCGCAGCCGGCAATGGCGGCAACGGTGGGGCCGGCGGGGCCGGCGGCACGTCGACCGGTGCCGGCGCCAGCGGCAACGGCGGCAGCGGCGGCAATGGCGGGAACGGCACCGCCGACCAATCTCTCAAGACCACGGGCGGGACCGGCGGTGCCGGCGGCGGAAGCAACTTCGGTGGCGTCAGCGGCAACGGCGGCAACGGTGGATCGGGTTCGTACGCCGGCGGCAACGGTGGGGCCGGCGGCTCGTCGGTCGGCGCGGGTAACGGCGGTAACGGTGGCGCCGGCGGCAACGCCAGCGGCTGGAAGGACACCGCGGGTGAGCAGTTCACGGCAGGCACCGTCTTCGGCAAGGGCGGCAACGGCGGTGCCGGTGGCAGTGGCGGCAGCACCGGCGGCTATGGCCGAAGCGGTGGACTCGGCGGCGACGGCGGTGCCGGCGGTAATGGACCCACCACGGGCGGGATGATCGGCCAGGGCGGTAACGGCGGTGACGGCGGCACCGGCGGCAGCGGCGCCACAGGCCTCAACGGCAGCCTCGGCGGCGACGGCGGCGCCGGCGGCAATGGCAGCGCGATCGGCGGTAACGGCGGCAACGGCGGTGGGGGCGGCGGCGCCTTAACCGGTTTGGGGGCCAACGTCACCGGGACTGGCGGCAACGGTGGCAACGGCGGGGCCGGTGGCACCAGCGGCGGCGTGGCAATGCCCACCAACACGTCCGGCCTGACGAGCCACGCCGGCAACGGCGGCAATGGCGGTTCCGGAGGTATGAGCCAGTTCAATGCGGCCGGTAACGCCGGCAACGGCGGTGCCGGCGGCAACGCGTCCGGCAACGTCGATGCGGGCAACGGCGGCAACGGCGGTACCGGCGGCATGAGCGGCACCGGGGCCATCGGCAGCAGCTTCCCGAGCGAGGCCGGCGGCAACGGCGCGACCGGTTACGTCGGCGGCAACGGTGGTGACGGTGGTGCCGGCGGTACGGCGGCGGCCGGGCACGGTGGTGCCGGCGGTAGCGGCGGTGTCGGAGGTACGGGTGGCACCGGCGGGGCCGGCGGGAACGGCCGAGTCGATGCCAGCGGCAACGGCCTCGACGGCGGCAACGGTGGCAAGGGTGGCACTGGTGGCGTCGGCGGCAAGGGCGGCGTCGGTGGCGACAGCGCCACTGGCACCGACGGGACCGGCGGCAACGGGGGCACCGGTGGGGCCGGCGGGACCGGCGGCAACGCCGGCAACGCCGGTGTTCCCACCGGTAGCGGCACAGCTGGTCAGCCCGGCGACCCCGGGACTGGCGGAACAGGGGGAGCCGGCGGCGGTGCGGGGAGCCCGGGCGGCACGCCAGGTGGCACCGGAGCTACCGGCGCCGACGGTCAGCCGGGCATTTGAACCGAGGGGTCAGTCGCGGTCGTCGAGTCCATCACGGACTCGGCGACCGCGGTCGGTCATGCGGCGCAAGGCAATACGACCTGCCCCGTGGTCACGGCGTGTTCCACAGCTTGTCGGCCTTTGGTGGTTATGGTCAGCAGCACTCTCGTGGTTGCCAAATAACTCTTCCACGAGTTGTATTCGTCAGCATCGAGTTCGCAGTCACCGCATCGGAACTGGCTCATCGCTCGGTCGCCAGCAGGCGATGTTAGACCGACATCGGTTTCCAATCAGCCGATTTCGAGAATCGACGGCCTACCGCGGCACGCAGAAGTCCACCAGCGCGGCCGATCCAAGCTGTACATCCGCCCAGCCGCAGGGGACATGGAGGACGGCGATTCCCGACGTCGGGTACTTCTCCGAGATCTGTTGAGCTATGGCTGCATCGGTGCCGTGGCCGGCCAGCCCCAGTGCGACGCTCGACATCGCCGGCTCGTGGCCTATCACCAGCAGCGTGTCGACGTCGGCGGCCACGGTGTTGATCGTGTCGATCACGTTTCCGGGCATCGCGTCGTAGAGGTCGTCGACGTAGCGCACCGGCGCGGTGAGCGCGGTTTGCGCGTAGGTCTGCCGGGTGCGGGTGGCGGTCGAGCACAGCACCGCATCGATGGCCGGCGCGTGGGCGCGCAGCCAGTCCCCGGCCAGCCCCGCCTCCCGGATTCCGCGCGGCGCCAACGGACGCTCGTGGTCGGCCGCCCCGGGCGGATAGTCCGACTTGGCGTGCCGCAGCAGAATCAGGGTGCGATAGGTGCTCACCCGCTCCAGAGTAGGGGCGTCCGACATCGTCCGCGCTATCCGATTCGGAACCGTCTCCTCGTGCTTCCAACGGTGCTGAAGTGTCGAATGTGACGCACGAGAACGACTCGCGGTTCGGGCTTGGGGACCTGCCGATCGAGGTCCGCGGGCTTGTCGGTGACCGGCCATACACTCGCGATGCCCGGCCGCCGGCCCGGCGGAAAGGGACAGGACCGACATGCGATTCGTGCACACCGCCGATTGGCAGCTCGGCATGACCCGGCACTTCCTGGCCGGCGATGCCCAGCCGCGTTACTCGGCGGCCCGACGCGACGCGGTGGCCGGGCTGGGGGCACTGGCGACGGAGGCGGGCGCGGAGTTCGTGGTCGTCGCCGGGGATGTGTTCGAAGACAACCAGCTCGCCCCCGAGGTCATCAGTCAGTCCCTGGAGGCCATGCGCACCATCGGGATCCCGGTCTACCTGCTCCCCGGAAACCACGATCCGCTCGACGCGGCGTCGGTGTACACCAGCGCGTTGTTCACCGCCGAGTGCCCCGACAATGTGGTCGTGCTCGACACCGCCGGTGTGCACCAGGTGCGCCCCGGCCTGGAGATCGTTGCTGCGCCGTGGCGCTCCAAGCGTCCCACCACCGACCTGACGGCCGCCGCACTCGACGGGCTGCCGGCCGACGGCACCATCCGGGTCCTGGTTGCCCACGGCGGCGTCGACGTACTCGACCCCGACCCCGGCAACCCGGCGCTGATTCGGCTGGCCGGCCTGCAGGACGCCCTGTGCCGCGGCGCGATCCACTACGTCGCCCTGGGAGACAAGCACTCTCGCACCAAGGTCGGGGGCACGGGCCGCATCTGGTATTCCGGTTCGCCGGAAGTCACCAACTTCGACGATATCGAGTCCGATCCCGGCCACGTGCTGGTGGTCGACATCGACGAGGCCGACGGTGCCGTGAGGGTGGACTCCCGCCACATCGGCCGATGGCGTTTCCTGACCCTGCACCGCCAGCTCGATACCGGCCGCGACGTCACCGATCTGGACATCAACCTCGACCAGCTGCCGGATAAGGAACGCACGGTGGTGCAGCTGGCCCTGACGGGGTCGCTCAGCGTCACCGACCGGGCCGCCCTCGACGTCTGCCTGGACCGGTATTCGAGGCTATTCGCATGGGTGGGCACCTGGAAGCGTCATACCCACCTGGTGGTGGTCCCCGCCGACGGTGAATTCTCCGACCTTGGAATCGGCGGTTTCGCCGCCGACGCGGTCGAGGAGTTGGTCGCCGCCGCGCGCGGTGGCGACACCGGTGCCGCCGATGACGCCCACGCCGCGTTGGCGCTGCTGCTGCGCCTGGTCGATCGGGGAGTGGCATGAGACTGCACCGGCTGGTTCTGACCAACTACCGCGGTGTGGCGCACCGAGAGATCGACTTTCCCGACCACGGCGTGGTGGTGGTGTCCGGCGCCAACGAGATCGGCAAGTCCTCTATGATCGAGGCGCTGGACCTATTGCTGGAGTCCAAGGACCGCTCCGCCAAGAAGGACGTCAAACAGGTCAAGCCCACCTACGCTGACGTCGGCGCTGAGGTCACCGCGGAAATCAGCACCGGCCCTTACCGTTTCGTTTATCACAAGCGCTTCCACAAGGCGCCCCGGACGCAACTGACGATCCTGGAGCCCCGCCGCGAGCAGCTCACCGGCGATGAGGCACACGACCGGGTCCGCGCCATGCTGGAGCAGACCATGGACACCGGCCTCTGGCAGGCCCAGCGGGTGCTGCAGGCATCGTCGACGGCGGCGGTCGACTTGTCCGGCTGCGATGCGCTCTCGCGGGCGTTGGACGTCGCCGCCGGCGACACCGCAACCCTCAGCGGAACCGAGCCCGTTCTCATCGAGCGAATCGATGCCGAGTACGCGCGCTACTTCACCGGGACGGGGCGTCCCACCGGCGAGTGGTCCAGCGCCATTGCCGCGCTCGCCGACGCCGACGCCGAGGTAACGCGGTGCGCCGAGCTGCTCGCCGAAGTCGACGATCGAGTGCACCGGCACGCCGAGCTGTCCGAACAGTTGGCAGGGTTGACCGACGAGCAGGCCGCCGCGGACGCCCGGCACAGCGCGGCGCAGGCCGCCGGCGCCGCGATCGCCGAGTTACGTGGCCAGCTTCGCGATGCACAGTTGGTGGCCACCGCGGCCAAAGCCACCGGTGCCGCGACCGATAGCGCCCACGCCGAGCGGCACCGCCAGCGCGGCGAACTCGAATCCCGGGCGGCCGTGATCAGCCTGCTGGACACCGAGATCGACGCCGCGGCCCAGGTGCAGGGCGCCGTCGACACCGAAGCCACCGCGGCCGACGTCGCCGCGGCCGCCGCCGCACAAGCCGTGGTCGCCGCCACCGAGCGCGCCGCATCGGCCCGCCGCGTGGTCGATCAACTCGCCGCACGCGACGAGGCAGACCGGCTCGCTGACCGGCTCGCCCGGCTTGACGCCACCGAAGGCCAGCTCGCCGAGGTGACGGCCGAGCTGACGCAGATCGTCGTGACCGAGCCGATCCTGCGCCGTATCGAAGAAGCGTCGGCGGCCTGCGACCGGAGCGAGGCGTCGCTGGCCGCGATCTCGGCGACACTGGAACTCACCGCGGTCGCCGACATCGATCTGGTGATCGCCGGCGAACCCGCGGCACTGCCTGGCGGCCAGAGCTGGTCGGCCACCGTCGCCGACGGCCTCGAGGTCGACGTGCCCGGCCTGCTGCGAGTGCTTGTGCGCCCGGGCGACAGCGCACGCGAGGCCAGCGTCAAACATGTTGCGGCGCAGGCCGAACTCGCCGCTGCCCTCGCGGCGGCCGGCGTGCCTGATCTGACGCAGGCGCGCCACGCCGACCAGCGGCGCCGGGAACTGCAGGGCAGTCGCGACCAGTTGGCCGCCGCGCTGGCAGCGTTACGCGGTGACGAGGAGATCGAGGCGCTGCGGGCGCGGCTGACGCGCCTGCGTGGCGAGCATGGCGAGATCCCCGCCGGGATCACACCGGAGCAGGCCCGTGCCGATCGTGACCAGGCTGAGGCACTGCGGGCACAGGCCGCCACCGACGGCGAAGCCCTGCGCCGTGCAGCTGCGGAGACTGCCGCCCGTCGCACCGAAGCTGCCACGCGGCTGACGTTGCTGCGCGAGAAGGTTGCGGCGCAGCGCGGTGAGTTGGAGGCGGTCAGCCAGCGTCTCGCCGCACAGCGGACGACGGTCAGCGACGACGAGCTGGCGGCCGCCGCCGAGTCCAACTCGCAGGCATTGCGCACCGCCGAGCAGCGGGTGGCCCAGCTGACCGAACAGCTGGGCGCTGCCGCCCCCGAGGCGATCGACGCGGAGCTCGCCGCAGCGCAGGCTGCGGCGCAGGACTTGCGGGCCCGGCACGCCGAGACCTCGCGCGCGCTGCATGAGGTAGAGGTGGAGCTCGCCGTGTTCGGCACCCAGGGGCGGCGGGGTCAGCTCGACGCGGCACAGATCGCGCGGGAACACGCTGCGGCCGAACACGGTCGGATCGGACGCCGGGCACGCGCGGCGGCGTTGCTGCGGTCGACGATGACCCGCCATCGCGACGACACCCGCCGGCGCTACGTCGAGCCGTTCCGTGCCGAGATCCAGCGGCTGGGCGCTCACGTGTTCGGCGCCGACTTCGAAGTGGACGTCGACACCGACCTGAAGATCTGCGCCCGCACACTCGGTGGTCGCACCGTGCCCTACGAGTCGCTGTCGGGTGGCGCCAAGGAACAGCTGGGCATCCTGACCCGGCTGGCGGGGGCGGCGCTGGTGGCTAAGGAGGACAGTGTTCCGGTGGTGATCGACGACGCGCTCGGCTTCACCGACCCGGACCGGCTGGCGAAGATGGGCTCGGTGTTCGACGCGGTCGGCTCGCAAGGCCAAGTGATCGTGTTGACCTGCGACCCGGATCGCTATCGCAGCGTCATCGATGCCCACCGCATCGACCTGACCGCCTGATCCCCTGAGCTAACGGGCTCCGAACCAGGCGGTCAGAGCGTCGCCCAATCCGGCGGCTGACCCGTCACCGACCCACGCGACGTGACCATCCGGACGGATCAGCACCGCAGCGGGTGCGGGCACGGCGCCCAGAACCGGGAGCTCCCACGGGCCGTCGTAGTCGGCGTCGAGCGCCTGAACCCGGTCAGCCCACGGGGTGATGTCGAAATCCCAAGGGACGCCGAAGTTCAGCAGAGCGCCGCGGCCTTCGTGCAGCAGTGTGAAGACTGCCACGGTGCCGGCCGGTGTCGCCACCTCCAGATCAGGCATCCGTCGACCCACGAGCGGATGACCGTCGCCGAGATCGTAGTGAATATCCAAGCCGCACATCATCGCCGCGATCCGCCGACGCGGCTCGTCGAGGCTCAGCAGTTCGGCCATGGTGTCGCGCAAGGCGTCCACCCGCGGGCCGGGCTCTAGCAGCGTGCTCTGGGCCATGGTGTTGTGCAGCACCCGGGCACCGACCGGATGACGCTCGGCGTGGTAGCTGTCCAGCAAGCCCTCGGGGGAGGTCCCGGCGATCACCTGAGCCAGCTTCCAACCGAGGTTCACCGCATCTTGCACGCCGGTGTTGAGGCCCTGCCCGCCCGCCGGGGAATGCACATGTGCGGCATCGCCGGCCAGTAACACCCGCCGGTCCCGATAGCGTTCGGCCTGCCGAGTCACATCGGTGAACCGGCGAACCCAGCGGACATTGTGCAACCCGTAATCGGTGCCGCGCCGCGAAATCAGGGCCCGGCTGACATCATCGGGCGTCGGCTCCTCGCTGGACTCCAGCTCCGGCGCGGTGACCATCACCCGCACCGGCCCGTCAGTCTCGAGCCGGAAGAACGAGTGGATGCCGACCTCGTCACGGTGCAGCCCCCAGGGCGGCTCGTCGGCCAGATCGCCCTCGGTGATCAGGCAGATCGCCGTCGGGTCCCAACCGGGAAACGCGATTCCGGCCATCTTGCGGATCTGGCTGCGCCCGCCATCGCACCCGACCAGATACGAGGCGCGCAGCGTTGTGCCGTCGGAGAGTTCGACGTCGACGCCGGAGTCGTCCTGGGCGAAGCCGATCACGTCGAGGCCGTGGTAGATCTGCACGCCCAGCTCGTTGACCCAGTCGGCGAGGGTGCGCTCGACGCGATACTGCGGCAGCCCGACGGTGTAGTTGTGCCGAGTCGGCAAATCGCTGATGTCCAACATGATCCACGCGAAGTGACAGATCTGGCCGATGCGCCCCTGCGCCAGGAACCGGTCGACGATTCCGCGCTGGTCGAGGATCTCGATGGTGCGCGGGGTGATACCGCCCGCCCGCGACCCGCTCAGGTCATGGCCGTCGCGTCGCTCGACGATCACGACGTCGACCCCGGCCAAGGCCAGCTCGCCGGCCAGCATCAACCCGGTCGGGCCGGCTCCGACGATCACCACCTGATGTTCGGTCATCAGTCCTTCAGGAATCCGATCACGGTGTAGTCCAGATCCGCCAGGCCCGGCGCACCGAAGTTGGCCAATGAACTGCGCACCGCCACATTGCCGGTGGTCTGAATCAGCGGCAGGCTGAATCCCTCGGCCCACAGCAGGGCATCGACCTCATTGGCCCGGGCGCGAGCCACCACCGGATCGAGCGCTTCGAGCGTCTCCTCGATCTTGGCGTCGATAGCCGGGCTGCCGATCTTGCCGAAGTTGGCCTCCCCGTAGGACGCGGAGATCTGGTTGAGCCCGGCCAGCGGGAATGCGTCACCGACCCAACTGAATTGGGCGATGTCGAAGTCACCGACGTTGACGTAGTCGGTGAAGAAGCCGCCGCCGGCCTTGGCGTCGAGCTGGAGCTTGACCCCGATCTGGGCCAGGTTGTGCTGGGCCACTTGGGCGAACTGCCGCGTGCTCGACGCGTCGTAGAACAGGTGGCGGATCACCAGGGGGCGACCGTTCTTCTCCCGGAACTTGCCGTGCAGCGTCCAGCCGAGCTCATCGAGTTCGCGTGCGGCGCGCTCGGGGTCGTAGGCCACCACCGCGCTGTTGTCCTGGTAGCCCTCCTGGCCGGCGACGTAGATGTGGTTGTTCAGCGGCACCGGGTCGGCGGTCAGGCCGCGCTGGGTGACCTTGGCGATGGTGGACCGGTCAATACCGCGCATGACCGCCAGCCGCAGCGCCTTGTCGGACAAGATGGCGCCCGGTGCCCCGTTGAAGGTGAAGTGGTTCCAGGCCGGCGTCGGCGCCCGCCGGATCGCGATGCCGTCGGTGCGCCGTGCGATCGTCAACTGATCCAAGGTGGCTACCCCGGTGGCGTCGATGGTGTGGTTCTGCAGCGCCGGCATCCGGGCGGCCTCGTCGAGCACCAGGTAGGTGATGGTGTCCAGCTTGGGTCGGGCTCCCCACCAGGCGGGGTTGCGGGTCAAGGTGATTCGCTGGCTGGTGCGATCCAGTGTCGACAGCACGAACGGCCCGGCCGAGGGGCCCGGCTTGCTCAGCTGAGCCTTGTTGAAGGTCGTCGGGTCGCCGGTCATGCTGGCCGGCAACAGCATCGAGTTGCCGGCGAACATGCCCCGCCACTCCGCGTAGGGCTTGGCGAAGCGCATCACGGCTTGCCGGTCGTCGACGCCGCGGGTCACCGAGGCGACGCGCTCGGCGCCGTTGGTGGTCGCGATCGCGTACCCGCTGTCGGCGCCGCTGGTGGCATGGATCTGGCTGGCGATGTCTTTCCAGGTGAGCGGTGTCCCGTCGCTCCACACCGCTTTCGGGTTGATGGTGTAGGTGACCACCTGGGGGTTGGTGCCGGTCAGCTCCACACTGGTGAAGTAGTCGGTGTCCACCGTCGCCGAGCCGTCCGGTCCGATGGTGAACGCCCGCGGCATGGTGGCCTTGAGCATGGCGGCGTTCTCGGCCAGGTTGCCGTCGATGTGCAGGGGGTTGAAGTTCGGCGGGAACTGCGTCATCGACAGCCGGAGGTTGCCGCCGTCGCGCAGGTTCGCGGGGTCCTGCGGGTTGATGTCGCTGGCAGTGCCGACCGCGGCGGTGCCCTCTGGCGCGGTGATATCGACTGCCGCGCACCCGCTCAGCGCCAAGCCGGCAGCTAACACGCCTGCCACCACCCCGTTGACTCTGCGTCCAGGGCGGCCTCTTCTCGCACAACGTCGCCGTGAGCGCAGAGTCAACGTCATAGTCATAAGTGTGGCACCGCGGCCAGCAGCCGCCGGGTGTAGTCGTGTTGCGGATTGCCGAAGACTTGATCGGCCTCGCCCTGTTCAACGATCGCCCCGGCGAACATCACCGCGACCCGGTGCGCCAGGTGTTTGACCACCGAAAGGTCATGCGACACAAACAGGTACGACAGTCCGAGCTGCTGCTGCAGATCCAGCAGCAGGTTGATGATGCCGGCCTGAATCGACACATCGAGAGCGGACACCGGCTCATCGAGCGCGAGGATCTTCGGCTGCAACGCCAGCGCCCGGGCGATGCCGATTCGCTGCTTCTGCCCGCCGGAGAACTCCGAGGGGTAGCGCAGCGCGTCGCCGCGGCGCAGCCCCACCAGCTCCAGCAGTTCGGCGACCCGGGCATGGATAGCGGCCTTGTCGGAGCCGTTGGCGCGCAGGGGCTCTGCCAGCAGTTCGAACACCGGCAGTCGCGGATCCAGGGAAGCGACCGGGTCCTGGAACACCACTTGCAGGTCACGGCGCAGGGCGCGACGACCGTCACGCTTCAACGTCGCGACGTCGGTGCCGAGCACTTCGATCGACCCGGACTGCGGCGCGGTCAGCTCCAGGATCTGGTGCAAGGTGGTGGATTTGCCCGAGCCGGATTCGCCGACGATGCCCAGCGTGCGGCCCTGCTGCAACTCGAAGCTCACGCCGTCGACGGCGCGCACTTCACCGGCGCGCCGGCGCAGCACGCCCTTGGTCAGCGGATAGGTCTTGATCAGGTCGCGGACCCGCAGCACGGTGGGGGACTCGGCCGCGACCGCGGCCGCCACTTGGGTGCGCACGCCGTAGATATCGGCGGCGCTGCGCCCGATCACCTGGTCGGTGTGAATGCATGCCGCCGAATGGTTCTCCCCGACGCTCAGCAGAGCCGGCTCCGCCGCCAGGCAGTCGTCGGCGGCCAGCGGGCAGCGCGGCGCGAAGGGACACCCCGCATCGATACCGGCTGTCAATGATGGTGGTGCGCCCGGGATTGGTACCAGCCGAGTGCCCTGCGGGGCGTCCAGGCGGGGCACCGAACCCAACAGTCCCACTGTGTAGGGCATCCGGCGGTCGGAGTACAAGACCTGCACCGGTGCGGCCTCGACCACCCGGCCGGCGTACATCACCAGGGCCCGGTCGGCGAATTCGGCGACCACCCCCAGGTCGTGGGTGATGATCAGCACCCCGGCACCGGTCACGTCACGCGCGGTCTTGAGCACCTCGAGGATCTGGGCCTGCACGGTGACGTCGAGCGCGGTGGTCGGCTCGTCGCAGATGAGCAGGTCCGGATCGCAGGCGATCGCAATGGCAATCACCACCCGCTGCCGCTCCCCGCCGGAGAGCTCGTGCGGGAACGCCCGGGCCCGTTGTTCGGGCCGGTTGATCCCGACCAGCTCCAGCAGCTCGACTGCCCGTCGACGCGCCGCGGCGCGGCCCACCCGGGGCTGGTGCACCTCGATGGCCTCGGCGATCTGATCGCCCACGGTGTACACCGGTGTCAGCGCCGACATCGGGTCCTGGAACACCATCCCGATCGAGGCGCCGCGAAATTTCGACATGGCGGTGTCGCCCAGCCCGATCAGCTGCGTGCCCTGCAGCCGCACCGACCCGGACACCTGCGCATGCTCGGGCAGCAGACCCATGACGGCCATCGCCGCCGCGGATTTGCCTGATCCCGATTCGCCGACCATCGCCACCACTTCGCCGGCGTCGACGTGGTAGCTGACCCCGCGCACCGCACGGACCGCGTCGGGGCCGGCCCCGAATGTCACGGCCAGGTCGGAGACTTCCAGCAGGGTGCTCATCGGCGGCCCCGCAGCGTCGCGGCGTCGGGGTCCAGGGCGTCACGCAGGCCGTCCCCGGCGAGGTTGGCGCAGACCAGGATCGTGATCAAGACCCCGGCCGGAAACAGGAAGACCCACGGGAAGGTGATGGCCGAGGCGGTGCCGTCGGCGATCAGGGTGCCCAGCGAGACGTCGGGCGGTTGGATGCCGAAACCCAGGTAGCTCAAACCGGTTTCGGCCAGGATCGCCACCGCGACATTGAGTGCGGTATCGATGATCAAGATGGATGCCACGTTGGGCACCACATGGTCGATGATGATGCGTCGGCTGGAGACGCCCATATACCGTGCCGCCCGGATGAATTCACGCTCCCGCAGGCTCATAGTCAGCCCGCGCACCATCCGGGCGCTGATCATCCAGCTGAAGCCGGCCAGCAACAGCACCAGCAGCGCGATGTTGCCGCTGTTCTTGGTGCGCGGGGTGATGATCGCGATCAGGATGAAGGCCGGCACCACCAGCAGCAGGTCGACCAGCCACATCAGCACCCGGTCGCGCCAGCCGCCGAAATAGCCCGAGATCGCTCCGACGGTCGCGGCGATCACCGTGGAGATCAGCGCCACGCACACCCCGATCAGCATCGATTTCTGCATGCCGCGCAGGATCTGTGCCAGCAGATCTTGGCCCAATGCGTTGGTGCCCAACCAGTGTCGAGCACCCGGCGGAACCAGCAGCGCGTCGTAATCGAGGTCGGTGTAGGAGTAGGGCAGCAGGCCCGGCAGGGTGTAGCAGCCGACGAACATCACCGCCAGCAGTGCCAGTGCGCCGACGGCGCTGCGGCTGCGCAGGAATCGGCGTAGCACCAGGGTGCGCCGCGAGGCGAACTCGATCTCGGTACTCATGACACCCGCACCCGCGGGTCGAGCATCGCGTAGATGACGTCGGAGAGCAGCCCGGCCAGCAGCACCACCGCACCGGAGAACACCGTGATGGCCGCGACGATATTGGTGTCCTGGGTCGCCACGCCCTGCACCACCCATTCGCCCATGCCGTGCCAGCCGAAGATCTTCTCGACGAACACCGCGCCGGTGACCAGGCCGGCCACCCCGTAGGCGAACAGCGTCGCCATGGGGATCAGCGCGGTGCGCAGCCCGTGTTTGAACAGCGCGCGTCGGCGCGTCAGCCCTTTGGCCCGTGCGGTGCGGATGAAGTCCTGGCCGAGTACGTCGAGCATCGCGTTGCGCTGGTAGCGGCTGAAGCTGGCGGCCGCGCCCAGCGCCAGGGTCAGCGACGGCAGCACCAGGTGCTGCAGCCGATCGGCCAGCCCGGGCCAGAATCCGGTGACCAGCCCGGGGGAGGTCTCGCCGGTGTAGTCGAAGAGTTGGGCGCCCAGCGCCCAGTTCACCCGTAGTGCGCTGAGGATCACCAGGTTGGCCAGCACGAAGGTCGGCACCGAGAGCACCAGCAGCGCGGCCATCGTGATGACCCGGTCAGACAGTCGGTACTGGCGCACCGCCCCCCAGGCGCCGGCCACCACGCCGATTGCGGTGCCGGCCAGTGAACCGACGATCAGCAGGCGCAGGCTGACCCCGACGCGCCGGCCCAGTTCGCCGGAGACCGGCTGGCCGGTGACCGTGACGCCGAAGTCGCCGCGCACCGCGTGCGAGGCCCAGTGCGCGTAACGCAGTGGAATGGGCTTGTCCAGGCCCAGCTCGGCGGCCTTGGCGTCGATCACGGCCTGCGGCGGACGCGGATTGCGCTGCATGAGGCTGTCCAGCGGCGCGAAGGCCAACGAGGTCAGGCAGAACGTCAGAAACGAGGCGAGGCCCAGCAACACCAGGTAGTTCAGCGCCCGGCCGGCCAGAAACCGCGTCATGGCCAAAAGGGTAGAGGTCGGCGCCGGGGAAGGCGCTGCCGGCAGATCATTATCGAGTGATTTTTACCCGTGAAATCCGCCGGCTCGTTCACTAGGCTCCGCTGCACCGCGACAGAGGAGAAGACCTGTGACCGTCACCGATGACTACCTGGCCAACAACGCCGAATACGCGAAGACCTTCACCGGTCCGCTGCCCATGCCGCCGAGCAAGCACGTCGCGGTCCTTGCCTGCATGGATGCCCGCCTGGATGTCTACCGAGTGCTGGGACTCAACGAGGGCGAGGCACACACCATCCGCAACGCCGGGGGCGTGGTCTCCGACGACGCGATCCGCTCCCTGGCGATCAGTCAACGGCTGTTGGGCACCCGGGAGATCATCCTGATCCATCACACCGACTGCGGGATGCTCACCTTCACCGACGACGACTTCAAGCGCTCCATCCTGGAAGAGACCGGCATCCGCCCCACGTGGTCGGCCGAGGCGTTCCCGGACCCGGTCGAGGACGTCCGCCAATCGCTGCGGCGGATCAAGGCCAGCCCGTTCATCACGGCGACCACGTCCCTGCGCGGGTTCGTCTTCGACGTCGCCACCGGCAAGCTCGACGAGGTCACGCTGTAGGTAGCCCCCGCCGCGCAGCGGGGCGCACAGATCACATTGACAGCAACACAGTGCGACTGGTTGCATTGCCAGCCATAACCAACAAATATGGTAAGTCTCACCAAGATTATCGGGTATCCCTGGCAAGGAAGTCATGACCAGTAACGTCACTGCGCCCCCCGAGGCCTCTACGGCCGGGCACTATCAGCTCACGCATCTGCGCACCCTGGAGGCCGAGGCCATCCACATCATCCGGGAGGTGGCGGCGGAGTTCGAGCGTCCGGTGCTGCTGTTCTCGGGCGGCAAGGACTCCATCGTCATGCTGCATCTGGCCGTCAAGGCGTTCGCGCCGGGCCGGCTGCCGTTCCCGGTGATGCATGTCGACACCGGCCACAACTTCGACGAGGTCATCGCCGCCCGCGACGAGCTGGTCGCCCAGACCGGGGTCCGGCTGGTGGTCGCCTCAGTGCAAGACGACATCGACGCTGGACGGGTGGTCGACGACGGGCCGTCGCGCAACCCGCTGCAGACCGTCACGTTGCTGCGGGCGATCCGCGAGAACAAGTTCGACGCCGCGTTCGGCGGTGCCCGCCGCGACGAGGAGAAGGCTCGCGCCAAGGAGCGGGTGTTCAGCTTCCGTGACGAGTTCGGCCAGTGGGACCCCAAGGCCCAACGGCCCGAGCTGTGGAACCTCTACAACGGGCGGCATCGGGCCGGCGAACACATCCGGGCGTTCCCGCTGTCGAACTGGACCGAGTTCGACATCTGGTCCTACGTCGGCGCGGAGGAAATCGCGCTGCCGTCAATCTATTTCGCGCACCAGCGCAAGGTGTTCCGGCGTGACGGCATGCTGCTGGCCGACCATGAGTTCCTGCGCCCCGTCGACGGGGAAGAGGTGTTCGAGACTTCGGTCCGGTTCCGCACCGTCGGCGACGTCACCTGCACAGGCTGCGTGGAATCCACGGCGGCCACCGTCGACGAGGTGATCGACGAGACCGCAGTGTCCCGGCTGACTGAGCGCGGGGCGACTCGCGCCGACGACCGGATCTCCGAAGCAGGCATGGAAGACCGCAAGAGGCAGGGGTATTTCTGATGGGTGCGGCAACCACGCTGCTTCGTATCGCCACGGCCGGATCGGTCGACGACGGCAAGTCCACGCTGATCGGACGGCTGCTGTTCGATTCCAAGGCCGTCATGGAGGACCAGCTGGCCTCGGTCGAGCGCACCTCCCGGGAGCGCGGTCACGACTACACCGACCTGGCCCTGGTGACCGACGGTCTGCGCGCCGAGCGCGAGCAGGGCATCACGATCGATGTCGCTTACCGCTACTTCGCAACGCCCAAGCGGAAATTCATCATCGCCGACACCCCGGGGCACATCCAGTACACCCGCAACATGGTGACCGGAGCCTCGACCGCCCAGCTGGCGATCGTGCTGGTCGACGCGCGGCACGGGCTGCAGGAGCAGTCCCGCCGGCACACCTTCCTGGCGTCGCTGCTGGGGATCCGTCACATTGTGTTGGCGGTCAACAAGATGGATCTGATCGACTGGGACGCCGAGAAGTTCGAAGCGATCCGCGACGACTTCCACTCGTTCGCCACCCGCCTGGACGTGCACGACGTGACGACCATCCCGATCTCGGCGCTGCTCGGCGACAACGTGGTGACCAAGTCCGACAAGACGCCCTTCTACGACGGTCCGGCGCTGCTGTCGCATCTGGAAGAGGTCTACATCGCCGGTGACCGCAACCTGGTCGACGTGCGGTTCCCGGTGCAGTACGTGATCCGCCCGCAGACCCACGAGCACGCCGATCACCGTAGCTACGCCGGCACGGTGGCCAGTGGTGTGCTGCGTCCCGGCGACGACGTCGTGGTGCTGCCCTCGGGCAAGCCGAGCCGGATCGCCGCGATCGAGGGTCCCAACGGCACAGTGGCCGAAGCGTTTCCGCCGATGGCGGTCTCGGTGAGCCTCACCGACGACATCGACATCTCCCGCGGCGACATGATCGCCCGCACCAACAACCAGCCGCGCGTGGTCCAGGACTTCGACGCCACCGTGTGTTGGATGGCCGACGGTGCGACGCTGCAGCCGGGCAACGACTACATCATCAAGCACACCACCCGGACCACCCGGGTGAAGGTGATGGCGCTGGACTACCGCCTCGACGTCAATACCTTGCACCGCGACAAAGAGGCGAACACGTTGAAGCTCAACGAGCTCGGCCGCGTCTCGCTGCGCTCGCAGGTGCCGCTGATGCTCGACGAGTTCACCCGCAACGACGCCACCGGCTCGTTCATCCTGATCGACCAGGCGACCAACGGGACCGTGGCCGCCGGCATGGTGCTGCGCGACGTCTCGCCGCGCGTGTCGAGCCCCAACACGGTGCGGCACGAGTCGCTGGTCACCGCGACCGACCGGTTGTCCAAGGGCCGCACCGTGTGGCTGACCGGCCTGTCCGGCGCGGGCAAGTCGTCGGTGGCGATGCGTGTCGAACAGCTGTTGCTCGAAAGGGGAACGCCGGCTTACGTTCTCGACGGCGACAACCTGCGGCACGGCCTCAATGCCGACCTGGGCTTCTCGATGGCCGACCGTGCCGAGAATCTGCGGCGGCTGGCGCACGTGGCCACCCTGCTGGCCGACTCCGGCCAGATCGTGTTGGTGCCGGCGATCAGCCCGCTGATCGAGCATCGCCAGCTGGCCCGCCAGGTGCACACCGACGCCGGGTTCGACTTCGTCGAGGTGTTCTGCGACACCTCGTTGGAGGAGTGCGAGCAGCGTGACCCCAAGGGGCTCTACGCGAAGGCGCGCGCGGGACTGATCACGCACTTCACCGGTATCGACAGCCCGTATCAGCGGCCGCGGAACCCCGACGTGCGGCTGAGCTCGCAGAACAGCGTCGACGAGCAGGCCCGCCAGGTCATCGCGGCGATCGACGACCGCAAGTGAACGATCACCAGCTGGCCGCGCACCTGGCCGCCGAGGCGGGCCGGCTGCTGCTGCGCGTCCGCGAGGAACTGGCCGACGCGACAGAGGCGGAACGGAAGGCGGCCGGCGACCAGCGTTCGCACGACTTCCTGATGGCCGCACTGGCCAGTGAGCGGCCCGACGACGCGGTGCTGTCCGAGGAGGGCGCCGACAACCCGGTCCGCCTGGCCGCCGAGCGGGTGTGGATCGTCGACCCGCTGGACGGCACCCGGGAGTTCAGCGAACTCGGCCGCGACGACTGGGCCGTGCACGTGGCGCTGTGGCAAGCCGGCGAGTTGTCCGCCGGGGCGGTGGCGCTGCCCGCGCGGGACAGCACGCTGGCCACCCCGGTGGTTCCCGCACCGCCCGCATATCAGGGGGCGCCCCGTATCGCGGTGTCACGCAGCCGTCCGCCCGCGATCGCCGAAGCGGTTCGCGAGCGACTGGACGGCGTGCTGGTGCCGATGGGCTCGGCCGGAGTGAAGGTGGCCTCCGTCGTGGCGGGCACCACCGATGTCTACGTGCACGCCGGCGGGCAGTACGAGTGGGACTCGGCGGCCCCGGTGGCGGTGGCCCGGGCCGCAGGCCTGCACACCTCGCGCATCGACGGTTCACCGCTGGTCTACAACCGGGCCGACCCATTGCTGCCCGACCTGGTGGTGTGCCGCCCCGAATACACGCAAGAGGTGCTCGCAGCGATCAGCTGACCCGCCAGATGGAAGAATGCTCGCAATGCGCATGTCGGCCAAGGCGGAGTACGCGGTGCGAGCGATGGTCCAACTGGCCACCGCCGAGCCCGGCGCCTTGGTCAAGACCGACGAAATAGCGGCCGCGCAGGGCATTCCGGCGCAGTTCCTCGTCGACATCCTGTCCGATCTGCGCACCGACCGGCTGGTGCGCAGCCAGCGCGGCCGCGACGGCGGCTACGAGCTGGCCAGGGCGGCCACCGCGATCAGCGTCGCCGACGTGTTGCGTTGCATCGACGGCCCGCTGGCCAGTGTGCGGGACATCGGCATGGGCGATCTGCCCTACGCCGGCCCGACGGCCGCGTTGACCGACGTGTGGCGGGCATTGCGGGCCAGCATGCGCTCGGTGCTCGAGCAGACCAGCCTGGCCGACGTGGCGTCGGGCGATCTGCCGGCGCACGTCGCCGAACTGGCCACCGACTACCGCACCCAGGAACGCCAGCGCGGCCACACGCCGGGCTAGCCGCCGGGCTAACCGCCGGGTTGATTCGGCGGTCCAGCTGCGGCTCTCCTCCGTCGAGCCTTGCTAACCGCCGGTCCCGTACGACCGGGTGAGAATCTCCATGTGGTGCCCGGCCGGGTCGGGGAAGTACACGCCGCGCCCGCCGTCACGGTGATTGACCTCGCCGGGGTGGTCACCGCTGGGATCTGCCCAATGCGCCAGCCCGCGCTCGGAGATCTTGGCGTAGATCGCGTCGAAGTCGGATTCGGAGACTAAGAACGCGTAGTGCTGTGGCCGGATCTCCTCGCCGGCCGGCACGTCGGCGTAATCGAGGCTGGCCTGGTGATCGAGTGCGACGACTTGGAAGCGGCCGAACGGCTGCGGTGCGGGCAGGCCGAACAGCTCGGCCAGAAAAGCTGCCGACTCCTGTTTGTCGTGCGCGGCCACGATCGTGTGGTTGAACGAGATACCCATTCCTCAAGTGTCGGCCGCGCACGCCGCCCGTGCCACAATCGCGGTCATGCAGGTGGGAATGACCATGCCCGTGATGGAACCGGACCTCGATGCAACGCTGCTGCGAGACTGGGCGCGCACCATCGACGACGGGCCGTTCTCGTCGCTGGCCTGGGGTGAGCGAATCGCGTTCACCAACCCCGACAGCCTGACCCTGCTGGGTGCGCTGTCGGCGTGGACCGAGCGGGTGCGCCTGGTGACCACGGTGATCGTCCCGCAACTGCACGACCCGGTCATGCTGGCCAAGGCGCTGGCCACCGCGGACCTGCTCAGCCAGGGCCGGCTCACCGTCGGGCTTGGCGTGGGCGGCCGCGAGGAGGACTACCGGGCCGTCGGTGCTGAACCGGCGACGCAGACCATGGCCGAGATGGCCGCAGCCGTGGCGATCATGCGGCGCGTCTGGGCGGGGGAGAAGCTCACCGAGTCGGTGCTGCCGGTCGGCCCGGCACCGACGCAGCCCGGCGGGCCGCCGCTGGTGGTCGGTACAACCGGGCCGAAGACCCTGCGCAGCGCGGCTTCCTGGGCCGAAGGCCTGGCCGGCATCACCTTGGATCTCGACGTCGCCAAACAGAACGAACTGTTTGACGTCGCGCGCGACGCCTGGCGGCAGGCGGGTCGCGCCAAGCCGTATCTGGCGACGTCGTTCTGGTTCGCCCTCGGGGATCGGGAGGAAGCCCGCGATCAGGTGCGCCGGCACCTGCTGCGCTATATGAACTGGATTCCCGCGGAGTATGTCGAGGCGATGGCCCCGACCACCGGCTGGGCCGGCAGCGAGGACGAGTTGGCCGAGGTTCTGCGCCGGTTTGCGGCGGTGGGCACCGACGAGGTCCATCTGATCCCGACCAGCTCTGACCTGGGTCAACTGCGCTGCGTAGCCGATGTGGTCGCCGAGGTCAGCCGGGCCGGCTGAGCGGGCAATCCGCTGATTGCGACACCGTCACGGAAGCGTCTCTATCCTCCTCCGGCAGCCACAGAGGTCCCAGAAATCACTATCGTCACAGTGGTGCGAGGCCCGGGAGCGGGTCCTGGGAAAGGTGTGACATGTCGGCGACACGTCGAATCGTCTCGGCGGCAATGGTGCCGGTCGTCGTCTTGGGGATGGTCGCCGCCACCGAGTTCGCGCCGGCGAACGCGCTCACCTGCAACGCTCCCGAAGCCAACATCGACCCGCCGCCGGGCTCACCGACCACCGGAGCCGGTCAGCTCCCCACCGGGCGGCGGCCCCGCGGCACCAACGACTCTGCGCCGCTGCCCAAACTGGGCCCGCTGATTGCCGCGCTGATCAATCCCAACGGCACGATCCGCCAGCAGGCCGGCGTGGTACCCCCGCAGCCGAATCCCGGTGGTCAAGCCGTGCCGAACGTCGCCCAACCGGTGCAGCCCGCCCAGCCCGTACCGGCCGCAGATCCGGGACTGTCGACCGCCGACGCCGCCGGCGCCATCGCCGGATCCCAGACGTCGCTGGTGGAGTGGGTGACCGGGCCCAACGGCCCCAACCAAACCCTGCAGCGCTTCGGCATCTCCGGCACCGACCTCGGCATCCCCTGGGACAACGGTGATCCCGCCAACCGTCAGGTCCTCTACGCGTTCGGCGACACCTTCGGCTACTGCCGCATCCAGGGCAAGCAGTGGCGACAGAATGTGCTGTTCCGCAGCAATGACAACAACCTGGCCGACGGGATCACGGTGGGCCCCGGCGCGGTGGGCAACAAGTACTCGGGTTCGCCACTGCGCCAAGCGAACTTCTCCAAGCAGATCCTGCCCGCTGTGCAACTGGCTCCGCACCAGGAGGGCATGATCCCCACCGCCGCCATCGGGATCGCAGGCAACCAGTACATGAACTTCATGTCCATCAAGCAGTGGGGCCGTGACGGCGAGTGGTCCACGAACTACTCGGCGATCGCGGTCTCCAACGACAACGGCGAAACGTGGGGCGTCTATCCGGGCACGGTGCGCTCGACGTCGCCGGAGAACGTCCCGCGGGCGCAGTTCGTCCCCGGCAACGAGAAATTCCAAATGGGCGCGTACCTGCGCGGCAACGACGGCTACCTGTACTCCTACGGAACCCCTTCGGGCCGTGGCGGTTCGGCGTACCTGTCGCGGGTGCCCGAGCGTGCTATCCCCGACCTCACCAAGTACCAGTACTGGAATGGCGACAGTGGATCCTGGGTGCCGAGCAACCCGGCTGCGGCCACGCCGGTGATCCCCGGCCCGGTGGGCGAGATGTCGGTGCAGTACAACACCTACCTGCGCCAATACCTGGCGTTGTACGGCAACGGCGGCAACGACGTCGTGGCCCGTACCGCGCCCACCCCGCAAGGCCCGTGGAGCGCCGAGCAGACGCTGATCCCCACCGGCCAGATTCCCGGCGGCATCTACGCGCCGTATGTGCACCCGTGGTCGACGGGCAAGGACGTGTACTTCACGCTGTCGCTGTGGAACGCCTACGACGTGATGCTGATGCACACGGTGCTGGGCTGAGCCTGCCGTCAGGCGTCGAGCACCGCGCGCAACGCCGCACCCACCTCGGTGATCACCCCTGGGGTGTTGTTGGGGATGTTCATGGTCACCCCGCCCACGCCGGCATCGAGCACCTTGGTCTTGATCTGCTCGGCGATCGATTCGGGGCTGCCGATGGCGACCCGCTGAGCCCGCTCGGCGGGAATCTGATCGAGGGAGACGCTCGGATCGACCACTGCCGTGAGCAGCATGGTGGTCTCCAGAGTGGCCGGGTCGCGGCCGACCTCCTCGCAGCTGCGCCGGATCGCGTCCACCTTCTGAGGCAGCTCGTCGAAACCGGTGATGAGGTTGAGGTGATCGAAGTGACGTGCCGCCAGCGGGATCGTCTTCTTCTCGCCGCTGCCGCCGATCAGCAGCGGAATGTGGTCGCGGAAGCGGGGTTCGGCCATCGCCTCGCGGGTGCGATACCACTTGCCCTCGAATGTGGGCCGCTCACCCTTGATCATCGGCAGGATGATCTGTAGCGCCTCGTCGAGCCGGTTGAACCGGTCGGTGAAGGTGCCGAACTCGAAACCCAGTTGGTCGTGTTCGAGCTCGTACCAGCCGGTGCCAATACCCAGGATTGCGCGTCCGGCGCTGACCACATCCAGCGTGGTGATGATCTTGGCCAGCAGGGCCGGGTTGCGGTAGGTGTTGCCGGTGACCAGCGTGCCCAGCTGCACCCGTTCGGTCGCGGTGGCCAGCGCGCCCAGGGCGGTGTAGGCCTCGAGCATCGGCTGATCGGGGGAGCCCAACATGGGCAGTTGGTAGAAGTGGTCCATCACGAAGACCGCGTCGAACCCGGCGGCCTCAGCCTCGCGGGCTTGGGCGATGACGGTGGGGAACAGCTCCGAAACGTCGGTGCCGTAGGAGAAGTCGGGGATCTGGAAGCCAAGGCGAATCGTCACTTAGTTGACCTTAGTTTCGGGAGGCGTCTCCCGGGGTGATTTGCGCTCTCCGCGAAGAAACGCGGAGCCGCTTGACCGTCGACGCAGTGACACCCCAGCTCGGATGCGGCGAATTGCAAGGGTTTTCCCTGATGCGCGCGGCGCCAACTGACACATAACTTTTTATCAGGATCAGCGGTTTCGTCGAGGCGCCCGACGGTGGGCTCCGTGATTGCGGGGGAGGGCCGAGATGATCGGCAGAAGTGGGGACAGGGCAAGCAGGCGCAAGGCTTCTCGTCGGGCCGTGGGGGCGGCTTCGGCGGTCGGTGCGGCCCTGGCGATGGGGTTCGCGCCGGAATCGGCGCCGTCTGCGAGGGCAGATTTCGACGACCTGATCGCGCCGCTGCTCGACCTGTTCGGAGTCGTTGGTCCTGGAGATGCGGCGACCGCAGACCCATCGGGGTGGTGGGCCGCAGCCTTGCCGGAGAGTTCACCGGCGCTGGACACGTCGAATGATCCGCTGCTGGACTGGCTCAACGACGCGTCGGTGGAGTTGTTCGGCCGCGTGATGATCGGCGACGGGGTGGACTTCTTCACCGGTACCAACGACTCACTTTTCGGCTGGCTGCCGGGTATCGGCGACCTGGGCGACGGCGGATTCCTGTCTGGTGACGGGGGTATCGGTGCTGCGGGGACAGTTGATCACCTGGCCGGCTATGCCGGCGGGATGGCCGGGATGTGGGGCAACGGCGGCACCGGCGGCGAGGGCTACGAGGGCGGCGACGGCGGGTCGGGCGCGGCCGGCGGTTGGATGTTCGGTGACGGCGGCGATGGCGGCGCCGGTGGCGTGGGTGGCGACGGCGGTGTCGGCGGGGCAGGCAACTGGCTGTGGGGATCCGGCGGTGACGGCGGCACCGGCGGTGACGGGCTGGCCGGGACTGGTGGGCTCGACGGGGTGCTCGCCGGCAGCAACGGAACCACCGGCGAGGGCGGCGGCATCGGTGGAACCGGTGGTGCGGGCGGCAGGGGTGGGCTGCTTTCGGGCACGGGTGGCAGCGGCGGTAACGGCGGCCTCGGCGGAGTCGGAGGCGACGGCGGTGACGGTGCGTCGGGGGCCACCGGCGTCGCCGGTACGCACAACGGCGACGGGGGTAACGGCGGCCACGGGGGCGACGGCGGCACGGGCGGAACCGGTGGTGCGGGCGGGGCCGCCGGGCAGGGCGCGACGGCCGGTGTGGTCGGCGCGAGTGGCCAGGCGGGCAATGGCGGGGCTGCCGGCGCCGGCGGCGCCGGAGGTGGCGGGGCTGACGGTACGGCCGAGTTCATCACCGGCGGCCCCGGCGGCAATGGCGGGGATGCCGGTGCCGCGGGGGCGGCAGGCGGCGCCGGGGGTGTGGCCGGGGCGGTCTCCCATGGTGGCAACGGCGGCCTCGGCGGTGACGGCTTCGACGGCGGCGGCAATGGCGGGGCCGGTGGCAATGGTGGCGCGGGCGGCGCAGGTACCGGAGGGAACGGCGGCAACGGGGGCATCGGTGGCGTCGCTACGGATATCGACGGCGGTGCCGGCGGTGCGGGTGGCAACGGCGGGGCTGGCGCTGTTGGCGGCGGCACGGGCGGCACGGGCGGACTCGGGGGAGACACCGAACTCAGTGGGATTGCGCTGCCCGTTGTGCCCTTCGCCGGTGCGGGTGGCCTGGGTGGCGCCGGCGGTGACAGTGCCGCGGGCAACGCCGGAGCCGGGGGTGCTGGCGGCGACGGCGGTCGCGGCATAGCGGCCGGTGCCGGCGGTGACGGCGGGGTTGGCGGCAACACCATCAGCGGCAGCGGTGGCGCTGGCGGTTTGGGCGGCAACGGCGGCGACAGTCGGTATCTGGATGGCCTAGGCCTCTATGGCGGGGCCGGCGGTTCCGGCGGTGCGGGTGGCGCTAGCGAGAGCGGCACTGCCGGTAGTGGAGGCGATGGCGGCGGGGGCGGCGATGCCATCTACGCCGCGGGGGCAGGCGGCAATGGTGGTGCTGGCGGCGACGGCAGCGGCACTGCCAACGGTGGCGCCGGCGGCAACGGCGGAGCCGGCGGCGAGGCCACCCAGAACAGTGGGTTGGCGGGCGTCGGTGGCGATGGCGGCGCCGGCGGGGACAGCGTCAGCGGTAACGGCGGGGCCGGTGGCGCCGGCTCGGACGGGACGGTCGGCGTTGGCGCAGGCAGCGCAGGCGGTGCCGGCGGGGCTGGCGGAAACAGCGTCAGCGGCAACGGCGGCGCTGCCGGCAAAGCAGGCGATGGCGGCGATGGCGGCGACGTTGGCGGTAACGGTGGCGCGGGCGGTGCTGGCGGGAGCAGCCAGACCGGGATCGCTGCCAAGGGTGCCGATGGCGGTCGCGGAGGTATCGGCAGCTCCTACGGCGGTGCGGGGGGCGCCGGCGGCGCCGGCGGAAACAGCGGCGGGGCCGCCAATGGTGGTGCCGGCGGGAATGGCGGGCAAGGACGCGCGGCTACCGACCTGGCCAACGGTGTAGGCGGTTCGGGCGGTGCCGGTGGTGCCGGCGGAAGCAGCGTCAGCGGTAACGGTGGTACCGGCGGTGCCGGCGCGTACGGTGCCGCGGGCGGTTCCGACGGGGGTGCTGGCGGCAGCGGTGGTGACGGTGGTGCCGGCGGCAACAGTGTCAGCGGCAACGGTGGCGCTGCGGGTGCGGCCGGCGACGGCGGCGACGGCGGCCTCATCAGTGGCTTGGGCGGTCACGGGGGCGCCGGGGGCGCCGGGGAGCAGCCAGAGCGGGAGCGCCGCCGCCGGTGCCGACGGCGGCGACGGCGGGATCGCAGGCTGGAGCGGGGGCTCGGGCGGCGAGGGTGGTGCCGGCGGGAACAGCGGCGGCACCGCCAACGGTGGCGCCGGGGGCAATGGCGGCGTGGGGCGCGCGGTTGACGCCTTTGGGGGCACCGGCGGGTCCGGTGGTTCCGGTGGTGCCGGGGGCAGCAGCGTCAGCGGCAACGGCGGCGCGGGCGGGACCGGTGCCGACGGCGCTGACGGGGGTCCCGGCGGCGAAGGAGGGCACGGTGGTTCCGGCGGTTCGGGCGGCAACAGCATCAGCGGCAACGGCGGCGCCGCCGGGCTAGCCGGTAGCGGCGGCGATGGCGGCTATTACGGGGGCAACGGCGGTGCCGGGGGTTCCGGGGTAGCAGCCAGAGCGGTCACGTCGCCGCGGGCGCCGATGGCGGTCAGGGCGGGGGCGGCAGCCGTGCCGGCGGCGCCGGCGGCGACGGCGGTGACGGCGGCAACAGCGGTGGGGCCGCCGATGGTGGCGCCGGGGGTAACGGTGGCGCCGCAGGTGCCGGCGGTAGCGACGCCAGTGATGGTCACGGCTACGGCAACGGCGGGGCCGGCGGTTCCGGTGGCAACAGTGTCAGCGGCAACGGAGGCGCCGGTGGCGCGGGCGCTGACGGCACCACCGGTACCACCGACGGCGGCTCCGGCGGCCATGGTGGTGCGGGTGGAAACAGTGTCACTGGCAACGGGGGTGCCGCGGGCGCTGCCGGCAATGGCGCCAACGGTCAGTTCTTCGGAGGATTCGGTGGTACCGGCGGCGCCGGGGGCGGCAGCCAGAGTGGAATCGCCGCTAAAGGTGCTGACGGCGGCCACGGCGGTACGGGCTTCAGCCTGGGGGGCGGCGGTGACGGTGGAGCCGGCGGCGCCGGGGGCACCAGCACCGGCACGGCCGACGGCGGAGACGGGGGCCGTGGCGGCAATGGCGGCAACTCAACTGGGGCGTACGAAACCGGAGGAGCCGGCGGGATCGGTGGCGCCGGAGGCGACAGCGCCAGCGGCTCGGGTGGTGACGGCGGTGTCGGCGGCAACGGCGGCAACGGCCACTCCGGCGGCCACGGCGGTGCTTCCGGTGCCGGCGGCGCTTCGGTAGGGGCCGGGCACCCGGGCGGTGCCGGCACTCCGGGTGGGGCTGCGTCTGGAAACACGGGTGGCATCGGGGGCACTCCGGGCGGCGCGGGCGGCACGCCTTAGGACGTTGGCGACCGTGCAGGTTTACGAGACGAAAACTGCAGACTGAGTAGGCTTCGCGGTCTCTAACAAGGGTGCCCCCGGCAGGATTCGAACCTGCGGCCTTCTGCTCCGGAGGCAGACGCTCTATCCCCTGAGCTACGGGGGCGCTCGCGTGATGCGGCGCCATGTGGGCTTTGACAGACTAGCGCATGATTGCCCGGACCCGAGAACCGGACGGATTCGGGGCCTGACCACGTAAGACCATAAGATGGGGCCTCGTGACCCCCGCCGATCTGGCCGAATTGCTCAAGAACACCGCCGCCGCGGTGCTGGCCGAGCACGACCTGGACACCGCCGCGCTGCCCGCGACGGTGACAGTCGAGCGGCCGCGCAACCCCGAACACGGTGATTACGCCACCAACCTGGCCCTGCAGCTGGGCAAGAAGGTGGGCGTCAACCCGCGCGAGCTGGCCGAGTGGCTGGCCGCAGCGTTGGCGCAGGCCGACGGGATCGCCGCGGCCGAGATCGCCGGGCCGGGCTTTGTGAACCTGCGCATCGAGGCTTCCGCGCAGGGTGCCGTCGTCGCCAACGTCATCGCCGCCGCAGAGAACTACGGGCACTCCCGCGAGTTCGACGGCCTCAACGTCAACCTGGAGTTCGTCTCGGCCAACCCCACCGGCCCCATCCACATCGGTGGCACCCGCTGGGCCGCGGTCGGCGACGCGCTGGGCCGGCTGCTGAGCACCCAGGGTGCCGCGGTCACCCGCGAGTACTACTTCAACGACCACGGCGCCCAGATCGACCGGTTCGCCAACTCCCTGATCGCCGCCGCCAAGGGCGAGCCCGCCCCCGAGGACGGCTACGCCGGCGCCTACATCACCGACATCGCGGCCCAGATCCAGGCCAAGGCCCCCGACGCGCTGAACAGCCCGGATGCGCAGGAGACGTTCCGCGAGATCGGCGTCGACCTGATGTTCACCCACATCAAGAAATCGCTGCACGAATTCGGCACCGACTTCGACGTGTTCACCCACGAAGACTCGATGCACACCTCCGGGCGCGTCGAGCAGGCCATCGAGCGGCTGCGGGCCAACGACAACATCTACGAAAAAGACGGCGCGACCTGGCTGCGCACCAGCGCCTACGGCGACGACAAGGACCGCGTCGTCATCAAGAGCGACGGCAAGCCCGCCTACATCGCCGGCGACTTGGCCTACTACCTGGACAAGCGCGAGCGCGGCTTCAACCTGTGCATCTACATGCTCGGCGCCGACCACCACGGCTACATCGCCCGGCTCAAGGCCGCCGCGGCCGCCTTCGGTGACGACCCGGCGACCGTCGAGGTGCTGATCGGCCAGATGGTCAACCTGGTGCGCGACGGCCAGCCGGTCAAGATGAGCAAGCGCGCCGGCACCGTCATCACCCTCGACGACCTGGTCGAGGCCATCGGCGTGGACGCCGCCCGGTACAGCCTGACCCGCTCCTCGGTGGACACTCCCATCGACATCGACCTGGCGCTGTGGTCCTCGGCGAGCAACGAAAACCCGGTCTACTACGTGCAATACGCGCACGCCCGGCTCTCCGCGCTGGCCCGCAACGCCGCCGAACTGGGCCTGGCCCCGGATACCGCCAACCTCGGGCTGCTCAGCCACGACAAGGAAGGCGCGTTGATCCGCAACCTGGGAGAGTTCCCCCGGGTGCTGGAAACCGCTGCCGCACTGCGGGAACCGCACCGGGTCTGCCGCTACCTGGAAGACCTCGCCGGGGACTACCACCGGTTCTACGACAGCTGCCGGGTGCTGCCCCAGGGCGATGAAGAGCCGGGCGACCTGCACGCCGCGCGGCTGGCGCTGTGTCAGGCCACCCGCCAGGTGATCGCCAACGGGCTGGGCATCCTCGGCGTGAGCGCACCGGAGCGGATGTGAACGTCCACCCCGCGGGCCCTCGCCACGCCGAAGAGATCCAGCACGACGGACTGCCGCCGCGGCCGCAGACCCCGCAGCAGCTGCTGCAGTTGGCGCCGAACGTCTGGCCGCGCAACACCGTTCGCGGCGACGACGGCGTCACCCAGATCGCCGGGGTGAAGGTCACCGACCTGGCCGCCGAGTTCGGCACCCCGCTGTTCGTCATCGACGAGGACGACTTCCGGGGTCGCTGCCGCGAGATCGCCGAGGCGTTCGGCGGGGGCGACAACGTGCACTACGCCGCCAAGGCCTTCCTGTGCAGCGAGATCGCGCGCTGGATCGACCAGGAGGGCCTGTGCCTGGACGTCGCCACCGGGGGAGAGCTGGCTGTGGCCCTGCACGCCGGCTTCCCCGCGCAGCGAATCACCCTGCACGGCAACAACAAATCGGTCACCGAGCTGCAGACCGCGGTCAACGCCGGCGTCGGCCACATCGTGGTCGACTCGCTGATCGAGATCGACCGCCTCGAAGCGGTCGCCAAGGCTGCCGGGACCATCCAAGACGTGCTGGTGCGCGTCACCGTGGGTGTGGAGGCCCACACCCACGAGTTCATCTCGACCGCCCACGAAGACCAGAAGTTCGGGCTGTCGCTGGCCAGCGGTGCGGCCATGGACGCCATCCGGCGAGTGTTCGCCACCGAGCACCTGCGCCTGATCGGCTTGCACAGCCACATCGGCTCGCAGATCTTCGACGTCGCCGGCTTCGAAATCGCCGCCCATCGGGTCATCGGGCTGCTGCGCGACGTGGTCGCCGAGTTCGGGGTCGACAAGACCGCGCAGCTCTCGGTCATCGACCTGGGTGGGGGACTGGGCATCTCGTATCAGCCGCAGGATGACCCGCCGCCGATGGCCGAGCTGGCAGCCAAGCTGGCCGCGATCGTGCGCGACGAGTCCGCCGCGGTGGGCCTGCCCACCCCGCAACTGGTCGTCGAACCCGGTCGGGCCATCGCCGGGCCGGGCACCATCACGCTCTATGAGGTCGGCACCGTCAAGGACGTCGCGGTCAGCGCCACCGGGCATCGCCGCTACGTCAGCGTCGACGGCGGCATGAGCGACAACATCCGGCCGGCGCTCTATGACGCGCACTACGACGTGCGGCTGGTCTCGCGCACTCTGGATGGTGCCGACGCCCTGCCGGAGCTGGGGCGCATCGTCGGCAAGCACTGCGAGAGCGGCGACATCATCGTCCGCGACACCTGGGTGCCCGAAGGCATGGTGCCCGGCGACCTGATCGCGGTGGCCGCCACCGGCGCCTACTGTTACTCGATGTCGAGCAGGTACAACTTGCTCACCCGCCCGGCGGTGGTGGCGGTACGTGACGGGAAAGCCCGCCTTATGCTGCGCCGGGAGACCGTCGAAGACCTGATCAGCCTGGAGGTGGGGTAAAAAGTGTCCGGTTCGCAGGTGTCCGGGGCCCCGGTAGGGGTGGCAGTTCTCGGTTTGGGCAACGTCGGCAGCGAAGTCGTCCGCATTCTCGAGGCCAGTGCAGATGATCTGGCCGCCCGCATCGGTGCGCCGTTGGTGCTGCGCGGCGTTGGGGTGCGCCGGGTGGCGTCCGACCGTGGCGTGCCCGAGGACTTGCTCACCGACGACATCGACAGCCTGGTATCGCGCAGCGACGTCGACATCGTGGTGGAACTGATGGGCCCGGTCGAGCCGGCCCGCAAGGCGATCCTGTCGGCGATCGCGCACGGCAAATCCGTCGTCACGGCCAACAAGGCCCTGCTGTCGCGGTCCACCGGGGAGCTGGCCGAGGCCGCCGAGAACGCCCGGGTGGACCTGTACTTCGAGGCTGCCGTCGCCGGCGCCATCCCGGTGATCCGGCCGCTGACCCAGTCGCTGGCCGGCGACACCGTGTTGCGGGTGGCGGGCATCGTCAACGGCACCACCAACTACATCTTGTCCGAAATGGACTCCACCGGCGCCGACTACAGCGCCGCGCTGGCCGATGCGAGTGCGCTGGGCTACGCCGAGGCCGACCCGACCGCCGACGTGGAGGGCTACGACGCCGCAGCCAAGGCCGCGATCCTGGCATCGATCGCCTTCCACACCCGGGTGACCGCCGACGACGTCTACCGCGAGGGCATCACCAGCATCAGTCCGGCGGACTTCACCACCGCGCGGGCGCTGGGTTGCACGATCAAACTGCTGGCGATCTGCGAGCGCATCACCACCAGCGATGGGCAACAGCGGGTTTCGGCCCGGGTGTACCCGGCGCTGGTGCCGCTGACCCACCCGCTGGCCACGGTCAACGGGGCCTTCAACGCGGTGGTGGTCGAAGCCGAGGCGGCCGGCCGGCTGATGTTCTACGGCCAGGGCGCCGGTGGCGCGCCGACCGCATCGGCGGTCACCGGTGATCTGGTGATGGCCGCCCGCAACCGGGTGCAGGGCGGGCGCGGGCCGCGCGAGTCCAAGTACGCCCAGCTGGCGATCGCCCCGATCGGTGACGTGCAGACCCGCTACTACGTGAGCATGGACGTCGCCGACAAGCCGGGTGTGTTGTCCACCGTGGCGGCCGAATTCGCCGCCCACGGCGTCAGTATCGCCGAGGTGCGTCAGGAGGGTGTGGCCGACAACGACGGCCAACTGATCGGCGCTCGAATCGTGGTGGTCACCCACCGAGCTGCCGACGCAGCATTGTCGAAAACCGTTGCGGCGCTGGCTGACCTGGACGCAGTCCAGCGGATCGCCAGCGTGTTACGACTGGAAGGAACAGACCAGTGAGCTCCACCCGGACACCGATCCACCGCCCCTGGCCCGGCTTGATCGGCGCCTATCGCGATCGGCTTCCCATCGGCGACGACTGGACGGCCATCACCCTGCACGAGGGCGGCACCCCGCTGATCCACGCCAAGCGGATCTCCGAGCAGACCGGCTGCACCGTGCACCTGAAAGTGGAGGGCCTCAACCCGACCGGCTCGTTCAAGGACCGCGGCATGACGATGGCGGTCACCGACGCCGTTGCTCGCGGCCAGCAGGCGGTGCTGTGCGCCTCGACCGGCAACACCTCGGCATCGGCGGCGGCCTACGCTGCCCGCGCCGGCATCACCTGCGCGGTGCTGATCCCACAGGGCAAGATCGCGATGGGCAAGCTTGCGCAGGCAGTCATGCACGGCGCCAAGATCATTCAGATCGACGGCAACTTCGACGACTGCCTGGAACTGGCCCGCAAGATGGCCACCGACTTCCCGACCATCTCGCTGGTGAACTCGGTGAACCCGGTGCGCATCGAAGGGCAGAAGACCGCGGCCTTCGAGATCGTCGACGCGCTGGGCACCGCGCCGGACATCCACTCGCTGCCGGTCGGCAACGCCGGCAACATCACCGCGTACTGGAAGGGCTACCGCGAGTACTTCGCCGACGGCCTGACCGAGAAGCTGCCGAAGATGCTGGGCACCCAGGCTGCGGGGGCGGCACCGCTGGTGCTCGGTGAGCCGGTCAAGAACCCGGAGACCATCGCCACCGCGATCCGTATCGGCTCGCCGGCCTCCTGGACGCAGGCCGTCGAAGCGCAGGTGGATTCGGGTGGGCGGTTCCTGGCCGCCACCGACGACGAGATCCTGGCCGCTTACCACCTGGTGGCGCAGTCCGAGGGCGTGTTCGTCGAGCCGGCCTCGGCGGCCAGCATCGCCGGGCTGCTCAAGTCGGTGGAGGACGGCTGGGTGCCGCGCGGTTCGACCGTGGTGTGCACCGTGACGGGCAACGGACTCAAGGACCCCGACACCGCGCTCAAGGACATGCCCGAGGTGACCGCGGTTCCCGTCGACGCGGCCACCGTGGTTGCCGCATTGGGGCTGGCCTAGTGGTTCAGTTGTTGCCGACCGGGTTGACTGCCAGCGTCGCGGTTGCGGCGTCGAGCGCCAACCTGGGCCCCGGCTTCGACAGCCTGGGCCTGGCGCTGGGCCTCTACGACGAGGTGATCGTCGAGACGGTCGAGTCCGGTCTGGTGGTGCAGGTCGAGGGGGAGGGTGCCGGTCAGGTTCCGCTCACCTCGGATCACCTTGTGGTGCAAGGCATCCTGCGCGGCATGCGCGAGGCGGGTGTCGAGGCGCCCGGCATGGTGGTGCGCTGCCGCAATGCGATCCCGCATCAGCGTGGCTTGGGCTCGTCGGCCGCCGCGGTGGTCGGAGGGCTGGCCGTGGTCAACGGCCTTGTTTCGCAACTTGATCGGCCCGGCCTGTCCGAAACCCAACTGATTCAGCTGGCCTCGGAGTTCGAAGGCCACCCCGACAACGCCGCAGCCGCCGTACTGGGCGGTGCCGTGGTTTCGTGGACAGCAAATGCAGCCGACGGCCAGGTCGACTATGCGGCGGCGCCGCTGCGGCTGCACCCCGACATCCATCTGTTCCCGGCAATTCCGCAACTGCGTTCGTCGACTGCCGAGACCCGGGCTCTGTTGCCCGAGCAGGTCAGCCACCGCGATGCCCGGTTCAATGTCAGTCGGGCCGCGCTGCTGGTGGTGGCACTGACCGAGCGGCCCGATCTGCTGTTGGCGGCCACCGAGGATGTGCTGCACCAGCCGCAGCGCGGCGCTGCGCAGCCGGAGTCGGCGGCATTCCTGCAGTTGCTGCGCCGGCACGGCATTGCGGCCGTGCTCTCGGGTGCCGGACCTGCGGTGATCGCGCTGACGACAGCGGCCCAACTGCCTAGTGCGGTGCTCGAGTCCCCGGAAGCGCGTGTGTTCAACGTCACCGAGATGCCGGTCGGCGCCGCGGTCAAGTGGAACTCCGGGGTGGCGGTACCGGGTTGAGGCGCGCAGCAAAGTATCTGTTGCGTCGAGCTCAGAAGCGGGCTATCCTCGGTCCCGTCCCGCATTCGCGGCATCAGCACCTGAATCAGACTGCGATGTCAACCGGGATGCCACCAAATTCTTCCCGTAGCTGACGGTTTGCGTTACGACGCCGTCGATACGGGCTACACCGTTACACAGTCGACGGTGACACGCACTCGGCAGTCCGCTGAATGCAACCAAGCCCCTCGCGTGAGAAAACCGACGAGGGAAGAAAGGAAATCCGTGACCGAAACGGACCTCTTCACGGCTGAAGGCAGCACCGACCAGGAATCGCTGCCGACCCCCCCGAGTACTTCCGAGACCAGCCAGGACGCAGCCGCCGGCGGTAGTGACGCCGCGCCGTCCGCCCCGGAAACCGCCTCGGCGCCGGCCACCGAGTCCGCTCCCGCTTCGGCGCCCGACAACGGCGCTGCAACCGCCCCCACCGACAGCTCGCTGTCGGCGATGGTGCTGCCCGAACTGCGGGCGCTGGCCAACCGCGTCGGTGTCAAGGGCTCCTCCGGGATGCGCAAGAGCGAACTGATCGCCGCGATCCGCGAGGTCTCCGGCAACGGCGGCAGTGGCGCCGAAGCGCCGAAGACACAGGCCAGCGCCGAGCAGCCCGCCAATGGCGCGGCCAACGGTGCCGAGCCCGCCCCGGCCAACGAGGCGGACGCTGCCGCGGCCCCGCGGCGCCGCGAACGGCGTGGCGCCAGCCGGGCGACCGGCTCGCCCGCTGCCGATGGCGGCGAGGCCGAGAAGCCGGCCGAGCAGGACAAGGACAAGGACGACAAGGACAAGCCTGCCGAGGCAGAGCCCCAGGGCGAGCCGCGCAAGCAGGGTCGGAACGACGACAAGGCCGACAAGGCGGAGCAGTCCGGTGGGCGCCGTGAGCGCGAGGGCGCCAAGAGCGACGCCAAAACCGACGAAGCCGCGCAGTCCAAGCGCGACGACCAAGGCGGCGACCAGTCCAACCGCGGCGGTGGCGACGACGACGACCGCGGTGGCCGTCGTGGCCGTCGCTTCCGTGACCGGCGTCGCCGTGGCGAGCGCGGTGGCGAGGGCGGCGGTGGCGAACGCGGTGACGCCGAGCTGCGCGAGGACGACGTCGTCCAGCCGGTCGCCGGCATCCTCGACGTGCTCGACAACTACGCGTTCGTGCGCACCTCGGGCTACCTGGCTGGACCCAACGACGTCTACGTCTCGATGAACATGGTCCGCAAGAACGGGCTGCGCCGCGGCGACGCGGTGACCGGCGCCGTGCGGGTGGCCCGGGACGGCGACCAGCCCAACCAGCGGCAGAAGTTCAATCCGCTGGTGCGGTTGGACTCGGTCAACGGCGGCCCGGTTGAAGAGGCTCGGAACCGTCCGGACTTCACCAAGCTGACCCCGCTGTACCCGAACCAGCGGCTGCGGTTGGAGACCTCGGGGGAGAAGCTGACCACCCGCGTCATCGACCTGATCATGCCGATCGGCAAGGGGCAGCGTGCCCTGATCGTGTCACCGCCCAAGGCCGGTAAGACCACGATCATGCAGGACATCGCCAACGCGATCACCCGCAACAATCCCGAGTGCCACCTGATGGTGGTGCTGGTCGACGAGCGTCCCGAAGAAGTCACCGACATGCAGCGCTCGGTCAAGGGTGAGGTCATCGCCTCCACGTTCGACCGGCCGCCGTCAGACCACACCCAGGCCGCCGAGCTGGCCATCGAGCGGGCCAAGCGCCTGGTCGAGCAGGGCAAGGACGTCGTCGTGCTGCTGGACTCGATCACCCGGCTGGGTCGTGCCTACAACAACGCCTCCCCGGCGTCGGGCCGCATCCTGTCCGGTGGTGTGGACTCCACCGCGCTCTACCCGCCCAAGCGGTTCCTGGGCGCGGCCCGCAACATCGAGGACGGCGGTTCGCTGACCATCATCGCCACCGCGATGGTGGAGACCGGCTCCACCGGTGACACCGTGATCTTCGAAGAGTTCAAGGGCACCGGTAACGCCGAGCTCAAGCTGGACCGCAAGATCGCCGAGCGCCGGGTATTCCCGGCCGTCGACGTCAACCCGTCGGGCACTCGTAAGGACGAGCTCCTGCTCTCGCCGGACGAGTTCGCGATCGTGCACAAGCTGCGTCGTCTGCTGTCCGGCCTGGACTCGCATCAGGCCATCGACTTGCTGATGAGCCAGCTGCGCAAGACCAAGAACAACTACGAGTTCCTGGTGCAGGTGTCCAAGACCACGCCGGGAATGGACAACGACTGATCTGCCGCTGGAATGCGCCAGCCGCTCCGGGCGTTTTGGGAGGGGCTGGCGCAGCTGGCATAATCGACAACCTCAGGTTCCGGTTCACGTCTGCCCCACATTCGAAGGCGGGCGACCCGGCGGCCCACGATTGAAGAGGACATCATGAAAACTGGCATTCACCCCGCCTACGGCGAGACCACCGTGGTCTGCGGTTGTGGCAACAGCTTCACCACCCGTAGCACCAAGGAGAGCGGCCACATCGTGGTCGAGGTCTGCTCGCAGTGCCACCCGTTCTACACCGGCAAGCAGAAGATCCTGGACAGCGGCGGCCGTGTCGCGCGCTTCGAGAAGCGCTACGGCAAGCGCAACGCCGGTGCCGCCGCAACTGCGGCAGCCGACGACAAATAGCTCCCTCACCGACGCCCGGAACGTGCCAGCACGTCATCCGGGCGTCGGTTTGCGTTCGGGGATGGAGGTGAGATGACCCAAAGCATTCAGGGGATTGACGCCCTGCTGGCCGAGCACGCCGCCCTGGAAACGCAGCTGTCGGATCCCGAACTGCACAACGATCCGGCCGAGGCACGTCGGGCCGGTCGGCGTTTCGCCCAACTGGCGCCCATCATCGCCACCCACCGCAAGCTCGAGTCGGCCCGCGGTGACCTCGAAGCCGCCCGGGAACTGGCCGCCGATGACGCGTCCTTCGCGGCCGAGATCCCGGAGCTGGAGGCGCGCGTCGCCGAGCTGGACACCGCGCTCACCGACATGCTGGCGCCTCGCGACCCGCACGACGCCGACGACATCGTGCTCGAGGTCAAATCCGGCGAAGGCGGCGAGGAATCGGCGTTGTTCGCCGCTGACCTGGCCCGGATGTACATCCGCTACGCAGAACGCCAGGGCTGGAAGGTGACCGTCCTCGACGAGACCACCTCCGACCTCGGCGGCTACAAAGACGCCACCCTGACCATCGCGAGCAAGGGCGACAGCGCCGACGGTGTCTGGTCGAAGATGAAGTTCGAGGGCGGTGTGCACCGCGTGCAGCGAGTCCCGGTGACCGAGTCGCAGGGGCGCGTCCACACCTCGGCGGCCGGCGTGTTGGTCTACCCCGAGCCCGAAGAGGTCGCCGAGGTGGCCATCGACGAGTCGGACCTGCGCATCGACGTCTACCGCTCCTCCGGCAAGGGCGGCCAGGGCGTCAACACCACCGACTCCGCGGTGCGTATCACCCACTTGCCGACCGGGATTGTCGTCACCTGCCAGAACGAGCGGTCGCAGCTGCAGAACAAGGCCCGTGCATTGCAGGTTTTGGCGGCCCGGCTGCAGGCGGTTGCCGAGGAGCAGGCTCAGGCGGATGCCTCGGCCGATCGGGCCAGCCAGATCCGCACTGTGGACCGCAGCGAACGCATCCGCACTTACAACTTCCCGGAAAACCGGATCACCGACCACCGCATCGGCTACAAGGCGCACAACCTCGACCAGGTCCTCGACGGGGATCTCGATCCGATGTTCGACGCGCTGGCAGCCGCCGATAAGGAAACCCGGTTACAGGGGACGGCGTGAGCCGAATGAGGGACGCGATCGACTCCGCTGCAGCGCTTTTCGCTGATGCCGGGATTGATTCCGCCCGCTACGACGCTGAAGAGCTCGCCGCCCATGCGGCCGGCACCGACCGTGGCCGGCTGGCGCTGCTGGGTCCACCCGACGACGAGTTCTTCGGCCGTTACCGGGAATTGGTTGCCGCACGCAGTTCCCGGGTCCCGTTGCAACACCTGATCGGGACCGCGGCGTTCGGCCCGGTGACGCTGCAAGTTGGCCCGGGAGTGTTCACCCCGCGCCCGGAGACCGAGGCCATGCTGGAATGGGCGCTCAAACAAGCCGAGGCTCAACAGCTTCCCGCGCTGATCGTCGACGCCTGCACCGGGTCCGGTGCCCTCGCGATCGCGTTGGCTCACAGTCTCCCCGCCGCGCGGGTACTGGCTGTCGACGACTCCGAATCGGCACTGGATTACGCCCGCCGCAACTGTGCCGGCACCGCGGTAGAGTTGATCCGCGCCGACATAACCCAGCCAGGCCTGCTGTCGGAGCTTGACGGTCAAGTTGACCTGATGGTCAGCAACCCGCCCTATATTCCCGACGGTGCGGAGTTAGATCCCGAAGTAGCCCAGCATGATCCGGAGCACGCGCTGTTCGGCGGCCCGGACGGAATGTCGGTGATCACTCCGCTGGCCCACCTGGCAGCCCGATTGCTGCGCCCGGGTGGACTATTCGCCGTCGAGCATGACGACACCACGCCGGCGGCCACCGTCCAAACTGTGCGCGGCACCGGATTTTTCGACGAGGTAGTGTCCCGGCCCGACCTGACTGGGCGGCTCCGGTTCGTGACGGCGATCAGGAACAATCAACCATGACAGAGGTTTTCGACTGCGCCGACGCCGACCAGCGTGCGGCCGGTATCGCGGCGGCGATCGACGCTGTGCGCGGTGGACGCCTGGTGGTGCTGCCGACCGACACGGTCTATGGCATCGGTGCCGATGCCTTTAACGCCGCCGGGGTGACCGCGCTTCTGGCGGCCAAACGACGCGGCCGTGACATGCCGGTGGGCGTGCTGGTGGGGTCGTGGAACTCCATCGACGGGCTGGCCCTGATCGTGCCGGAGACCGCCCGTGAACTGATCCGCGCCTTCTGGCCGGGCGCGCTCAGCCTGATCGTCACCCAAGCCCCGTCGCTGCAGTGGGACCTCGGCGAAGCCCGCGGCACGGTCATGGTGCGCATGCCGCTGCATCCGGTGGCACTGGAAGTCCTCAAGGCGGTGGGCCCGATGGCGGTGTCCAGCGCCAACGTCTCCGGCGGGTCGCCCGCCGTCGAGGCCGGCGAAGCGCAAAGCCAACTGGGGGAGTCCGTCGACGTCTACCTCGACGCGGGACCGGCCGAACAGGGTGCGGCCTCGACGATCGTGGATCTCACCGGCCCCGCACCGCGGATCGTCCGCACCGGACCGGTCACCGCCGAACAGATCGGCGCGGTGCTGGGGCTGGATCCGGACTCGCTGACGGGAACACCGTGACCAGCCTGCTGGCCCTGGCCGACCGTGGCGCCGGCGTGCCACTGCGAGAACTCGCGTTAGTGGGCCTGACCGCCGCGATCATCACCTACTTCACCACCGGACCCGTTCGCTGGATGGCCACCCGGATCGGCGCGGTCGCCTACCCGCGCGAACGTGACGTCCATGTGCAGCCCACTCCGCGGATGGGCGGGTTGGCGATGTACGTCGGCATCGTCGCCGGGATCTTCCTGGCCTCTCAGCTGCCGGCACTGACGCGCGGCTTCGTCTATTCCACCGGCATGCCGGCGGTGGTGCTGGCCGGCGGCGTCATCATGGGAATCGGTCTGCTCGACGACAAGTGGGGCCTGGACGCCCTGACCAAATTCGCCGGCCAGATCACCGCGGCCAGCGTGCTCGTCACCATGGGTGTGGCCTGGAGCGTGCTCTACATCCCGATCGGCGGCGTGGGCACCGTGGTGCTCGACCAGGTGTCCTCGATCCTGCTGACGCTGGCGCTGACGGTCTCGATCGTCAACGCGATGAACTTCGTCGACGGCCTCGACGGGCTGGCCGCCGGCCTGGGATTGATCACCGCACTGGCGATCTGCATGTTCTCCGTCGGCGTGCTGCAGGACCACGGCGGCGACGTGCTGTTCTACCCGCCCGCGTTGATCTCGGTGGTCTTGGCCGGGGCTTGTTTGGGTTTCCTGCCACACAATTTCAGCCCCGCAAAGATCTTCATGGGCGACTCCGGCTCGATGCTGATCGGCCTGATGCTGGCGGCGGCGTCCACCACCGCGGCCGGGCCGATCTCGCAAACCGCCTACGGCGCGCGCGACGTCTTCGCGCTGCTGTCGCCGTTCCTGCTGGTGGCGGCAGTGATGTGCGTGCCGGCGCTGGACGTGCTGCTGGCGATCATCCGTCGGACTCGTGCCGGGCTCAGTCCGTTCAGTCCGGACAAGATGCACCTGCACCATCGGTTGCTGCAGATCGGCCACTCCGATCGCCGGGTGGTGCTGCTGATCTACTTGTGGACGGCGATCGTCGCGTTCGGGGCGGCTGGCACCATCTTCTTCGACCCGCGCTACACCGGGGCGGTGATGTTGGGTGCAATGCTCATCGCGATTGTCGTTACGCTCATCCCGTTGCTACGCCGGGGCGGCGCCTCGGAAGACGACCCCTACGACACGCGGTAGTAGCACCGTCTAAGATGGTGTTGTAGGTGGTTCCACAGTGCGTTCGGGCATCCGATACGCTCGGCGGGCGACTTCACGACAGTGACGCAGGGCAGATTCAGATTGGGGTGAGGCGGTGACGACACCAGCGCAGGATGCGCCGTTGGTGTTGCCGTCGGTGGTGTTCCAGCCGATTCGGCTGTCACTGATCTGTGTTGCTCTGACCGCTGCCGCAATTGCCGCGGCCGCTCAGTTCGGCCGACCGCTCTTCGGTGTGTTCTTCGGGCTGGGCCTGGCGCTCGGCTTGGGCAATGCGCTCCTGATTCGCCGGTCGGCGCTGAAGATCACCGCCGCCGACCACCCGCTGAAGAAGAAGATGGCGCTGAACTCGGCGTCTCGTCTGCTGGTCATCAGCGTGATCGGCTTGGCGATCGCTTACCAGTTCCGTCCAGAGGGCCTCGGTGCGCTGTTCGGATTGGCCTTGTTCGAGGTAGTGCTGGTGCTGACCACCATGCTGCCAGTGGTAAAAAAGCTCCGCGCGCAAGCGTCAGAGTCGGGCGCTGAAGGGACGGAAAATGACTGAGTCGATCCTGGCTGAGGGAGCCATCGAGGTCGGCCACCACGAGACCGCGGTGTGGCCGCTGGTCGGTGAGGTCAACATCGACACCATCACCTCCACCGCGATCGCAGCGGTGATCGTGATCGCCCTGGCGCTCTTCCTGCGCGCCAAGGTCACCTCGAGCGGGGTCCCCGGCGGGGTGCAGCTGTTCTTCGAGGCGATCACCATTCAGATGCGCAACCAGATCGAGGGTGCCATCGGGATGAAGATCGCCCCGTTCGTGCTGCCGCTGGCGGTGACGATCTTCATCTTCATCCTGGTCTGCAACTGGCTCTCGGTGCTGCCGTTCCAGTACGCCGACGAGCACGGCATCCACGAGCTGATCTCCTCTGCCGCCGCCGACATCAACTTCGTGCTGGCGCTGGCCCTGCTGGTGTTCTGCGGCTACCACTTGGCCGGGTTCTGGCGCCGCGGCTTCATCGGCCACCCGCTGCGGGTTCTCAAGGGCCACGTCGCGATCCTGGCGCCGATCAACCTGGTCGAAGAGATCGCCAAGCCGGTCTCGCTGTCTCTGCGTCTGTTCGGCAACATCTTCGCCGGCGGCATCCTGGTCAGCCTGATCGCGCTGCTGGGGCCGGTCTTCATGGTCGCGCCGAACGCGATCTGGAAGACCTTCGACCTGTTCGTCGGACTGATCCAGGCGTTCATCTTCGCGCTGCTGACGATCCTGTACTTCAGCCAGGCCATGGAGCTCGAAGAAGACCACCACTAGTACCACCTGCACGACCACATCAGACCTGGTAGAGCACTACCAGCTAGCAAGGAGGAATGAAATGGCAGATCCCAATCTGATCGGACTTGGTGCCCTCATCGGCGGCGGTCTCATCATGGGCGGCGGTGCCATCGGCGCCGGTATCGGTGACGGTATCGCCGGTAACGCTCTGATCGCCGGTATCGCCCGTCAGCCCGAAGCCCAGGGTCGCCTGTTCACCCCGTTCTTCATCACGGTTGGTCTGGTCGAAGCGGCCTACTTCATCAACCTGGCCTTCATGGCGTTGTTCGTCTTCGCCACCCCGATCGCCGCACAGCAGTAACGCACAAGATGGGTGACATGAGCGTTGCTGTCCTCGCGTTGAGCGAGGCGGCTGAGGAAGGCCCGAAGAAGAGCTTCCTCATTCCCGACGGCACCTTCTTCGTCGTGCTCGCGATCTTCCTGATCGTGCTCGGCGTGATCAGTACCTTCGTGGTGCCGCCGATCATGAAGGTGCTGCGGGAGCGCGAGAACATGGTCACCAAGACTCTCGCCGACAATCGGGAGTCCGCTGAGCAGTTCGCGGCCGCCGATGCCGACTACGAGAAGCAGATGGCGGCAGCGCGCCTTGAGGCCAGCACGGCACGGGACGAAGCTCGTGCCGAGGGGCGCAAGGTGATCGACGAGCAGCGGTCGGCGGCCGAGGCGGAGGTGGCCTCGACATTGCAGGCCGCCACCGACAAGCTCAAGCAAGAAGGCGATGCGGTGAGTGAGCAGCTGCAGGCCCGGGTGGAGGCACTGTCTTCCACCCTGGCCAGCCGGATCCTCGGTGTTGAGGCTGAGGCACTTTCCGCGGCGAGTACGGGGCGGTAGCAACAGAGATGTCGATTTTCATCGGGCAGCTGGTCGGCTTTGCCATCATCGTTTGGCTGCTGGTCAAGTTCGTCGTACCACCGGTACGCAAGCTGATGGCCGACCAGCAGGAGTCGGTGCGCAAGCAGCTGGAGGAGGCGGCAGCAGCCGCCGCTCGTCTGACCGAAGCCGGTCAGGCGCACTCCACGGCACTGGCCAACGCCTCGGCCGAGGCGCAGCGGGTCACCGCGGAGGCCCACTCGGACGCCGAGCGGATCGCCGAGCAACTGCGCAGCCAGGCCGGCGTCGAAGCCGAGCGCGTGAAGACCACCGGCGGACAGCAGGTCGGTCTCATGCGGGCGCAACTCATCCGTGAGCTGCGGTCCGGCTTGGGTGCCGAAGCTGTGCAGCGGGCGGGCGAACTGGTTCGCGCGCACGTCTCCGACCCGCAGCGGCAGTCCGCCACTGTGGACCGGTTCCTCGACGAGCTCGACGCCATGGCGCCGAAGTCCGTCGAGGTCGAATCGCCGATCTTGGTCCGGATGCGTTCGGCCAGCCGTCAGGCGTTGGCCGGCCTGCTGGACAAGTTCGGCGAGGTGGCCGGTGGCCTGGACCAGCAGGGCTTGGCCTCGCTGGCCGATGACCTGACCGCGGTCGCCGAGCTGCTCGAGCGCGAGGTCGTGATCACGCGGCACCTGACCGTGCCGATCGACGACGCCGCACCGAAGGTCCGCCTCGTGCAGCGCCTGTTCGCCGACAAGGTCGGTGCCCCCGCCCTGACGCTGGTGACCGCCGCCGCTTCTGCCCGGTGGTCCAACGGCGCGGACCTGATCACCGCCGTGGAGCACGTCGCCCGGCAGGCACTGCTGCTGTCGGCCGAGAGCGCTGGCACGGTCGACGAGGTGGAGGACCAGCTGTTCCGGTTCTCCCGCGTGTTGGACGCCCAGCCCCGTCTGGACATCCTGCTCGGCGACACCGCGACCCCGGCCGCTGGTCGGGTCGGGTTGCTGCGCAATGTCGTCGGCAGTGGTACCAACCCGATCACGGTGGCGCTGCTTGAGCAGACCGTACGGCTGCTCAGTGGCCAGTCCGCACACGAAGCGATCACCGAGCTTGCTCAGATCGCAGTGGCACGTCGCGGCGAGCTGGTGGCGCACGTCGGTGCGGCCGCCGAGCTCAGCGACGCCCAGCGCACCCGGCTGAACACGGTCCTGAGCCGGATCTACAGCCACCCGGTCCGCGTGCAGGTCGGCGTCGACCCGGCACTGCTGGGCGGGTTGACGATCTCGGTCGGCGACGAGGTGATCGACGGCGCGCTGTCGTCGCGTCTCGCCGCAGCCAAGACGCAGTTGCCCGACTGATCAAGACCTACCCGGTCCAAGAGCCCAACACCCATTTCGAAGGCAGGAAGACGAAAAGCCATGGCAGAGTTGACAATCTCCTCTGACGACATTCAGGGGGCGATCGAGGAGTACGTGAGCTCCTTCAGCGCCGACACCGCGCGCGAGGAGGTCGGCACCGTCATCGACGCCGGCGACGGCATCGCACACGTCGAGGGCCTTCCTTCGGTGATGACCCAGGAGCTCCTCGAGTTCCCCGGCGGCGTGCTGGGCGTAGCCCTGAACCTCGACGAGCACAGCGTCGGCGCGGTCATCCTGGGCAACTTCGAGAACATCGAGCAGGGCCAGCAGGTCAAGCGCACCGGTGAGGTGCTCTCGGTGCCGGTCGGCGACGGCTTCCTCGGTCGCGTCGTCAACCCGCTGGGACAGCCCATCGACGCGCGCGGCGAGATCGAGGCCGAGACCCGTCGTCCGCTGGAGATGCAGGCCCCCTCGGTGGTTCAGCGTCAGAGCGTGTCCGAGCCGCTGCAGACCGGCATCAAGGCCGTCGACGCCATGACCCCGATCGGCCGCGGCCAGCGTCAGCTCGTCATCGGCGACCGCAAGACCGGCAAGACCGCGCTCTGTGTGGACACCATCCTCAACCAGCGCAAGAACTGGGAGACCGGCGACCCGAACCAGCAGGTTCGTTGCGTCTACGTCGCGATCGGCCAGAAGGGCACCACCATCGCCAGCGTGCGTCGCGCGCTGGAAGAGGGTGGCGCCATGGACTACACCACGATCGTCGCCGCGCCCGCGTCGGACTCCGCCGGCTTCAAGTGGCTGGCCCCCTACACCGGCTCGGCGATCGCCCAGCACTGGATGTACTCGGGCAAGCACGTGCTGATCGTCTTCGACGACCTGACCAAGCAGGCCGAGGCCTACCGCGCCATCTCGCTGCTGCTGCGCCGCCCGCCGGGCCGCGAGGCCTACCCGGGTGACGTGTTCTACCTGCACTCCCGTCTGCTGGAGCGTTGCGCGAAGCTCTCCGACGAGCTGGGTGGCGGTTCGCTGACCGGTCTGCCGATCATCGAGACCAAGGCCAACGACATCTCGGCCTACATCCCGACCAACGTCATCTCGATCACCGACGGCCAGTGCTTCCTGGAGAGCGACCTGTTCAACCAGGGCGTCCGCCCGGCCATCAACGTCGGTGTGTCGGTGTCCCGTGTCGGTGGCGCCGCCCAGATCAAGGCGATGAAGGAGGTGGCCGGCTCGCTGCGTCTGGACCTGTCGCAGTACCGCGAGCTGGAGGCCTTCGCCGCTTTCGCCTCCGACCTGGACGCCACCAGCAAGGCTCAGCTGGAGCGTGGTGCACGCCTGGTGGAGCTGCTCAAGCAGCCCCAGTACGCACCGCTGCCCGTCGAGGAGCAGGTGGTCTCGATCTTCCTGGGTACTGAAGGTCACCTGGACTCGGTGCCGGTCGAGGATGTGGGCCGCTTCGAAGCCGAGCTGCTGGACCACATCCGGGCCTCGGAGAACGACCTGCTGACCGGGATCCGCGAGAGCAAGAAGCTCTCCGACGAGGCCAACGAGAAGCTGGTTGCAGTGATCAACCAGTTCAAGAAGGGCTTCGCCGCCTCGGACGGCAGCTCGGTGGTTCCCGACGAGCACGTCGACGCGCTTGACGAGGACAAGCTCGGCAAGGAAGCGGTGCAGGTCCACAAGGCCGCGCCGGCGAAGAAGAAGTAACGCCGCTATGGCAGCCACACTTCGCGAACTACGCGGGCGAATCCGCTCAGCCGGGTCGATCAAGAAGATCACCAAGGCTCAGGAGCTGATCGCCACCTCGCGTATCGGCCGGGCGCAGACTCGGCTGGAAACGGCCCGGCCGTACGCCGACGAGATCACCCGATTGCTCACCACTCTGGCCGCCGAGGCGGCCCTGGAGCACCCGCTGCTGGTCGAGCGCAGCGAGCCCAAGCGGGCGGGTGTCCTGGTGGTGTCGTCCGACCGTGGTCTGTGTGGCGGCTACAACGCCAACGTCTTCCGCCGGGCAGAGGAGCTGTTCTCTCTGCTGCGCTCGGAGGGTAAGGACCCGGTTCTCTACGTCGTCGGACGCAAGGCCCTGGCCTACTACTCGTTCCGGAACTGGGCGGTCACCGACTCCTGGACCGGATTCTCCGAGCAGCCGACCTACGAGAACGCCGCCACGATCGCCTCGACTCTGGTTGAGGCCTTCCTGGCCGGCGTCGACGACGACGGCGACCACCCGGGCACCGACGGGGTCCTGGGCGTCGACGAACTGCACATCGTGTCGACCGACTTCCGCTCGATGCTGTCGCAGTCGGCCGAGGCGCGTCGGATCGCCCCGATGCTGGTGGAGTACGTGGGCGAGGAGAGCGGTCCGAAGACCCTGTACTCCTTCGAGCCGGACGCCACCACGCTGTTCGACTCGTTGCTGCCGCGGTATCTGACCACCCGTGTGTATGCCGCGCTGCTCGACTCGGCGGCCTCGGAGCTGGCTTCGCGCCAGCGCGCGATGAAGTCGGCGACCGACAATGCCGACGACTTGATCAAAGCGTTGACCCTTGAGGCCAACCGTGAGCGCCAGGCTCAGATCACCCAGGAAATCAGCGAAATCGTTGGCGGTGCGAATGCCCTCGCCGACGCCGCCCGGTAAGTCCCCAAGGAAGCGAAGAAGATAATGACTGTTACCGCTGACAAGACAACCGCCGGCCGCGTGGTACGCGTCACCGGCCCCGTCGTCGACGTCGAGTTCCCCCGGGGCGCGGTGCCTGAGCTGTTCAACGCTCTGCACGCGGAGATCTCCTTCTCGGAGCTGGCCAAGACGCTGACCCTCGAGGTCGCCCAGCACTTGGGTGACAACCTGGTCCGCACCATTTCGATGCAGCCCACCGACGGCCTGGTGCGTGGCACCGAGGTCACCGACACCGGTGCCGCGATCTCGGTGCCGGTGGGTCACGAGGTCAAGGGCCACGTGTTCAACGCCCTCGGGAACTGCCTCGACAAGCCGGGCTACGGCGAGGACTTCGAGCACTGGGGCATCCACCGGAAGCCCCCGGCCTTCAATGAGCTGGAACCGCGCACCGAGATGCTCGAGACCGGCCTGAAGGTCGTCGACCTGCTCACCCCGTACGTGCGTGGCGGCAAGATCGCCCTGTTCGGTGGTGCCGGCGTGGGCAAGACCGTGCTTATCCAGGAGATGATCAACCGTATCGCCCGCAACTTCGGTGGCACCTCGGTGTTCGCCGGCGTGGGGGAGCGCACCCGTGAGGGCAACGACCTGTGGGTCGAGCTCGAGGACGCCAACGTGCTCAAGGACACCGCCTTGGTGTTCGGTCAGATGGACGAGCCGCCGGGCACTCGTATGCGCGTGGCGCTGTCGGCCCTGACCATGGCCGAGTGGTTCCGCGACGAGGCGGGCCAGGACGTGCTGCTGTTCATCGACAACATCTTCCGGTTCACCCAGGCCGGCTCCGAGGTTTCGACCCTGCTGGGCCGCATGCCTTCGGCCGTGGGTTACCAGCCCACGCTGGCCGACGAGATGGGTGAGCTGCAGGAGCGGATCACCTCGACCCGCGGTCGGTCCATCACCTCGATGCAGGCCGTGTACGTGCCCGCCGACGACTACACCGACCCGGCGCCGGCGACCACGTTCGCGCACCTGGACGCGACCACCGAGCTCAGCCGTGCGGTGTTCTCCAAGGGCATCTTCCCGGCGGTGGACCCGCTGGCCTCCAGCTCGACCATTCTGGACCCGGCCATCGTCGGCGACGACCACTACCGTGTCGCCCAGGAGGTCATCCGGGTGCTCCAGCGGTACAAGGACCTGCAGGACATCATCGCCATCCTCGGTATCGACGAGCTCTCCGAAGAGGACAAGCAGCTGGTCGGCAGGGCACGGCGTATCGAGCGGTTCCTGAGCCAGAACATGATGGCTGCCGAGCAGTTCACCGGCCAGCCCGGTTCGACGGTGCCGCTGAAGGAGACCATCGAGGCCTTCGACCGCTTGACCAAGGGCGACTTCGACCACCTGCCCGAGCAGGCGTTCTTCCTGATCGGTGGTCTCGACGACCTGGCCAAGAAGGCCGAGAGCCTGGGCGCCAAGCTGTGACGCGGACTCCTACCAAGACGAAAGGCGGTGGGTAATGGCAGAGCTTGACGTCGACATCGTCGCGGTCGATCGCAAGGTGTGGTCGGGCAAGGCCACGTTCATCTTCACCCGGACCACCGTCGGTGAGATCGGCATCCTGCCGGGACACATCCCGGTGGTTGCCGAGCTCGTCGATGACGCGATGGTGCGGGTGGACCGCGTCGAGGAGGACGAACTGCGGCTTGCCGTACACGGCGGCTTCCTGTCGGTGACCGAAGAGGGCGTCAGCATCTTGGCTGAGGCCGTCGACTTCACCTCGGAGATCGACGAGGCGTCCGCACGGCACGAGGCCCAGTCCAGCGACCCCAAGATGGCTGCACGGGGGCGGGCCAGGCTGCGCGCCCTGGGTCTAATCGACTAAGAGGCTCGAGAACCGATGAGCACGCCCATGATCTGCATGGTCGTGCTCGTCGGCGTTTTGCTGGGCGCCGTTGTTGCGCTCAGCTACCGGCTGTGGAAGCTGCGTCAGGGCGGTACGGCCGCGATCATGCGCGACCTTCCGGCCGTTGGCGGACACGGCTGGCGTCATGGCGTGGTCCGCTATCGCGGCGGCGAAGCGGCTTTCTACCGTCTTTCCAGCGTGCGGTTGTGGCCGGATCGTCGGCTCAGTCGACGTGGCGTGGACGTGGTGGCCCGCCGTGCGCCCCGCGGCGACGAATTCGACATCATGACCGACGAGATCGTGGTGCTCGAACTCTGCGATGTCGCTCAGGACCGTCGGGCCGGCTTCGAGATAGCGCTGGACCGCGGCGCGCGGACCGCCTTCCTGTCCTGGCTGGAGGCGCGCCCGTCCCCGCGGGCCCGGCGGCAGAGCTACTGAACAAGCCGACTGAACAAGCCGAGGTCGCTGGAGCCGTTGGCGCAGACTACTTTTCGGGGCGATCAGTGCGTTCGCCGCCGGGCTTCCAGAGCACGTCACCATCGGTGTTTGCCACTCGGCACAGGACAAACATCAAGTCCGACAAGCGATTCAAATACTTTGCCGGCAGCACCGACACGCCCTCGGGGTAGGCATCGAGTGCGGCCCAGGCCGAGCGCTCGGCCCGGCGCACCGCGGTTCGAGCCACGTGCAGCAGTGCCGACAGTGGTGAGCCGCCCGGCAGGATGAACGAGTTGAGCGGGGGCAGCTGTTCGTTGTACTCGTCACACCACGCCTCCACTCGGTCGACGTAGTCGGCGGTGATCCGCAGCGGCGGGTACTTCGGATTCTCGGCGACCGGCGTGGCCAGATCCGCACCTGCGTCGAACAGGTCGTTTTGAATGTGCAGCAGTGTGGCGCTCACCACCTCGGCGGGTTCGCCGAGCGCAATCGCGACACCGATCGCGGCGTTGGCCTCCTCGACATCGGCGTAGGCCACCAACCGCGGATCGGTCTTGGGTACGCGGGAGAAGTCGCTCAAGCCGGTCGTTCCGTCGTCGCCGGTACGGGTGTAAACGCGCGTGATGTGCACTGCCATAGCCCAAACCGTACCGGGGGAGGGAACCGGTGCAATCCCCGCTTCGGCAGCAGCCCCGGATTGGTCGGGATAGGGCTCGTGTCGTCACTACACTGACGCGAGTGGGTGAGCGTTTCGTGGTTACCGGGGGTAACCGATTGTCCGGTGAGGTCGCCGTCGGTGGCGCTAAGAACAGCGTCCTGAAGCTGATGGCGGCGGCTTTGTTGGCGGAGGGCACCAGCACCATCACCAACTGCCCGGACATTCTGGACGTGCCGCTGATGGCCGAGGTGCTGCGCGGCTTGGGTGCCAATGTCGAACTTGAGGGCACCACCGTGCGCATCACCTCGCCCGACGAACCCAAATACGACGCGGACTTCGCCGCGGTGCGCCAGTTCCGGGCGTCGGTCTGTGTGTTGGGCCCCCTGGTGGGGCGGTGTCTGAAGGCGAAAGTCGCACTACCGGGCGGCGACGCGATCGGCTCGCGCCCGCTCGACATGCATCAAGCCGGCCTGCGGCAGCTGGGCGCCACCTGCAATATCGAACACGGCTGTGTGGTTGCCCACGCCGAGAAGCTGCGCGGCGCCGAGATCCAGTTGGAGTTCCCGTCGGTCGGCGCCACCGAGAACATCCTGATGGCCGCGGTCCTGGCCGAAGGCGTCACGACCATCCACAACGCGGCACGTGAGCCCGATGTCGCTGATCTCTGCACGATGCTCAACCAGATGGGCGCCCAGATCGAAGGTGCGGGTTCTCCAACGCTGAAGATCACCGGGGTACCACGTCTGCATCCCACCGAACACGAAGTGATCGGCGACCGGATCGTGGCGGCGACCTGGGCGATTGCTGCGGTGATGACCCGCGGCGACATCTCGGTCACCGGGGTGGACCCATCTCACCTGCAGCTTGTTCTGCACAAGCTGCACGATGCGGGGGCGACGGTCACCCAGTCCGATAACGGCTTCCGGGTGGTGCAATACGAGCGGCCGAAGGCCGTCAACGTCGCGACCTTGCCGTTTCCCGGATTCCCCACTGACCTGCAGCCGATGGCGATCGGCCTCGCGGCGATCGCCGATGGCACATCGATGATCACCGAGAACGTCTTCGAGGCCAGATTCCGGTTCGTCGAGGAGATGATCCGCCTTGGGGCCGATGCGCGTACCGACGGCCACCATGCGGTGGTGCGTGGGCTGCCGCAGCTCTCGAGTGCACCCGTGTGGGCCTCCGACATCCGTGCTGGAGCCGGTCTGGTCCTTGCGGGCCTGGTCGCAGACGGTGAGACCGAGGTCCACGACGTTTTCCACATCGATCGCGGCTACCCGTTATTCGTGGAATATCTAGGCGATTTGGGCGCTGAGATAGAACGTGTAATATAGGTCGAGCCGGAGGGACGCGGACCGCGGAACTACCGGCAGTCTGGAAGTCCTTCCGGAAGCCCCGAAAAATTGGGAGTTGACTCAACTCCGAAAAGCGAGTACAGTAGCGGGGTTGCCTGAAGCCAGGCAGCAAGTCTGGAAGTCCTTCTGGAAGCCCCGAAAAGCTCGGAGTTGACTTAGCTTCAACTCAAGAGTATAGTACGGGGGTTGCCTGAAGCCAGGCGGCGTGTTGTTTGAGAACTCAATAGTGTGTTTGGTGAAATTTTTTGTTGTTGTTTTTGCCATGCCTTCGGCGCCCCGTGTTGGGGGTGTGGCGTATTTTTTGATGTCAGTTTTTGACTGATGTTTTGGGATTGTTTCCAAATTGTTTTTGTTTGGAGAGTTTGATCCTGGCTCAGGACGAACGCTGGCGGCGTGCTTAACACATGCAAGTCGAACGGAAAGGCCCCTTCGGGGGTACTCGAGTGGCGAACGGGTGAGTAACACGTGGGTGATCTGCCCTGCACTTTGGGATAAGCCTGGGAAACTGGGTCTAATACCGAATAGGACCACGCGCTTCATGGTGTGTGGTGGAAAGCTTTTGCGGTGTGGGATGGGCCCGCGGCCTATCAGCTTGTTGGTGGGGTAATGGCCTACCAAGGCGACGACGGGTAGCCGGCCTGAGAGGGTGTCCGGCCACACTGGGACTGAGATACGGCCCAGACTCCTACGGGAGGCAGCAGTGGGGAATATTGCACAATGGGCGCAAGCCTGATGCAGCGACGCCGCGTGGGGGATGACGGCCTTCGGGTTGTAAACCTCTTTCAGTATCGGCGAAGCTCCAAGGTTTTCTTTGGGGTGACGGTAGGTACAGAAGAAGCACCGGCCAACTACGTGCCAGCAGCCGCGGTAATACGTAGGGTGCGAGCGTTGTCCGGAATTACTGGGCGTAAAGAGCTCGTAGGTGGTTTGTCACGTTGTCCGTGAAAACTCACAGCTTAACTGTGGGCGTGCGGGCGATACGGGCAGACTGGAGTACTGTAGGGGAGACTGGAATTCCTGGTGTAGCGGTGGAATGCGCAGATATCAGGAGGAACACCGGTGGCGAAGGCGGGTCTCTGGGCAGTAACTGACGCTGAGGAGCGAAAGCGTGGGGAGCGAACAGGATTAGATACCCTGGTAGTCCACGCCGTAAACGGTGGGTACTAGGTGTGGGTTTCCTTCCTTTAGGGATCCGTGCCGTAGCTAACGCATTAAGTACCCCGCCTGGGGAGTACGGCCGCAAGGCTAAAACTCAAAGGAATTGACGGGGGCCCGCACAAGCGGCGGAGCATGTGGATTAATTCGATGCAACGCGAAGAACCTTACCTGGGTTTGACATGCACAGGACGCCGGTAGAGATATCGGTTCCCTTGTGGCCTGTGTGCAGGTGGTGCATGGCTGTCGTCAGCTCGTGTCGTGAGATGTTGGGTTAAGTCCCGCAACGAGCGCAACCCTTGTCTCATGTTGCCAGCACGTAATGGTGGGGACTCGTGAGAGACTGCCGGGGTCAACTCGGAGGAAGGTGGGGATGACGTCAAGTCATCATGCCCCTTATGTCCAGGGCTTCACACATGCTACAATGGCCGGTACAAAGGGCTGCGATCCCGTGAGGGTTAGCGAATCCTTTAAAGCCGGTCTCAGTTCGGATTGGGGTCTGCAACTCGACCCCATGAAGTCGGAGTCGCTAGTAATCGCAGATCAGCAACGCTGCGGTGAATACGTTCCCGGGCCTTGTACACACCGCCCGTCACGTCATGAAAGTCGGTAACACCCGAAGCCGGTGGCCTAACCCTTGTGGAGGGAGCCGTCGAAGGTGGGATCGGCGATTGGGACGAAGTCGTAACAAGGTAGCCGTACCGGAAGGTGCGGCTGGATCACCTCCTTTCTAAGGAGCACCATTTTCCCCCGTCCCCGCAACAGTGCGGGATGTGATGGTTGGGATATTTTTCGCCGGCGCCTGTAGTGGGTTGTCGGTGGTGCAGATTGTTTTGAAACAACAACAGCTTTGATCATCAACCGGCACGATCTCTTCGGGGGTGGTGTTGGCCGGCTTTGGCTGGGCACACTGTTGGGTCCTGAGGCAACAGGCCTGTTTTCGCCCCTTTTGGGGGGTGGGTGTGTTGTCGCTCCATCTTGGTGGTGGGGTGTGGTGTTTGTTTTGTGGATAGTGGTTGCGAGCATCTAGCAAGCAAGGCTTGTGTCTTGTTTGTTTTTGCAATTTTTGTTTCTTGGTTTTTGTGATTTGTAAGTGTTTAAGGGCGCATGGTGGATGCCTTGGCATCGAGAGCCGATGAAGGACGTAGGAGGCTGCGATATGCCTCGGGGAGCTGCCAACCGAGCGTGGATCCGAGGATGTCCGAATGGGGAAACCCGGCACGAGTGATGTCGTGTCACCAACTGGTGAATGTATAGCCAGTGGGGAGGTAACGCGGGGAAGTGAAACATCTCAGTACCCGTAGGAAGAGAAAACAAAATGTGATTCCGTGAGTAGTGGCGAGCGAAAGCGGAGGATGGCTAAACCGTATGCATGTGATACCGGGTAGGGGTTGTGTGTGCGGGGTTGTGGGAGCGTCATGTCTGGGTCTACTCACCTGGAGGACAGTAAAAAAGTGTTGTGGTTAGCGGAAGTGGCTTGGGATGGCCTGCCGTAGACGGTGAGAGCCCGGTACGTGAAAACCCGATACCTGTCTTGTGACGATTTCCCGAGTAGCAGCGGGCCCGTGGAATCTGCTGTGAATCTGCCGGGACCACCCGGTAAGCCTGAATACTACTCGATGACCGATAGCGGATTAGTACCGTGAGGGAATGGTGAAAAGTACCCCGGGAGGGGAGTGAAATAGTACCTGAAACCATGTGCCTACAATCCGTCAGAGCCCTCTCTTTGAGTGGGGTGATGGCGTGCCTTTTGAAGAATGAGCCTGCGAGTCACCGGCACGTCGCGAGGTTAACCCGTGTGGGGTAGCCGCAGCGAAAGCGAGTCTGAATAGGGCGTATCACATCCGTTGGGGTGTGTGTAGTGGCGTGTTGTGGACCCGAAGCGGAGTGATCTACCCATGGCCAGGGTGAAGCGCGGGTAAGACCGCGTGGAGGCCCGAACCCACTTAGGTTGAAGACTGAGGGGATGAGTTGTGGGTAGGGGTGAAAGGCCAATCAAACTCCGTGATAGCTGGTTCTCCCCGAAATGCATTTAGGTGCAGCGTTGCGTGTTTCTCACTGGAGGTAGAGCTACTGGATGGCCGATGGGCCCTACTAGGTTACTGACGTCAGCCAAACTCCGAATGCCGGTGAGTATAAGCGTGGCAGTGAGACGGCGGGGGATAAGCTCCGTGCGTCGAGAGGGAAACAGCCCAGATCGCCGGCTAAGGCCCCAAAGCGTGTGCTAAGTGGAAAAGGATGTGCAGTCGCTTAGACAACCAGGAGGTTGGCTTAGAAGCAGCCACCCTTGAAAGAGTGCGTAATAGCTCACTGGTCAAGTGATTGTGCGCCGATAATGTAGCGGGGCTCAAGCACACCGCCGAAGCCGCGGCAATACGTAAGTATTGGGTAGGGGAGCGTCCTGCATCCGGTGAAGCCACAGAGTGATCTAGTGGTGGAGGGTGTGGGAGTGAGAATGCAGGCATGAGTAGCGATGAGGCAAGTGAGAACCTTGCCCGCCGAAAGACCAAGGGTTCCTGGGCCAGGCCAGTCCTCCCAGGGTGAGTCGGGACCTAAGGCGAGGCCGACAGGCGTAGTCGATGGACAACGGGTTGATATTCCCGTACCCGTGTGTGCGCGCCCATGATGAATCAGTGGTACTAACCACCCAAAAGGTGGTCGATTAATCCCTTCGGGGAGAGACGACTGCTGGCTGCGTGGGACCTTCGCTGGTAGTAGTCAAGCGATGGGGTGACGCAGGAAGGTAGCCGTACCAGTCAGTGGTAATACTGGGGCAAGCCCGTAGGACGTCAGATAGGCAAATCCGTCTGGCATGTAGTCCGAGAGGTGATGCATAGCCAATTGTGGCGAATTCGGTGATCCTATGCTGCCGAGAAAAGCCTCTAGCGAGCTCACACACGGCCCGTACCCCAAACCAACACAGGTGGTCAGGTAGAGAATACCAAGGCGTACGAGTTAACTATGGTTAAGGAACTCGGCAAAATACCCCCGTAACTTCGGGAGAAGGGGGACCCTCATACCGTCATGGCCTTCGCGGCCGGCAGCGGGAGGGGGTCGCAGAAACCAGTGAGAAGCGACTGTTTACTAAAAACACAGGTCCGTGCGAAGTCGCAAGACGATGTATACGGACTGACGCCTGCCCGGTGCTGGAAGGTTAAGAGGACCGGTTAACCCTTCGGGGTGAAGCTGAGAATTTAAGCCCCAGTAAACGGCGGTGGTAACTATAACCATCCTAAGGTAGCGAAATTCCTTGTCGGGTAAGTTCCGACCTGCACGAATGGCGTAACGACTTCTCAACTGTCTCAACCATAGACTCGGCGAAATTGCATTACGAGTAAAGATGCTCGTTACGCGCGGCAGGACGAAAAGACCCCGGGACCTTCACTATAGCTTGGTATTGATGTTCGATGCGGTTTGTGTAGGATAGGTGGGAGACTGTGAAACTCGCACGCCAGTGTGGGTGGAGTCGTTGTTGAAATACCACTCTGATCGTATTGGACCTCTAACTTCGAACCATGAAGCTGGTTCAGGGACAGTGCCTGGTGGGTAGTTTAACTGGGGCGGTTGCCTCCTAAAATGTAACGGAGGCGCCCAAAGGTTCCCTCAACCTGGACGGCAATCAGGTGTTGAGTGTAAGTGCACAAGGGAGCTTGACTGTAAGACTGACACGTCAAACAGGGACGAAAGTCGGGACTAGTGATCCGGCACCCCCGAGTGGAAGGGGTGTCGCTCAACGGATAAAAGGTACCCCGGGGATAACAGGCTGATCTTCCCCAAGAGTCCATATCGACGGGATGGTTTGGCACCTCGATGTCGGCTCGTCGCATCCTGGGGCTGGAGCAGGTCCCAAGGGTTGGGCTGTTCGCCCATTAAAGCGGCACGCGAGCTGGGTTTAGAACGTCGTGAGACAGTTCGGTCTCTATCCGCCGCGCGCGTCAGAATCTTGAGGAAACCTGTCCCTAGTACGAGAGGACCGGGACGGACGAACCTCTGGTGTACCAGTTGTTCCACCAGGAGCACGGCTGGATGGCTACGTTCGGACAGGATAACCGCTGAAAGCATCTAAGCGGGAAACCTACTCCAAGACCAGGATTCTCACCCTTTTAGAGGGATAAGGCCCCCCGCAGACCACGGGATTGATAGACCAGACCTGGAAGCACCGCAAGGTGTGCAGGGAACTGGCACTAACCGGCCGAAAACTTACAACACAAAGAAACAACAGTGTTGCCCGCAACCACACCACAAAATACTTAAAGACCCACACCCCACCACCAAACACAAACTTGGTGACACAGGTGAACCACCCCCACACCGGGAACCGGTTCACCACACAGGAAAAGAAAATAGAGTTACGGCGGAAATAGCGACAGGGAAACGCCCGGTCCCATCCCGAACCCGGAAGCTAAGCCTGTCAGCGCCGATGATACTGCCCACACGGGTGGAAAAGTAGGACACCGCCGAACACAACATTAAGACCTGTGCCCCCCAAGAAATTGGGGGGCACAGGCATTTGTGCATCAGGTCGCCTCCGCCGTCGGCCGGTGATGTCGGGCGGGCCGGCTCCGCCCGCGGGCGCTGACACGTGTCAAATTTTCCGTTGAAACTATTGCGGAGATCACTCCCTGGGGATACCTTTAAGGTTCAGTTAAGGATCTTTATAGGAGGAACCGCGTGCGAGTTAACGCTTGCTTACCGCTTGTTGCCACTGTTGCTGCTGCCAGTGTCTTCGCGGGTGCCCCTGTTGTCTCACCGTTAGCCCATGTGCAGTCGCCGGCGTTCTCGCTCACGGGGAACGGTACGTCGCTCGGAGACGGCGTCGCATTGATCATGGGCGGTACGGGCATTCCCCAGCCCACTCCCGCCTTTATGGCGGCCATCGACGAGCTCTTCTTGAAGCCGCATGGCTTCACCGGCGACCTGTACTCGCAGTTTGGCCCGGAGAACGTCAGTTCGACCTCGAGTGCGGTCGGCCTTCGGTACCTGGAGAACTCGATTGCCGAGCGGCTCAATGCCGGGACCGTGGATGCAGAGCATCCGATCGTGGTCTTCGGCTACTCCCAGAGTGGCGGGATCGCGGCAAACCTGGTGGCTTGGCTGCAAGAGAACGAGGTGTCCAACGACCTTGTCCGGATCGTGACGATCGGTTCCATGTCGGCCGCTCGGGTCGATCTCGATGGTTATCACACCGACGTCTACAACTACGAGTACGACCCGGTTGGGGTCAAGCCGATCTACGACAACCCGTTGTCGCAGCTCAACTCCGCGCTGGGTTTCATCTACGGACACTCGGTGTACGCGAGCGCGACTCCGGAAGAGATCGCGAATGCCATCGAACTACCGGTCAGCGACCCTGACTCGCTGACCACGTTCCACATGATGCCGTTGGAGATCCTGCCGCTGCTGGCACCGCTGCAGCTGCTCCCGATCATCGGAATGCCGCTCTATGAGCTGCTGGAGCCGGTAACCCGGATCTTGGTGAATCTCGGCTACGGCAGCATCGACCACGGCTGGCCGCCGGGAGACATCGACCAGTTGCCTGCCGGCGGTGGTCTGTTACCGCCCAACATCGACTTCGGTGACCTCGTCACCGCGTTGGGCAAGGCAGCGCTGGACGGGATCAGCAACTCCATCTCCAGCTGGTTCGACCCCGAGACGTACCACATCTACGGATTGAACGACCACCCGTCGCTGCTTCCGATCATCAACGAGGGATACCTGGCGGGATACCTGGACTCGCCGACCCCGACATTGGACGAGGCCCTGACCGGTCTGTCTGCCTTCCTGGCGGCGTTCACCAACCAAGACGTGTTCCCGATGCCCGACCCGATCGACATCATCGGCTAGGCCGCTGTTGCCCGAGATTCGGGGCCGGAACCACCCGTGGGGGGTTCCGGCCCCGGCTCGTTTCACGATCAGTCGAACAGGGTGGCGTGGCTGTGCTGCTGTTCGAGGGCGAGCAGGGTCCGCTTGCGGTCGATTCCGCCGCCGTACCCGGTGAGGCTGCCGTTGCTGCCAATCACCCGGTGGCAGGGGACGATGATCGAGATCGGGTTGCGGCCGTTGGCCAACCCAACTGCGCGCGACGCCGTGGGCGACCCGATCTGGCTGGCCAGCTCACCGTAAGAGCGCGTCTGGCCGTACGGGATGGTCAGTAGGGCAGTCCACACGCGGCGTTGGAATTCGGTGCCGGCCATCTCGTAGGCCAGATCGAAGTCGGTGAGGTCGCCGGCGAAGTAGGCCGCGAGCTGCTCCACCACATCCGGAAACGCGGTGTCGTCGCGAATCCAACCGGTCCGGCTGGGGGCGTGGGAGTGATCCAGCATCAACAGATGGCTGAGCTTGTCGTCATTGCCGGCCAAGGTCAGCGGACCGATGGGGCTATCGATGATGCGCTGCGTGGTCATGCGATCTCCTTCGACGCCGGTGGCCAGTCGTTCACGGCGTGATCGAGGCTGGCCCACAGATGCTGGGTGGCATAGGAGCGCCACGGTCGCCACCGCGCACTGCGCTGGATCAGGGCTTGCGGGGTGTCGGGCAGGCCGTATCGGCGCGCAGCCACCTGCACGCCGAGATCGGTGACGGGAAACGCGTCGGGGTCGCCCAGCCCGCGCATGGCGATCATCTCGGCGGTCCAGGCCCCGATACCCGGGAGCGCCATCAGGTCGTGGCGCGCCTGTTCCCAGTCGCAGCCCGCATTGAGGCCCAGAGTGCCGTCGGCCAAGCCCGCGACCAGAGTGAGCAGCGTTCGCCGACGGGCTTGAGGGAGGGCGAGCTGATCGGGATCGATGTCGGCGAGCCGTTCCACCGAGGGAAAGACATGAGTGAGCCCGCCTTCGGCATCGTCGATCTGTTGACCGTGGGCAAAAACTAGCCTATGGGTATGGGTGCGTGCGGCTTTGGTCGACACCTGCTGGCTGAGCACCGCCCGCACCGCGAGCTCGGCTTCGTCGACGGTACGCGGAATGCGTTGCCCCGGCGCCTTGGCCACCAGGGGAGCCAGATCGGAGTCGGCCGTAAGGGCCTCCACGACGGCTTCGGGGTCAGCGTCGAGGTCCAACAGTCGTCGGCAGCGGGTGATCGCGGCGGTGAGATCGCGGAAGTCGTCGAGCACGAGACGGCATCGGACATGGTCGGACGCCGGGCGCAGGCTGACAATGCCGTTGCCGTGCGGCAGCCGCAGAGTGCGCCGGTAGGCGCCGTCACGTACCTCCTCGCAACCGGGCACCGCGCACGCCGCCAGATGCCCGAACACACCCTCGAACGCAAACGGCGTGCGCACCGGTAGCCGCAGCGACAATGCGCCCGGACCGGGGGCCTCGCGGTCGGAGGGAGCTCGTGACCGCGCCACGGCATTGCTGCGCAACGCCGTCGGCGTCGTGGCGCACACGGCGCGGACGGTGTCATTGAACTGCCGAATACTGGCGAAGCCGGCGGCGAAGGCCACATCACCCAACGGCAGGTCGGTGGTCTCGATCAGCACGCGGGCGGTCTGCGTGCGCTGGGCGCGGGCCAGTGCCAGCGGGCCGGCGCCGACCTCGGCCTGCAGCAACCGCTGCAACTGGCGGGCCGAGTAGCCGAGGTGGCCGGCAAGCCCGCTTACGCCCTCCCTATCGACCGTGCCGTCGGCGATCAGGCGCATGGCCCGCCCCACGATGTCGCCGCGGATGTTCCATTCCGGAGAACCCGGCGCGGCGTCTGGTCGGCAACGCTTGCAGGCGCGGAAGCCGGCTCGCTGCGCTGCCGCGGCGGTGGGGTAGAACTCCACATTCGGCGGCAGCGGCGTGCGCGCCGGGCAACTGGGCCGGCAATAGATGCCTGTCGTGAGAACCGCGGTGATGAACCAGCCGTCGAAACGGGCGTCCTTGGACTTCACGGCGCGATAGCAGCGGTCGAAGTCGTCATGCACGTTTCCACGATGACACGCGACGGCCGACGACACTAGCGGGAAAGCGACACGACAGTGCCGGGCCGTTGGCGCGGCTGGGAGCTAGCATTCGGTGCGTGGCGGCACTGGTACAGCGGTACTTGGACGGGATCCTCGCCGAGCACGCCGGGGTGAGCCATGGCGCCCTGGCGAGCTACATCCCGGAATTGGCCGAAGTCGATCCCACGGGGTTCGGCCTGGCGTTGTCGTCGTCGGACGGCTACGTCTACGAGTCCGGCGACGCCGACGTGCAATTCACCATGCAGTCCATATCCAAGCCGTTCACCTACGCGCTCGCCCTCGATCAGCTGGGGCAGACGGACGTCGACGCGCGGATCGGCGTGGAACCCTCCGGTGAGGGCTTTAACAAGATCAGTGTGGATCAGGTCACCAATGTGCCGAAGAACCCGATGATCAACGCCGGGGCGATCGTGGCGTGTTCGCTGATACCCGGGAAGACCATTGAAGACCGCTTCGATCTTGTCCGGGACTTCTTCAGCGCCTGTGCCGGGCGCAGCCTGGACTTCGACGAGGCCGTGTACCAGTCCGAGCGGGCGAGCGGCAGCCGCAACCGCGGGATCGCTTATCTGCTGGAGAGTTTCGGCGCCTTGGGTGCGGACCCCGACGATGCGCTGGATCTCTACATCCGCCAGTGTTCGCTGAAGGTCACCAGCACCGACTTGGCCCGGATGGCCGCGACGCTGGCTCGCGGCGGCCTCAACCCCTTGACCGGGCGGCAGGTGACCGATGCCGCGGTGGTGCGGCGAACGCTGTCGGTCATGGTGACCTGCGGCATGTATGACGCCGCCGGTGCGTGGGTCAGTGCGGTCGGGATGCCGGCCAAGAGCGGTGTGGCCGGTGGCATCGTGGCGGTGCTGCCTGGACAGCTCGGTATCGGCGTCTATTCGCCGCGGATCGACGCCAAGGGCAACAGCGTGCGTGGGATGCTGGTGTGCCGCAGCCTGTCCCAACAGCTGGGGCTGCACTTCCTGACGGTGAGCAGTGAAGCGCATGCGGCGATTCGCGGGGTGTACACCCCACGTCCGGGCATTCGGGTCTACGAGGTGCACGGTGATCTGCTGTTCGCCGGCGCCGAACAGGTGGCCCGCACCGCGACCCGCGAATGTGGTGAGTTCGACACCGCGATCCTCGATGTCTCGCGGCTGCACACGATCAGCGAGCCGGCCCGCGGCCTGCTTGCGGGGCTCTCCGAGGAGCTGCGGGCATTGGACAAGCAGGGTCTGCTCGTCGATCCCAACGGATCAGTGTCGCCCGATCCGGCGGCCTATGCCGGGCTGGTGTTCGCCACGGTCGAGGATGCGCTGGCGGCAACCGAGACCTGGGCGGGGGACTAGACCCGCGTTACAGCGGGCTGGCCAGCACCGTGGGTGCTTCGTAGCCGCGCAACACGATCGAATCACCCACCACCCAGTGGGCCTGTTCGCTGATGCTGGCGGCATACATGGTCTTGGCCGTCGTCAACACGGGCAGTGGCTGGGTCTTCGCCAACTCGCACAGCCGGGCGGCCTCGTTGACCGGTTCGCCGATCACGGTGTACTCGAAACGTTCTTTGGCGCCGACGTTTCCGGCCACCACCTGCCCGGCCGCCACGCCGATGCCCGCCCGGATCTCCGGCACCTCGTCGGCCAGCCGGTACAGGATGGCCCGGGCCGCGGCCAACGCTTCGTCCTCGGGCTGGTCGAGGTGGTTCGGGGCGCCGAAGATCGCCAGAGTGGCATCGCCCTCGAATTTGTTGATCAGCCCCCGATGGCGGTCGACTTCGTCGACGACGACGGCGAAGAATCGGTTCAGCAGGGTGACGACCTCGGTCGCGGGCTTGGCGGTCACGATCTGCGTCGAGCCGACGATATCGACGAAAATGACTGCGACATGGCGCTCTTCGCCGCCCAGTTGTATCTGATCGCGTTCGGCGGCGGCGGCCACCTCACGTCCGACGTGGCGGCCGAACAGGTCGCGCACACGCTCACGCTCGCGCAGCCCGTGCACCATCGCGTTGAAACCGCTCTGCAGCTCACCGAGTTCGGTTCCGTCGAACACCACTAGATCGCCTTGTAGGTTGCCCTGCTCGACGCGTCGCAGAGCTGCGCGCACCACGCGTACCGGCGTTGCGGTGAGCCAGGACAGGATCAGCATGAGGAGGAACCCGAAAACCAGCGTCGTCACCGAGGCGATCAGCACGGCAACGCCGAACTGCGTCAACGTCAGGTTCTTCAGCACCACGGCGAACAAGGCGGTCAGGCCGATACCCAGAATGGGGACGCCCGAGGTGAGCAGCCAGACCATCATGGTCCGGCCCATGATGCCCGAGAGGATTCGCCGCGGCGGCGGACCGGCGGCCAGCGCCTGTGCGGCCACCGGCCGCAACGCGAATTCGGTGAACAGATAGCAGGCGGTGGCCACCAGAATGCCGCAGACGCTCATCGTGAAGCCGATGATCGGGATGAAGATCTTGTCGTATATGCCGTAGAGCGCGGTGAACAACACCGTCGCGACACCCCACAGGGCCAGCACGACCTGCGCCACTCGCCACGGAGTCAGGAAGGCGTTGCGTTCGTCGTCGCGGGTTGGCGTCTGTTCCTTGATGGCCCAACGCAATTTCTGGATGGTGCGCCGGGTGATTCCATAGGTGCCGGCGACCACCGCGATCACCACGTAGGCCGGCACCAGCCCGAAGGTCAGCCACTTTGGGGCGTCGGTGAACACATTGGGCACCGGAAAGGCCACCGTCACCAGCAGGACATCCACGGCGACACCGAGCAGGTTCGTGCCCACCATGACGATGGTCAAGATGAACTGAATACGTATCCGGCGCAGGTACTGACTTTCAGACACCTGGCCTAACAGCCAGGAGCCGTATTCGGGTGTCTCGGGCAGCCGACCGCTCTGACGCGTGAGCATCTCCAGCGCGCGGCCCAGGCGTTGCGCGGTCGTCTTTGTCGGCTTCATCGTGGCGTAAGAATAATTGCTCGGCGCGGGCCTTTAAGGTGGATCGGATGCGACTCGTAATCGCCCAGTGCACCGTCGACTATGTCGGCCGGCTCACCGCGCACCTACCCTCTGCCCGGCGACTGCTGCTGTTAAAGGCCGATGGTTCGGTCAGCGTGCACGCCGACGACCGTGCCTATAAGCCGCTGAACTGGATGAGTCCACCGTGCCGCATCACCGAGGAGACCGGCGGTGAATTGCCGGTCTGGGTGGTGGCGAACAACAAAACCGGCGACCAGCTGCGGATCACCATCGAGGAGATCGAGCACGACTCAAGCCACGAGCTGGGTGTCGACCCCGGTCTGGTCAAAGACGGCGTCGAAGCACAACTGCAGGCGCTGCTCGCCGAGCACGTCGAATTGCTCGGCGAGGGCTACTCGTTGGTGCGCCGCGAGTACATGACCGCGATCGGCCCGGTGGATCTGCTGTGTCGCGATGAAAACGGGCGCGCGGTCGCGGTGGAGATCAAGCGGCGCGGCGAGATCGATGGTGTGGAACAGCTCACGCGATACCTCGAACTGCTCAACCGCGACAGCCTGCTCGCGCCGGTCAGTGGGGTGTTCGCCGCCCAGCAGATCAAGCCGCAGGCCCGCACGCTGGCCACCGACCGCGGTATTCGTTGCCTGACACTGGATTATGACGCGATGCGCGGCATGGACAACGACGAATTCCGGCTGTTCTGATCGCCTTGCCGGAATAGGAGCGCACGGTCGCGCGTTGGAGGACCGCATGGCACTAGATGACCTTTTCCATCCCCTGACGGTCCGCTCGCTGACCGTTCCGAATCGGTTCGCGATGGCGCCGATGACCCGCCAGGCTTCGCCGGGTGGCATTCCGGGCAGCGATGTGGCCGAGTACTACCGGCGGCGTGCCGCGGGCGGGGTGGGACTGATCATCACCGAGGGCATCCGGCTGCCCGAACCGGCAGCGGGATTTCCGGCCAGCGTGCCGACGCTCGCCGGCGACGAGGTGCTCGCCGGCTGGACCCGCGTCGTCGACGGCGTCCACGCCGAGGGAGCGACGATCGCTGCGCAGCTGTGGCACCAAGGGGTTGAGCGCCGCGATGACGACGGTGTGGAACCGGTCGGTCCGTCGGGCATCGACGGGCACGGGGAACCGCGCGGCCGCGCCCTGCGGACCGACGAACTCGCCGAGATCGCACAGCTCTACGCCACCAGCGCCGCCACCGCACGAGACCTCGGCTTCGACACGGTCGAGATCCATGGTGCCCACGGCTATCTGCTCGACGAATTCTTCTGGGAACGCACGAATCGCCGTACCGACGGCTACGGCGGATCGTTGGCCGCTCGCACACGTTTTCCTGCAGAGGTGGTCGCGGCGGTGCGCGCCGCGGTCGGCCCGGACTATCCGATCATCTTCCGCTTCTCCCAGTGGAAGGGCACCGACTACGCGGCCTCCATCGCCGAGGACCCGACCCAGTTGCAGGAACTACTCACGCCCCTCGTCGACGCCGGCGTGGATGCCCTGCACCCCTCGACGCGCAGGCACTACGCCCCCGGCTTCCCCGACCATGACAGCGAGTTGAGCCTCGCTGGGTGGACCAAGAAGGTCACCGGCGTGCCGGTCATCGCAGTCGGGTCGGTCGGATTGGAAACGCAGTTCCGCAGCGAGAAGCGTGGCGAGGTGATTGCGCCCGCACCGGTCGACCGGCTGGTCGAACAGTTCGACGCCGGGGAGTTCGACGTGGTGGCCATCGGGCGCGCGCTGCTCGCCGACCCGACTTGGGTGAATCGCCTGCGTCGCGATGAGCTGGGCGGGTTCAGCGGCTACGACGCGGCGGCCGCGCTGTCCAAACTGGCCTGATGTGGGGTCACTAGGCTGATCGGCATGGCTCGCCGCAGTCCGTCGCGTCGGCAACAGCCGCTACGGCCGCTGCCGCTGCAACAGCGCGTGGAGACCGGCCCAGACGGCTACGAATACCTCGTCTTGCCGATTGCTGGCTCGCGGGCCGTCAAGGTCTACCGGTGCCCGGGTTGCGATCACGAAATCCGGTGCGGCATAGCCCATGTGGTGGTGTGGCTTGCCGAATTCGGCGACGCCGCAGGCGATGATCGGCGGCATTGGCATACGCCTTGCTGGGCTAACCGCAGCAACCGGGGTCCGACCCGAAAGTGGTCCTAGAAGGTCAGTGCGCTGCGGGGTTCGCGGCCGGCTCGACCAGCTCGACCAGCACGCCGCCGGCGTCCTTGGGGTGGATGAAGTTGATCCGCGAGTTCGACGTGCCGCGCCGCGGCGCCTCATAGAGCAACCGCACGCCCTGCTCGCGCAGCCGCTCGGAAAGCGCGTCGATGTCGCTGGTCCGGTAGGCCAGCTGCTGCAGGCCCGGGCCGCGCTTGTCCAGGAACTTCGCGATCGTCGAAGACTCGTCGATCGGGGCCATCAGCTGAATCTGGGCGCTGCCGACCGGCGCGCCGCGCACCGCGAGCATCGCCTCGACGATGCCCTGCTCCTCGTTGACCTCTTCGTGCAGCACGATCATCCCGAGCTTGTCGTGGTACCACTTCTTGGCCACTTCCAGGTCCGGGACCGCGATACCGACGTGGTCGACCGCCGTCACCAAGGCCGAGGCCAGGGCGGGGCGTGCCTCACAGGAGTCAGCGACGGATTCGGTGGTCATAACGTAACGGTAACCTGAGCGGAAACATCGTGCTGCGCCGACCGGAAGATCGGCCTTTCAGACCCGCCCGGGAGGTAGTCATGACGACATCGGTGATCGTTGCTGGGGCTCGGACCCCGATCGGCCGGTTGATGGGTTCGCTGAAGGATTTCTCCGGCAGCGACCTGGGCGCCGTGGCCATTGCCGGGGCGCTGGAGAAGGCGCAGGTGCCGGCGTCGCTGGTGCAGTACGTGATCATGGGCCAGGTGCTGACCGCGGGGGCCGGCCAGATGCCGGCGCGGCAGGCGGCGGTGGGCGCCGGCATCGGCTGGGACGTGCCGACGCTGACCATCAACAAGATGTGTCTGTCGGGAATCAACGCCATCGCCATGGCTGACCAGCTGATTCGCGCCGGCGAATTCGACGTGGTGGTGGCCGGCGGCCAGGAGTCGATGAGCAAGGCCCCGCACCTGCTGCTGGACAGCCGGTCGGGCTACAAGTACGGCGACGTGACGGTGCGTGACCACCTGGCCTACGACGGTCTGCACGACGTCTTCACCGACCAGCCGATGGGCGCGCTCACCGAGCAGCGCAACGACGAGGACAAGTTCACCCGCGCCGAGCAGGACGAGTTTGCGGCCGAGTCGCACCGTAGGGCCGCAGCGGCCTGGAAGGACGGCGTTTTCGCCGACGAGGTGGTGCCGGTGAAGATCCCGCAGCGTAAGGGCGATCCGCTGGAGTTCACCGAGGACGAGGGCATCCGGGCTAACACCACCGCGGAGTCGCTGTCCGGGCTCAAGCCGGCGTTCCGCTCCGGCGGCACCATCACCGCCGGCTCGTCGTCGCAGATCTCCGACGGCGCCGCCGCGGTGGTTGTGATGAGCAAGGCCAAGGCGCAGGAACTGGGTCTGGACTGGCTGTGCGAGATCGGCGCCCACGGCGTCGTGGCCGGGCCGGATTCGACCCTGCAGTCCCAGCCGGCCAATGCCATCAAGAAGGCGATCGAGCGCGAGGGGATCTCCGTCGACCAGCTCGACGTGGTGGAGATCAACGAGGCCTTCGCGGCGGTGTCGCTGGCCTCGACCCGGGAGCTGGGGCTCAACGGCGACGCGGTCAACGTGCACGGCGGCGCGATCGCCGTCGGGCACCCCATCGGGATGTCCGGTGCGCGGATCACGCTGCACGCCGCTCTTGAGCTCAAGCGGCGCGGCTCGGGCTATGCGGTGGCCGCGCTGTGCGGTGCCGGCGGCCAGGGCGACGCGCTGATCCTGCGGGCGGGGTAGCGGCTTGCCTACGGTTGCGTAGGTTGCTGGCGCGGCCCGTTTCCGTGTCGCGACGCGCGGGTGTGATCTTGGTCATAGTGCGTTGGTCGTGCGCGGAAACGGCCGTCGGCGGCGCCGCGAGGACGGCGTGACAGACTTGACGGCGTGACGCGTCCTCGACCCCCGATCGGCCCGGCGTTGGCCGGAGCAGTGGACTTGTCCGGCCTCAAGAAGCCGGCTCAATCCGGCGGCGCCGCCGCGAACACCCCGGCTCCGCCGGGTGCCACCGAGATCACCGAGGCCAACTTCGAAGACGAGGTGCTGGTCCGGTCCAATCAGGTGCCGGTGGTGGTGCTGCTGTGGTCGCCGCGCAGCGAAGCCTGCATTCAGCTCGCCGACAACCTGGCTGCGCTGGCTCAGGCGGACAACGCCGGCGGCGCGCCCAAGTGGGCGCTGGCGACCGTCAACGTCGACGTCGCCCCGCGGGTGGCGCAGGTGTTCGGCGTGGACGCGGTGCCGACCGTGGTGGCACTGGCCGCCGGCCAACCGATCACCAGCTTTCAGGGGCCCCAGCCGCCCGACCAGCTGCGCCGCTGGGTGGACTCGCTGGTGTCGGCCACCGCGGGCAAGCTTGCCGGCGGCGGCGGCGACGCTGAGCAGCCGGAGCCGGTGGACCCGGTGCTGGCACAGGCCCGTGACCAACTCGACGCCGGTGACTTCCCGGCGGCGCGAGCCTCTTATCAGGCGTTGCTGGACACCGACCCCAACCACGTCGAAGCCAAGGGGGCGCTGCGCCAGCTGACCTTCCTGGAACGCGCAACAGCTCGGCAACCCGATGCACCCGCACAGGCCGACGCCGAGCCGGGCAACGTCGAGGCCGCCTTCGCCGCCGCTGACGTGCAGATCCTCAACCAAGACGTCACCGCTGCGTTCGACCGGTTGATCGCACTGGTGCGACGGACCGCCGGTGACGAGCGGACTGAGGTGCGGACCCGGCTGGTGGAGTTGTTCGAGCTGTTCGACCCCGCCGACCCGGAGGTCGTTGCCGGCCGGCGCAATCTGGCCAACGCGCTGTACTGACCCAGCCGGCTGACGCTATTCGGGCGCCAGCCACACCGCCGACAGGGCCGGCAACACCAGCACCGCCGAGGCCGGACGGCCGTGCCACGGTTCGTCGGTGGCCACGACCCCGCCGAAGTTGCCCTCACCCCACCCGCGGTAGCCGGCCGCGTCGGTGTTGAGCACCTCACGCCAGCGACCCGCGCGCGGCAGCCCCAGGTGGTAATCGGCGTGGGTGACGCCGGCGAAGTTGAACACGCAGGCCAGCACCGAACCGTCGGTGCCGTAGCGCAGGAAGCTCAGCACGTTGTTGGTGGAGTCGTTGGCGTCGATCCAGGAATAGCCGCGCGGGTCGGAGTCCTGGGTCCACAGCGCGGGCAGTGCGCGGTAGTGGGCGTTGAGGTCGCTGACCAGCCGCAGGATGCCAGGGGAGTAGCCGTCGGGCTCGATCTGCGGGTCGAGCTGGAACCAGTCGACTCCGCGCTCGTTGCACCACTCGGCGCGCTGGCCGAATTCCTGGCCCATGAACAGCAATTGCTTGCCGGGATGCGCCCACTGGTAGGCCAGCAGGGCGCGCAGGCCCGCGGCCTTGTGGTGGTCCTCTTGATAGCCGAAGCCGGGCATCCTGGACCACAGCGTGCCCTTGCCGTGCACCACCTCGTCGTGGCTGACCGGCAGCACGTAGTTCTCGCTGAAGGCGTAGAGCATCGAGAACGTCATGTTGTGGTGGTGGTAGCTGCGGTGCACCGGATCGTGGCCGAGGTAGGCCAACGTGTCGTGCATCCAGCCCATGTTCCACTTCATCGAAAATCCCAGTCCGCCAAGGCTGGTGTCGCGGGTGACTCCTGGCCAGGAGGTGGACTCCTCGGCGATGGTCACGATGCCCGGTGCGACCCGGTGGGTGGTCGCGTTCAGCTCCTGCAGGAACTGAACCGCCTCCAGGTTCTCGCGGCCGCCGTGGATGTTGGGGGTCCACCCGCCGTGCGGGCGCGAATAGTCCAGGTAGAGCATCGATGCCACGGCATCCACCCGCAGCCCGTCCACGTGGAACTCGGTCAGCCAATACAGCGCATTGGCGACCAGGAAGTTGCGCACCTCCGGGCGACCGAAGTCGAACACGTAGGTGCCCCAGTCGAGTTGCTCACCGCGGCGTGGATCGGAGTGCTCGTAGAGCGGCGTCCCGTCGAATCGGCCCAGCGCCCAGTCGTCTTTGGGGAAGTGCGCCGGCACCCAGTCCACGATGACGCCGATACCGGCACCGTGCAGGGCGTCGACCAACGCCCGGAAGTCGTCGGGAGTGCCGAAGCGCGCCGTCGGGGCGTAATACGACGTCACCTGGTATCCCCAAGACCCGCCGAAAGGGTGTTCCGCCACCGGCAGCAGTTCGACATGGGTGAAGCCTTGTTGAACCACGTATTCGGTCAGTTCCACCGCCAGTTGGCGGTAGGTGAGCCCCGGGCGCCAAGAGCCCAGATGGACCTCGTAGGTGCTCATCGGCTCGCTCACCGGGTCGCGCTTGCAGCGCTGCGCCATCCAGTCGGCGTCGTTCCAGGTGTAGTCACTGGTCGTCACCATCGATGCGGTCCGCGGCGGCACCTCGGTGGCGTAGGCAAACGGATCGGCGCGCTCGGTGACCGCGCCGTCGGCCCCGTGGATACGGAACTTGTAGAGGCCGGCGGGGGGGAAGTCGGGCCAGAACACCTCCCAGATTCCCGAGGAGCCCAATGATCGCAGCGGGACGTCGTCACCGGCCCAGCCGTTGAAATCACCGATCAGGCTCACCCCGATGGCATTGGGCGCCCACACCGCGAAGGACACGCCGGACACCTCGCCGTCGGGTGTGGTGAAGCTGCGGTGCTGAGCCCCCATCACCTCCCAGAGACGTTCGTGGCGTCCCTCGGCGAACAGGTACAGGTCGAATTCGCCCAGCGTCGGCGCGAATCGATACCCATCGGCGACCGTCTGCACCCCGGTGGGCTCGGCGAATTCGGCCGTCTCGGGGTAGTGCACCTCCAGCCGGTAATCGATGAGATCGGTGAACGGTAGGGCGGCCGCGAACAACCCGGACCCCAGGTCGCGCATGACGAAGCGTTCGGTACCGACGAGCACCGCCACGCGCCGAGCGCGTGGGCGCAGTGCCCGGATGATGGTGGTCCTGCCGTATTCGTGAGCGCCCAGGACGGAATGCGGATCGTGGTGCTCACCGGCCAGCAGCCGGGCCAGGTCGCCACGATGGGGTGCCAGGTGTCGGGTCATCGTGCTCATCAGCGGCGCAGCAGCTCGATGCGGGCACCGGCGTTGATCGGCGGCATGGTGACGATGTGGGCGACCGCGTGTGCCGGGTCCAAGCGCACGTAGTTGTCCTGTCCCCAGTTGTAGTCTTCACCGCTGATCTGGTCACGTACCCAGAAGCGTTGGTAATCAGGCATTCCCAGCGCCCACATGTCGAGGTGCAGCGTCGCCTGCTCAGCGCTGAATGGATTCAGTGTGACCACTACCAGCACGGTGTCGCCGGTAGCCGGGTCGAACTTGCTGTAGGCCAGCAGTGCGTCGTTGTCGACATGATGGAAGTGCACGGTGCGCAGCTGGTTGAAGGCCGGGTGCAGCCGGCGAATCTCATTGAGCCGGGCGATGAACGGCTCTAGGGAGCGGCCTTCGGCGACGGCGCCGGCAAAATCGCGGGGGCGAAGCTCGTACTTCTCCGAATCGAGGTACTCCTCGCTGCCTTCATGCACTGCCCGGTCCTCGAACAACTCGAATCCGGAGTACACGCCCCACGCCGGCCCCAGTGTCGCTGCCAGTACCGCGCGGATGGCGAACATTCCGGGGCCGCCGTGCTGCAGGCTGGCGTGCAGGATGTCGGGGGTGTTGACGAACAGATTCGGCCGCCGGAAATCGGCGAGTTCGGCGATCTGCTGGCCGAACTCCGTGATCTCGGATTTCGTTGTCCGCCAGGTGAAGTACGAGTAGGACTGGGTGAAGCCCAGCTTGGCCAAACCGTACTGGCGCGCCGGTGGGGTGAACGCCTCGGACAGGAACAGCACATCCGGGTCGATGTTCTTGACGGCGGCGATCAACCAGAGCCAGAAGTCCGGAGGCTTGGTGTGCGGGTTGTCGACCCGAAAGATCTTCACCCCGTGGTCCATCCAGAACCGGACCACCCGCAACACCTCGGTGTACAGGCCGGCCGGATCGTTGTCGAAGTTCAGCGGGTAGATGTCCTGGTACTTCTTCGGCGGGTTCTCCGCGTAGGCGATGGTGCCGTCGGGCAGCTCGGTGAACCATTCCCGATGCTGGGCAGCCCAAGGATGATCCGGTGCGCACTGCAACGCCAGGTCCAGCGCAACCTCCAGGTCGAGCCGGTGGGCCGCGGCGACGAAGTCGTCGAAGTCACCGATGTCGCCCAGCGCCGGATGCACCGCGTCGTGACCGCCCTCGGTGCTGCCGATGGCCCACGGCGAACCCACATCCCCGGGTTCGGCCGTCGCGGAGTTGTTGCGGCCCTTGCGGTGTATTCGTCCGATGGGGTGCACCGGCGGCAGGTACACCACGTCAAACCCCATCTGTGCGATCCGGGGCAGTGCCGCGGTGGCCGTGGCGAACGTGCCGTGTACCGGGCGGCCCTCGGCGTCCCAACCGCCGGTCGAGCGCGGAAACATCTCGTACCACGCGCCGCGGCGTGCCAGCGGCCGATCCACCCACACCCGGTGCGGGACGCCGGTGGTGACCAGCTCACGCAGCGGGTAGCGGGCTAGCAGTTCGTCGAGTTCGGCCGACAGGGCCGGCGCGGCCCGCGACACGGGATCGCCTGAGGCACGCAATGCCGCGGCCGCTGCCAGCACCGGTTCGCGCCGTGCGGTCGGGACCCCGGCTGCGGCACGGTCGAACAGGTCGGCGCCGATCAACAGGTCGTTGGACAGTTCGGCCGCGGCCTGGCCGGCGTCCAGCTTGGCGGTCACCGCGTGCCGCCAGCTCTGCAACGGATCCCCCCAACCCTCGACGTGGAAGGTCCACAAGCCGACGGCGTCGGGGGTGAAGGCGCCGTGGAAGACGTAGGCGTCGAACCCGGTGTGCATGGGCAGATGCAGTGCTGAACCGGTCGAGGTCGGTGGGGGATCACCGGGCAGCGGATAGTGGCGCCCGCCGTAGCGCACCACTAACGTCGCAGCGACGGCCTCATGGCCTTCACGCCAGACGGTGGCCTTGACCGGCACGGTCTCACCGACCACCGCCTTGGCCGGGTAACGGCCGCACGAGACGACCGGTTCGACATCGTCGACCTCGACTCGTCCAGCCACCACACTCCGTTCGTCGTCGGGCTGTATGCGCCCACGGTAGCTGTCCAGCGACGTCCACCGGAACCGAGCGAGGTGTTCGCAACCGAATCGTCAGGTCTGTTCGGCAGCCTCCGCTTCGGTAAGGTGGTGAGTCGTGAAGGCCCTCCGCCGGTTCACCGTTCGCGCCCACCTTCCCCAGAGGCTGCTGGCACTCGAGCAGCTGTCGATGAACCTGCGCTGGTCGTGGGAGCAGCCGACGCAGGAGCTCTTCGCCGCCATCGACCCCGAATTGTGGGACGGGTGTGGGCGCGACCCGGTCGCGCTGCTCGGTGCGGTCAGTCCCGCGCGGCTCGAAGAGCTGGCCGCCGACCCGGAGTTCACCGCCCGGCTCGATGCTCTGTCTGCCGACCTCACGGCGTATCTGACCCGGCCGAGGTGGTATCAGCACCAGCAAGACGGCGGGGCGGCGTTGCCGACGGCGGTCGCCTACTTTTCGATGGAATTCGGTGTCGCCGAAGCTCTGCCCAACTACTCAGGCGGCCTGGGGATCCTGGCCGGGGATCACCTGAAGTCGGCGTCGGACCTGGGCGTGCCGCTGATCGCGGTGGGGCTGTACTACCGGTCCGGGTATTTCCGTCAAGCGTTGACCGCCGACGGCTGGCAACGCGAAACCTATCCGGCACTGGATCCGCAGGGGCTGCCGTTGCGGCTGCTGGTCGATACCGACGGCAGGCCGGTGCTGATCGATGTGGCGTTGCCCGGCGCCGGCCGGTTGCGGGCCCGGATCTGGGTCGCGCAGGTGGGCCGAGTGCCGTTACTGCTGCTGGATTCCGACATCGGTGAGAATCCCCACCAGCTGCGCGGAATCACCGACCGGTTGTATGGCGGCGACCAGGAGCATCGGATTCGTCAGGAGATCCTGGCAGGCATCGGCGGTGTGCGGGCGATCCGCGAATTCACCCGGTTGCAAGGCATGCCCGCTCCCGAGGTCTTTCACATGAACGAGGGACACGCGGGCTTCCTCGGCGTCGAACGCATCCGTGAGCTGATCGCCGAGCAGGGACTGGATTTCGACACCGCGCTGGCCGTAGTCCGTTCGGCGACGGTGTTCACCACCCACACCCCGGTGCCGGCCGGAATCGACCGGTTTCCCGCCGACATGGTGTGCCGCTATTTCGACGACAGCGGTGATGCCCTGGTCGCCGGGGTGCCCACCGAGCGGATCATGGAACTGGGCGTGGAACACGATCCCGGGATGTTCAACATGGCCCACATGGGCCTGCGGCTGGCGCAGCGCGCCAACGGTGTTTCGCGGCTGCACGGCCGGGTCAGTCGGGTCATGTTCAACGACCTGTGGCCGGGGTTCGACGGCGACGAGGTGCCGATCGGCTCGATCACCAACGGCGTGCACGCGCCGAGTTGGGCGGCGCCGCCGTGGCTGCAGCTCAGTCGCGACGTGGCCGCGCCCGACTCGTTCAGCGAGCCCGCGGCCTGGCAACGTCTGCAGCAGGTCGATCCCGTGACGCTGTGGTCCATCCGCTCGCAGCTGCGGGCCCTGCTCGTCGACGAGGTCCGGCTGCGGTTGCTGCAGTCCGGGCTGGAACGCGGCTCCTCGGAGGCCGAGTTGGGCTGGATCGCTACGGCATTCGACCCTGACGTGCTGACGATCGGCTTCGCCCGACGGGTGCCGACGTACAAGCGGTTGACGCTGATGCTGCGTGATCCCGACCGATTGGAGCAGCTGCTGCTTGACGAGCAGCGCCCCGTCCAGCTGATCGTCGCCGGTAAGTCCCATCCGGCCGACGACGACGGCAAGGCGCTGATTCAGCAGGTGGTGCGGTTCGCCGACCGCCCGGAGGTGCGGCACCGCATTGCATTCCTGCCCGACTACGACATGTCGATGGCGCGGCGCCTCTACTCGGGATGCGATGTCTGGCTGAACAATCCGCTGCGCCCGTTGGAGGCCTGCGGTACCTCCGGAATGAAGAGCGCGCTCAACGGCGGGCTGAACCTGTCGATTCGCGACGGCTGGTGGGACGAGTGGTTCGACGGTCAGAACGGCTGGGCGATTCCCACCGCGGACGGGGTCGCCGACGAGAATCGGCGCGACGACCTGGAAGCCGCGGCGCTCTACGACCTGCTGGCGTCATCGGTGGTGCCGAAGTTCTACGAACGCGACGACCGGGGCGTGCCGCCGCGCTGGATGAAGATGGTGCACCACACCCTGCAGACGCTGGGGCCGAAAGTGCTGGCGTCGCGGATGGTGCATGACTACGTGGAGCAGTGCTATGCGCCGGCCGCGCAGTCGTTGCGGCGCACCTGCGAGCCGATCGACGGTGTGCCCTTCGGTGCGGCACGTCAATTGGCCGACTACCGGCGTCGGGCAGAAGCGGCCTGGCCGCACATCCAGATCACCGACGTCGACAGCACCGGGCTGCCCGACGCACCCTGGCTGGGCTCGGAGCTGACGCTGACTGCCTCGGTGCGTCTGGCTGGGTTGCGGCCGGACGAGGTGGCCGTTCAGGCGGTGCTGGGCCGAGTGGATTCCGGTGACACCCTGCTGGATCCGGTCACCGTGGCGATGTCGCACGCCCACACTAACGCCGACGGAACGGAAGTCTTCTCCACGACCAGTCGGCTACCGGTGGCCGGGTCGGTGGGCTACACCGTGCGGGTGCTGCCGTGCCATCCGTTGCTGTCCGGCGATGCCGAACTGGGCCTGGTGACGTTGGCCTGAGGCCGACAGGGGGCGGCGTGAGCCTTCCCGTCGCTGACATTGCGCTCAGGGCTGCGATTCGTCGCGATCTACGACCCTCAGTGCAATCTGAACGGTTCGCCGTCCTGCGGAGAACGCCTGATCACGGGAATCGGGCCAGGCAGCGATCGAAATCGCCGAGCACCCCGGTGCGGTAGGCATCGATGCGCGAGAAGCCGGCCGGCACCGACTCGCCGTTGATATCGCCGGCGGCCAGACCGTTGGTCAGCAACCCGGCGACCGCCTCGTCCAGATCACCCGCGGTCAATGCGATCCTGCCGCCGTTGGAGGTGGTGACGCCCTGGGACAGCCGCGTGGTGGCCACCCCGGTTAGGCACGCGGTGCGCAGCGCGGCCGCGGCGTTGTCGAGCACCAGCCCGCCGTGCTCGATCTGCACGCGCTGCAAGTACCGCGAGATCAGTGCCGAGTAGGCGGTGTTGTCACCGGACAGCGTCGCCAACTTCTGGTCCTTGCTGGGGGTGCCCATGGTCTGCAGGGCCGGCAGGTCGACCGCGATGGTGTTGGTCGCCGGGCAATAGGAGGCCGGCGGGCTGGGGCGCGCGTCCGAGCACGACGATGCGGTCGCGGCGTCGAACGTGAGTTTCGGTGGCTGGGCCGGCGTGAACGCGATGTTCATCGCGTCGATAACCAGCCGCACCGATTCCTCGCTGACCGGCACCTCACCGGTCTCGTCCTGTTGCAGCTGCACCGGCAGTTCGCCGCGCCGCTGCTCGATCTCCTTGGCGTCGATGGCCTTACACGAGCCGGCGCCGTCGGTGAACCCGAACTGGAACGCCGAGATCCGCTCGAAGGCCGAGCCATGCTCGTTGTTGCCGATCGACTCGTCGGGACCGAGCAACGGATCCCGCAGCGCCAGCATCGCGGCCAACACCCCGTTGAGCCCGTCGCCGGTGCTCAACGTGAAGCGCGGGGAATCCCCCTGGGCCACCCAGCGCAGGTAGACACCCGCCAGGCAGTCGGCCTGCTGCTCGGCCACCAGTGTCGGGGTCTGGCGCCGTTTGGTGATGCCGGCGGTGCGGGCGATCGCGTGGCCGTACTCGTGGGCGAGCACCATGGTGATGGCCATATCGCCATAGGCGCTGCGCAGTGCGGGCAGCAGCAGTCGGCGATCCCAGCCGATGGTGTTGTCCAGATAGCAGTAGGCCGCGTTCACCAACAGGAAAGTCCTGCTGTCACAGAACTTTCCGCGTAGTTGCGCCGGATCCCAGGACAGCAGTGATTTCGCCGGCTTGAAATCGCCGTCGAAGGTGTTGGGATAGGTCGTGGTCCAGAACGCCTCGAGGTCGCTGACGGACTGGGCAGCGAGCTGATCGATCCGTCCACCGTCGGTGCCGTCGACCTCCCGGGTCGGCGGCGGGGCGTCAGGGCGCAGCCCGGTGGGGCCGTCGACGGCCTGCAGGCCGCCCACCCGGAACGGGTCGGCGAAGACCGACACGGGTTTCCCGTCGAGCATGCGGGCACATCCGCTCAGCAACAACACCAGCGCGCAGGCGGTGACGAGCACACGGTGGTTGGCAGGGCGCATGAGGTATCACGATAGTGGGCTCAGGCGCCGCGCAGTCGCTTCAGCGCCAGCTGCACCTTCGCGGTGTCGGTGGTGCCCCAGAACGGCGGTAGCGAGGCCCGCAGATAACCGGCGTAACGGGCGGTGGCCATCCGGGAGTCGAGCACCGCCACCACGCCCCGGTCGTCGTTCCCACGTAGCAGCCGGCCGGCGCCCTGGGCCAGCAGCAGAGCCGCGTGGTTGGCGGCCACCGCCATGAAGCCGTTGCCGCCGCGCGCGGTGATGGCGCGCTGCCGGGCGGTCAGCAGCGGATCATCGGGCCGCGGGAACGGGATGCGGTCGATGAGCACCAGCGACAGCGACGGTCCCGGGACATCGACGCCCTGCCACAGCGACAGCGTGCCGAATAGCGAAGTCTCGGCGTCGTCGGCGAACTGCTCGACCAGCGCGCCGGTGGTGTCGTCGCCCTGGCACAGCACCGGGGTGTCGAGGCGCTCGCGCATCGCTTCGGCCGCGGCTCGTGCCGCTCGCATCGAAGAGAACAAGCCCAGGGTTCGGCCGCCGGCCGCCGTGATCAGCGCGGTGATCTCGTCGAGTTGTTCGGCCGTGCCGGTGCCGTCGCGTCCGGGTGGCGGCAGGTGTGCCGCGATGTAGAGGATGCCCGACTTGGCGTGCGCAAACGGCGAGCCGACATCAAGGCCCCGCCAGCGCGCGGCCTGGGGGTCTTCGCCGCGCCGCAGACCCCAGTCGCCGGCCATGGCGTCGAAAGACCCGCCGACCGTCAGCGTCGCCGAGGTCAGCACCGTTGTCGCGCGGGCGAACAGTCGCTCGCGCAGCAGGCCGGCCACCGACAGCGGTGCCACCCGCAGCACGGCCCGCACCGAGCCCCGGTTGTCTTCGTGGCTGAGCCAGACCACGTCGTAGCGGTCGGGGATGGCCGGCTCGAACGAGGTCAGGATCCGGGACGCGGTGTCGGCGATCTCGGTCAGTGCGGCGACGGACTCCTTGCGCGCGGCCGCGGCCTTGGGATCGGCGGGTGCGGTGTCAATGGCTGCGCGGGCCGCCCCGGCGGCATCACGCAGGGCGGCCAGATAGGTAGCCAGCTCCTCGTCGAGGTGATCCATCCGGCCGGGGGTGCCGTCGTGGATCGCCGAGCCGAACGTCAACGATGCGGCATCGAGGCGCTGGACCAGTTCGGGGGAGACCAGCCGGCCAACACGGCGCACCGCGACGCTGAGCATGGTCGCGCTCAGCTCGGCGGTGGCCACCGAGGTCACCCGGTCGGCGAGCTCGTGCGCCTCGTCGATCACCAGCAGGCGATGCTCGGGCAACACCGTGGTGTCGGAGATGGCGTCGATGGCCAAGAGGGCATGGTTGGTGACCACGACGTCAGCATCGGACGCGACGGCGCGGGCCCGCTCGGCGAAGCAATCCGTGCCGTATTGGCAGCGCACGGCGCCCACACATTCCCGTGCCGAGACGCTGACTTGAGACCAGGACCGTTCCGGTACACCGGGTTTGAGGTCATCACGATCACCGGTGTCGGTGTCTTCAGCCCACGCGGTCAGCCGCTGCACGTCGCGGCCCAGGGCGCTTGCCGCGAACGGGTCGAACAGCTCGGCCTGCGGCTCGTCGTCGGATTCCTCGGCGATGCCGGTGTGGATCTTGTTCAGGCACAGGTAATTCCGCCGACCCTTGAGCAGTGCGAAGGTGGGTCGCCGGGGCAGCACCTTTTCCAGGGCGCCGGCCAGACGCGGCAGGTCGCGGTCGACGAGCTGGCGCTGCAGTGCGATGGTTGCAGTCGACACCACGACGGGGTTCTCGTCGGTCAACGCCCGCGCGATCGCCGGAACCAGGTAGGCCAGCGACTTGCCGGTACCGGTGCCGGCCTGCACCGCCAGATGCTCGCCGGTCTCGAAGCAGCGCGCCACCGCCTCGGCCATACGGACCTGGCCCTCGCGTTCGCTGCCGCCCAGTGCGGCTACCGCGGCGGCGAGTAGCTCGGATACGGACGGGGCAGCCATGGTGTGCACACGGTAGCCCGCTTTGCGATCTGCACGCTCATTCGTCAGGCCGTGGCGGCGGACCGAGCGACCAGATAAGTTCCATGCCCCTCGATGACCAAGCCGTCACCGCCGAATCGCAGCACCTCGTTGACGAGCCCGCCGTTCTGGTTGCGGTAGTTGATCACGATGGTGTCGATGCCCCGGTACACGTCTTCGACGACGAAATGCAGATCCGGCATGCGCTGCACCGCGCCGGACCAGTAGTGGCGCAGCGCTGCCTTGCCGTGGATCACGCCGGCCGTCTCGGGGTACATCTGGGCGGCTACCGGGGAGGTGAACAGCACGTCGTCGTGAAAGTGCGCCAGCACCGCGTCCACGTCGTGGTTATTCCAGTCCCGCGCCCATTCCTGGCTGAACGCGGTCGCGTCGATATCCATGCTTTCGGACGGTAACCGTATCGGCGTCCGCGGATCGACTGATTTTCTGGCCGAAGACCACCGGGAAACCATGGGCTATCAGTTGTTCAAGGTCAGCATCCGAAATCGGCGACCTCCTCGATCCACTGCGAGTCGACGCCGAAGTTGGCTGGCTTATTCGGCGGCAGCGGCCTGTTTGAGCGTGTCGGGGCACAATTCGCGTTGAGCGCCTTCGACTAGCTGCGGCTTGTACTGCTCCTGTACCAGCCCGAGGAACGGCAGATCGGCTGGAGTGTGGCCGGTGCGCAGCATCCGGCAAATCATGTCTCCTGCCATCAAATGGCTGGCGTCTCCGACACCCATCGGCGCATTCAATGGCACGCCGTTGTCGTGGATGTAGTTCAAGAAACTCTGGTCGTCGGCTTGGGCCACCCCGGCAGTTCCGAGCAGAAATCCCAGCGCTGTCAAACCAGTGCTCGCTGCTCGCGCAATGTTTCCCATCACGTCCCTTCCGTCATTTCACACCTGGGGCGCCCTCAATGGCTGGCCCAGTATTACCTGACCGCACGCTCTATGGCCCGCGGTTCGTGAACATTCGGGTGGTGAGCTCGACACCAACGCCCCTGGGGTGGTGGACGGGTCGCGCCGCACTTCGGCAGCGCGGTCGCCTGACGGCTGGTTCATCTAACCGTCCATCAACGTCGTACAGCACCGATGGCGCCGTCGGCCGCTACCCTGAGGCGATGAGCAGCCAGCGATTGCCGGGCGGCGCACTGCACGAACTACCGGAAGACCTTCGCGACGGACTGTTGGTCAGCCCCACCGCACGTGACGCGTGGCTGGACATAACGCCCTTGGCGCGCAACGAGTTCATCTGCTGGGTTGAGGACGCCAAGCAGCAGGCGACCCGCGAGCGCCGGATCCGCCGCACGCGCGAGGAGCTCGAAGAAGGCATGCGCCGCCCGTGCTGCTGGCCCGGGTGCAAGCACCGGGAACGCAACGGCAAATAGAACCGCGCTCACGCGCCGCCGGGCACCAGCCGCGTCGGGATCGCCGGCTCACCGTGCGCGAGTTTGAGCCCCTCCCACGGCAGGCTGTGCAGCCCGGCCACCACGCGCTCGCGCGCCGCGGCCAGCGCCGTCGCCCCGGTTTCAGTGACTACCTCGCCGCCGCGTACCAGCGAAACGGTCAATGTCCGGGCCCGCGCGTCCACCGCCGGCGGGTGCCCGGCCGGGTAGACGACCTCGTCGGTGACGATGCCGCTTTCGCGGGCGACCCGCAGCGCCTGTTTGAGTCCGCCCTGCGACTCCTTGCCGGTGCTGCGCTTGTGCACCGGTTTGCCGTCCACCTCGACCAGTTTGTAGACGAACCCGGCCGCGGGTACGCCTGAGCCGGTCACCAACGCGGTGCCGACGCCATAGCTGTCCACCGGCGCCGCCCGCAGCGCCGCGATGCCGTACTCGTCGAGGTCGCCGGAGACCACGATCTTGGTGCCGGTGGCGCCCAACCGGTCCAGCTGGTCACGGACCTGATGGGCCAGCACCGCCAACTCCCCGGAGTCGATGCGCACCGCGCCGAGGTTCGGTCCGGCCGCCGCGACGGCGTTGGCGACCCCGGTGGTGACGTCATAGGTGTCCACCAGCAGCGTGGTGTCGACGCCTTGGGCGGCGACCTGGGCGCGGAACGCCGCCACCTCGCCGTCGGCGCCGGTATGCAACAGGGTGAAGGCATGTGCGCTGGTGCCCAGCACCGGCACACCGAAGCGGCGGTGCGCCTCCAGGTTGGAGGTTCCGGCGAACCCCGCCAGGTAGGCGGCGCGGGCCGCGGCCACGGCGGCCTGCTCGTGCGTGCGGCGTGAGCCCATCTCGATCAGGGGCCGTCCGCCGGCCGCGTTGACCATGCGGGCCGCCGCCGAGGCGATCGCGGTGTCGTGATTGAAGATCGAGAGCAGCAGCGTTTCCAGCACCACACACTCAGCGAAGCTGCCCTGCACGCTGAGCACCGGCGACCCGGCGAAATACAGCTCGCCTTCGGGGTAGCCGTCGATGTCACCGCGGAACCGGAAATCCGCCAGGAAATTGACGGTCTGGCGATCCAAGAACCCCGAGAGCAGACTCAGCGCGGCGTCGTCGAAGGTGAACTCGGCCAGGGCCTGAAGAAACCGGCCGGTGCCGGCGACGACGCCGTAGCGGCGCGCCTCGGGGAGACGCCGGGTGAACATCTCAAAGCCGGCCCGTCGAGCCGCCGTGCCGTCGCGCAGCGCCGCGGCGAGCATGGTCAGCTCGTACTTGTCGGTGAGCAGTCCGCCGCGCGGGGCCGAGTGGTTCACCCGCCAACCGTATCGACTGGACTGCACCCCACCTCGGCTCGGTATCCTGACCGGTATGGCCACGTCAGCACCGACGTCCGCCCCGGTGAAACCGCAGGGCACCGGACAGCGGCACGCCGACCCGGTCGAGGAGACGGCTTCCCCCTGGGTGACCATCGTCTGGGACGACCCGGTCAACCTGATGACCTATGTGACCTACATCTTTCAGAAGCTGTTCGGCTACAGCGAGCAGCACGCCACCAAGCTGATGCTGCAGGTGCACCACGAGGGCAAGGCCGTGGTGTCGGCGGGAAGCCGTGAGTCGATGGAGGTCGACGTGTCCAAGCTGCATGCCGCCGGTTTGTGGGCGACCATGCAGCAGGACCGCTAAGACTCAACCGAAGGGAACCGGACTTCACCGTGCAGAAATGGAAGCGGGTCGAGACCGACGACGGACCCCGCTTCCGGTCTGCGCTGGCCCTTCACGAGGCCGCGCTGCTCCGGAATCTGGTCGGCTCGATCGTCGGGATACTCGACGCACGGGAGTCTGCTTCTCCGCCAGACGAACTTGAACAGATCACCGGGATACGAACCGGCAACACCCAAACACCCGAAGACGCCACGACACGCCGGCTGCTGCCGGATTTCTATCGCCCGGAAGGTGATGCGGACGGCGCCGCGGTCGACGCAGACGGCCTGAACGCGGCGCTGCGCAGTCTGCACGAACCGGGGATCATCGACGCCAAACGTGGCGCGGCACAACAAGTGCTGGCCACCGTTCCCGAACAGGGCGGCCGTTTCGAGTTGACCGAGGAGCAGGCCAACGCCTGGATTGCGGCGGTCAACGACATCCGCCTCGCGCTGGGCGCCGTGCTCAAGATCGGACCCGAGGGCCCCGATCAGGTGCCGACGGGTGATCCAATGGCTGGTCAGCTCAACGTGTATCAGTGGCTCACCGTGCTGCAGGAATTCCTGGTGGTCGCACTGATGGGAAGGCCCAGACGATGACAGGCATGGGTTCGATCACCGATGTCGCCGGCATCCGGGTGGGCCACCACCAGCGGATCGATCCGGACGCGACACTCGGCTCAGGTTGGGCCACCGGCGTCACCGTCGTGCTGGCGCCACCCGGGACGGTCGGCGCCGTCGACGGTCGCGGTGGAGCACCGGGCACTCGTGAGACCGACCTGCTGGACCCGGCCAACAGCGTGCGTTGGGTGGACGCGGTGGTGCTCTCCGGCGGCAGCGCTTACGGACTGGCGACCGCCGACGGCGTGATGACCTGGTTGGAGGAGCAGGGCCGCGGTGTGGCTCTGGACGGCGGCGTGGTGCCGATCGTGCCGGCCGCGGTGATCTTCGACCTCCCAGTCGGCGGCTGGGATCGCCGGCCCACCGCGGAATTCGGCTACGCTGCGGCGGCCACGGCCGCCGGCCCCGAGGGCCAGCAACCGGCATCGGGCAGCGTCGGCGCCGGCGCTGGGGCCCGGGCCGGGGTCTTCAAGGGCGGCGTGGGCACCGCGTCGATGACGCTGGAGCTTGGGGACGACGTGGTCACCGTGGGTGCGATGGTGGTGGTGAATCCCACCGGTGAACTCATCGATCCCACCACCGGTTTGCCCTGGTCGACCCTGCTCATAGAAGAATTCGGGCTGACGGCGCCGCCATCCGAGCAGCTGGCGATCCTCGCCGGTCTGGAACCCAAATCCGTGTCGCTCAACACCACCATCGCCGTGGTGGCCACCGACGCCGCGCTGAGCCCGGCCGGCTGCCGCCGGGTGGCGATCGCCGCGCAGGACGGGCTGGCCCGAACCATCCGGCCCTCGCACACGCCGGTGGACGGTGACACGGTGTTCGCGTTATCGACCGGGACCGTCGAGGTTCCGCCGCTGCCGGGAACACCGGCCGCGATGTCCCCGGAGACGGGCCTGGTCGCCGAGGTCGGTGCCGCCGCGGCGGACTGTCTGGCCCGGGCAGTGCTGTGGGGGTTGTTGTGTGCTGATCCGGTGGCCGGAATCCCGACCTACCGCGGCACCGTGCCGGGCGCATTCGCCGAGCGGCCCGGCGACCGGTCGGGAAGGCCCTGAGGTGGGCGACGCTCCCCGCGGCGGAACCGCACCCGCAGCGCGGCCCGAGGAGAAGTCTGCTTGGCGCACCGGCGGGGCCACCATCATCGCGTTCGTCGGACTGCTCTACCTGATCGAAGCCGTGGATCAGGTCGGCGGCCACCAGCTAGACCGCAACGGCATCCGGCCGCTGGAGACCGACGGCCTGTGGGGGGTGCTGTTCGCCCCGCTGCTGCACGCGAACTGGGCGCACCTGCTGGCCAACACCGGACCCGCGCTGGTGCTGGGCTTCTTGTTGACGTTGACCGGGCTGTCCCGGTTTGTGCTGGCCACCGCGATCGTGTGGATCGTCGGCGGCCTGGGGACCTGGCTGATCGGCAACGTCGGATCGTCGTGCGGGCCGACGGACCACATCGGTGCCTCCGGCCTGATCTTCGGCTGGCTGGCCTTCTTGGTGGTGTTCGGGTGGTTCACCCGCCGCATCTGGCAGATCCTGGTGGGGGTCGTGGTGCTGTTCCTCTACGGCGGAGTTCTGTGGGGAGCGGTTCCGGTGCTGAACGTGTGCGGTGGCGTGTCCTGGCAGGGCCACCTGTGCGGTGCGCTGGCTGGGGTGTTGGCCGCCTATTGGCTGGCGGCTCCCGAACGTAAGACCCGGAAACTTCGACGGGGGGCGGCTGCGTGAGCCCGATCGGAATCTTCGACTCCGGCGTCGGCGGGCTGACCGTGGCCCGATCGATCATCGACCAGTTGCCCGACGAGGACATCATCTACGTCGGCGACACCGGCAACGGCCCCTACGGCCCACTGAGCATCCCCGAGGTCCGGGCGCACGCCCTGGCCATCGGCGACGACCTGGTTGCGCGGGGAATCAAGGCGTTGGTGATCGCCTGCAACACCGCGTCGGCGGCATGCCTGCGCGACGCGCGGGAACGCTACGACGTGCCGGTCATCGAGGTGATCCTGCCCGCGGTGCGCCGGGCAGTAGCAACCACCCGCAACGGCCGCATCGGGGTGATCGGGACGCAGGCGACCATCGCCAGTCACGCCTACCAGGATGCGTTCGCCGCGGCCCGTGACACCGAGATCACCGCGGTGGCCTGCCCGCGCTTTGTCGACTTCGTCGAGCGCGGTATCACCAGTGGACGGCAGGTGTTGGGGCTGGCCGAGGGCTACCTGGAGCCGCTGCAACGCGCCGGGGTCGACACCCTGGTGCTCGGCTGCACGCACTACCCGCTGTTGTCCGGATTGATCCAGCTCGCGATTGGTGAGCAGGTGACGCTGGTGTCCAGCGCCGAAGAGACCGCCAAGGAGCTGCTGCGGGTGCTCACCGAGCGCGACTTGCTGCGTCCGCATGAGGCGGCCCCGGCAACGCGGGTCTTCGAGGCCACCGGTGACCCGGAGGCGTTTGCTGACCTGGCTACCCGATTTTTGGGACCGGCTATCACCGGCGTCGGAGCCGTCCACCGCCACGCCCCGCTGCACTAGCCGGTGATTTCGATGACGAATAGTGAGCAAAGCGCCGGTGTCTTCATCATGCTTGCGGCGAACATGGCACAGTAGGGAACGTGCGACTGACCGTGCTGGGCTGCTCCGGCAGTGTGGTGGGTCCGGACTCGCCGGCATCGGGATACCTGTTGCAGGCGCCGGACTCGCCGCCGCTGGTAATCGACTTCGGAGGTGGGGTCCTCGGCGCCCTGCAACGCCATGTCGATCCGGGGTCGGTGCATGTGCTGTTGTCGCACTTGCATGCCGACCACTGCCTGGATCTGCCCGGGCTGTTCGTCTGGCGTCGCTACCACCCGTCGGTGGCGATCAAGCCGTTCGACAAGGGCCTGCTCTACGGTCCCAGTGACACCTGGTCGCGGATGGGCGCGGCGTCCTCGCCCTACGGCGGCGAGATCGACGACATCACCGACATCTTCGACGTCCGCGCCTGGGTGGACGGTGAGCCGGTCACGTTCGGTGAACTCAGTGTGCAGCCCGGACTGGTGTCCCATCCGACCGAGTCCTACGGGATGCGGATCACCGATCCGTCCGGCGCATTGCTGGTCTACAGCGCCGACACCGGCTACTGCGATGCGGTGATCGAGTTGGCGCGCGGCGCCGATGTGTTCTTGTGCGAGGCGTCGTGGACCCATGAGGCCAACCGCCCCCCCAACCTGCACCTGTCGGGTACCGAGGCCGGGCGCATCGCCGCGGCCGCGGGTGTCGGACAACTGCTGCTGACCCACATCCCGCCCTGGACCTCGCGTGAGGACGTGATCGGGGAGGCCAAGGCGGAGTTCGACGGTCCGGTGCACGCCGTGGTGTGCGACGAGTCGTTCGACATCAAGCGCTCCTGACACAGCACTTCGCACCCCCGGTTAGGGTTATCGGCGTGTCCAAACGAGAAGACGGTCGCCTCGACGACGAGCTGCGCCCGGTTGTCATCACCCGCGGCTTCACCGCCAACCCGGCCGGATCGGTTCTGGTCGAATTCGGCAACACTCGGGTCATGTGCACGGCCAGCGTCACCGAAGGCGTTCCGCGCTGGCGCAAAGGCTCCGGTCGCGGTTGGCTGACCGCCGAGTACGCCATGCTGCCGGCCGCCACCCACACCCGCTCGGACCGCGAATCGGTCAAGGGCCGCGTCGGCGGGCGCACCCAGGAGATCAGCCGGCTGGTGGGTCGCTCGCTGCGCGCCTGCATCGACCTGGCCGCGCTGGGGGAGAACACGATCGCGATCGACTGCGACGTACTGCAGGCGGACGGCGGTACCCGCACCGCGGCGATCACCGGTGCGTATGTGGCGCTCGCCGATGCGGTCACCTACCTGTCGGCCGCCGGCAAGTTGTCGGACCCCCGCCCGCTCTCGTGCGCGATCTCAGCCGTCAGCGTTGGCGTGGTTGACGGCCGGGTCCGCGTCGACCTCCCCTATGAGGAGGACTCGCGTGCCGAGGTCGACATGAACGTGGTCGCCACCGACACCGGAACACTGGTGGAGATCCAAGGCACCGGTGAGGGGGCGACGTTCCCGCGCTCGACCTTGGACAAGATGCTCGACGCGGCGCTGGCCGCCTGCGAGAAGCTGTTCGTGGCCCAGCGCGAAGCGCTGGCACTGCCGTATCCCGGGGTGCTGCCGGACGGGCCGGCAGCGAAGAAGGCGTTCGGCAGCTGACCGCGGCGGTGACGCAACTGTTGGTGGCCAGTCGCAATCGCAAGAAGCTGGCCGAGCTGAGCCGCGTGCTGGAGCACGCCGGAATCTCGGGTGTGCAGCTGGTGTCGCTCGATGAGGTGGCGCCGTATCCCGAAGCGCCGGAAACCGCGGCGACGTTCGAAGGCAACGCCCTGGCCAAAGCGCGTGACGGCTATGCGGCGACCGGGTTGCCTTGTGTCGCAGATGATTCAGGTCTGACTGTCGAGGCACTCAATGGCATGCCGGGGGTGTTGTCGGCCCGGTGGTCGGGCAGTCACGGCGACGACGCGGCCAACACCGCGCTATTGCTGAGGCAGCTGCGTGACGTGCCCGACGAGCGGCGCGGCGCGGCGTTCGTCTCCGCGTGCGCGCTGGTATGGGGCAACGGAACCGAGCACCAGGTGGTGGTGCGCGGCGAGTGGGCCGGCAGCATCGCTCGAGAACCGCACGGCGACGGCGGATTCGGCTACGACCCGGTTTTTGTGCCGGCGGGCACCGACCGCACCGCCGCGCAGTTGAGCCCGGCCGAAAAGGACGCCGCATCGCACCGCGGTCGTGCGCTGGAGTTGCTGCTGCCGGCGCTGCGCTCGCTGACGTAAGGACGCCGCGGGGGCCTCAGAGGTTGAACTGGGCCTTGATGTTTCGGGACTGGAAGTGCTCGACGATGATGCCGAGCAGGGGAATAGTGCCGGACAGCAGCACCCCTACGGTCTTGCCGAGCGGCCAGCGGACCTTGACCGCCAGGTTGAATGCGGCCAGCAGGTAGGCGAAGTACACCCAGCCGTGCACCACGGCGATCCAGGTCGGCGGGTTGTCCACCTTGACCACGTAGCGCATCACGATCTCGTAGCACAGCGCGATCAGCCAGATACCCGTTGCCCACGCCATCACCCGGTAGGGCAGCAGCGCGCTGCGGATCTTCTCGGCGGGAGCGGCCTGGGCGGGTGACTCGGTCATGCGGTGTTCCTGTTCTGTCGGTCGTTCTCGGAGAGCTCGGCCAAATAGGCGTTGTACTCCCGCATCGCGGGGTCATCGGTGGGGGCGGCCGCAGCGGGGCGCTCCGGCAACAGTCCAGCGGGTATCTCGGTCACCGTGTCTTCGGGGTGCAGCTCGGGCGGCTCTTCTTCGAACCGGACGAACTTGCGGTAGGCGTACACGCAGAACCAGGCGAACAGCGGCCACTGCAGCGCGTAGCCGAGATTCTGGAAGGTGCCGTTGACCTCTTGGAACCGGCTCCACTGCCACCAGCCCAGCCCCAGGCACGCGCTGGTGGCGACGATCACCAGCACAACCAGTGCAGGTCTCCGACGCCGTGTAGTGGACACCCCTTGACGGTACCGCGCGACCTGGCGCGATGACCGCGCGGAAGGGGTTCGCGTTGTGAGATGCGGCGGACTGGACGCTACGATGACTGCGTTTGCGGGCGTGGCGAAATGGCAGACGCGCCGGCTTTAGGTGCCGGTGCTCGAAAGAGCGTGTGGGTTCGAGTCCCTCCGCCCGCACAAATGTGAACCGGGCTGGGTGATACCTCAGCCCTTAGAACCCGAAGCCGTCCCACATGCTCGACAGTGACGTCCAGAAGTCGGTGAGGTCTCCCGACAGGCTCCCGGTCGGATCGGCGACGCCGAGCAGGTCGGGCCAGATTTGCAGCGGGTTCAATCCACCCAACTCGCTGGGCACGGTGGGAACGTCGACGCCACTGTCGGGGCCTCCGGTCCCGGCCCAGGGGCCCAGGTATCCCGGGTCGGTCATCAGCCCGGAGTTGACGAGGAGCTCGGTCAGGCTGGGGTTGATGCCGTTGAGGTAACTAGCGATCGCATCTTCGGTGGCCGGGTCGAATGTGAACGTCCCGGTTTGCAGACCCGCGATAGTGGCGTCGATCTGTTCGGCTGTCGGGCCGTTCGCCAGGCCTGCACTGTTGAGGCTGAGCCATTCGCCGATGAGGGGATTGGCCGGGCCCATGTTCTGGATCATCTGCACCAGGTCTGCCGTGGTGAGGCCCAATGGCGGGGCGAACGGCGGCTGGTCACACAGCGCTGCGCACAGGGGGCTCCCCGGGGACGATGGGTTGAAGTCCACGATTGCGCCGGCGGTCACCGCCTTCAGAGCCTGGGACACGTCGTCCGGGCTGACAAGCTGGAAGCCGTTCAGGTTGACCGGTGCCTCCAGGCTCTGGAACCACTGTTCGAACGGCCCGACCGGATTGAGTTGGAAGTTGACGCCTTCCCAGGGCATCAGGTTCTCACCGTCGGGTCCGGAAATCGTGCCGGGGAAACCGAAGCCCGGTTGAGCCTCGCTGCCTGGTACCGCGTCTGGCGGGGCGCCCAGAACCGAACCGCCCGGGCCGAGCCCTGTGGACGGGTCCGCGATTCCAGCTGCGGTCGGGTTGGCGACCTCGGCAGGTGAACTGGGGAACTGATACCCGGTAAATAGGTCCTGCAACGGCACCTGCAACCAGTGACTGAACAGTCCCAATTGGTTGTCGGCGTTGGGAAAGTTGGTGAACACCTTCTCGAAGTCGATCAACTTGTCGATTCCGGTGATTCCGGTGACCGGGTCCGTGGGCACCATCGGGGCGCATTGGACGGCATCGCACGAGGCGCTGACCGGCAGCTCAGCCGCTGCCAGCATGGCGAGCTGCTGACCCAGGCCCGCGGTTCCGTTCGCCAGCAATGTCGGGTCGATCTCCGGCTGGTCGACGCCGGAGACCTGCGGGGCGAACGGAAACAAGAAATCGGCGATGGCCATGAAGTGCCCCGGGTCGCCGGGATCCTCACCCCACAGATTCGTGGCGCTCGGGGTCCACCAGGTGCCAGTCCAGAAAAGGGAATCTGCCAGCACATTGGTGGCGGCGACTTCGTTGGCCGGAACGTTGACGATGTCTTGGAAGAAATTGAAGGGGACGTTGAGCAGCGAGTCGCCGGCCAGCAGGCGCACCGCCCGGTCGACAAATGAAGCCCCCGTCGACCATGGCTTGACCGGTGCGACCGTGGCGGCGACTACGGCGCTTACCGCGGCTAACACCAAGCCTGTCCGCGCAGGCCTATGACGCTGCACTGCGTTGACCATGTCTTCCCCCGATACGACCACGCAGCCGGGCGATGCCGCAACGACAGAGCGGCCGGCCGAAAACGTGAGGGGAACGATAGACCGGATTTCTAATAGGTCCATCCCGTCCAGCTAATAAATTCCCCGCCGTGGATTGTGTTGCGTCGCTGCGGACAAAGATGCCCTATAAGCAGGTATTTTACGGGTCCGTAAGGCAGGGGGCGGTGCTGCGAACAGCGGACTGCCAGCGCCCTTCCAGCTAACTCGCGGACGCAAGCGCTGAAGTCAACGACAAAGGTCGGTTTATCGGCTGCTCGACTTCGCCCCTCCGGCACTCCCGCCGGTGTCAGAATGATCGATGTAGTCGTCCGTGGATTGGTGCAACGCGATGAAGATGTGGGTGGCTAGCGCGTTCAGCGTGGCGATGGTCGGTGCCGGACTTCTTGCCCCGATGCCGGTGGCGGCGGCGCAACCCGATGAGGACCAGGTGTTCTTCGACGACCTGCAGCAACAGGGGCTGCACCCCGACTATGACAAGCAGATTTGCGGAAGCGTCAAGTGCGAGCCGCTGCGCAGTCTGATGGTGCAGGAGGGCCACGCGGTCTGCGTGGCGCTGAGCGATTCGCCCCGGTTGGTGCCGGTCTCGGTCATCGCGAATCTGGAAGTGACACCCGGCGAAGCGCACGCCATCATCAACGCGTCGCGGCACGCCTACTGCCCGCAGCTGCCGGATCCGTACTTGCATGTACCGGGGCGCTGAACGGCCTAGTGCTCGGACACGGCCACGGGTATGGGTGTTTCGCCGAATGTTTCGGAGTCGCGGGCTTTTCGTGCGTAGATCACCACGCCGACGGCGGCCACCGCCCAGACGATGTATTGCATGGTCCAGGCCAGCCGGAACGCTTCGAATGAATAGCCGCCGGTCATTGCGATAACCACCCCCATCGCTTGCATGATGACCAGGGTGGCGATGAAGCCGCCGGTGTTGACCATGCCTTGCGCGGTACCCAACGCCGCCGGCGGGTTGTAGGTCCGGGCGAAGTCAAAGGCCAGCATCGACACCGGCTGACCCGCCGAGATCACCAGGATCAGCACCACCAACAACCAATGGGGCGCGGGGTGCGGCAGCGCCAACAGCACCGTCCAGGTCAACGCGATCAGTGTCATCATGGTCAGCGCCACGCGTGACCGGTGCTCCGGCCAACGTCCGGAGATGGTTCCGACCAGCAGTCCCACCACGATGAAGGGCAGCACCGACAGCGTCAGCGCCGCACCCGCCATGCCGCGCGAAAGACCTTGCGCGGTAGTCAGGTATGGCACCCCCCACATCAGAGCGAACACGCCGGGGGAGAACGCGTTGCCCATGTGGGTGAAGAAACCCGCCTTGGTCCCTGGCCGCGACCACACCGTTTTGATCTCACCGAACGCGTCGCCAAAGCTCCTCGCGTGCATGGCGGCAGGCGTCCCCGGCGGGGCGTCGCGGGTGACGGCGAGTGTCAGCATGCCTGCGAACAGGCCCAGCCCGGCGGCCGAGAGGTAGGCGGCCGTCCAGCCGCCGTGCAGCAGGATTGCCAGGAACGGCACCGCCGAGAGGAACTGGCCGAACTGGCCGCAGATGCCGGTCAGCTGGGTGAGTAGCGGAACGCGCTTGGGTGCAAACCAATTGGGCAGCAGTCGGATGACCGAGATGAAGATGAACGAGTCACCCAGGCCGATGACGCCGTACGCACCGACCGCGGTGGGCAGCGAATGGGTCAGCGACAGCGTCAGTTGGGCGGCGGAGAGCACGAGGACGCCGGTGGCGATCATCACCCGGGGACCGAAGCGGTCCAGCAGCACTCCGGCCGGAATCTGCATGGCGGCGTAGACGATCAACTGCACGATGACGAACGACGACAGCGTGCTCGGGCCGGCGTGGAAGCGATCGGCGGCGTCAAGGCCCGAGACCCCGAAGGTGGTTCGGTCCAGCACGGCCACCAAATAGGACAGCAGGCCGGTGCCCCACACGATCCAGGGACGCAATTCGGGCCTACCTTGTCTGTCTATTGCGGGACACGGGCTATGGTCGCACACGATTTCGGCGCGGTTTTCGGCGGTGACCGGCCAAAACCGTGCCAACGACTGTCTTAGTCTGTGTCGCGTGACGGTTTCACGGCGTGACGTGTTCAAACTCGCCGCGGCGGTGCCTGCCGCGGCTGGCCTCGGTGCCGGCGTTTCGGCGCTGCTCGCCGTGGCCGCCGAGGCGGCGCCGCTGGGCATTCTGCTGGACTATTCGGCCGGGATCTTGTCGGCCGGCGCGATCAAGGCGTCCGGTGCGGCCGGTGCTATCCGCTACGTATCGGACCGTCGACCGGGCGCGGACTGGATGCTCGGCAAGCCGATGCAGTTGGCCGAGGCGCGTGACTTGCAGGAGAGCGGTCTCACGATCGTGTCCTGCTACCAGTTCGGAAAGCAGGCGACCGCAGACTGGCTGGGCGGCCAGGACGCCGGCGTGGACCACGCCAACCGTGGCGCACAGCTGCATACTGCGGCCGGCGGCCCGGACAGTGCTCCGATCTACGCCTCGATCGATGACAACCCGTCCTACGGGCAGTACAAGGATCAGGTTGCTCCCTATCTACGGGGATGGCAGTCGGTGATCGGGCCGGAGCGCACCGGCGTCTACGCCAACTCCAAGACCATCGAGTGGGCGCTGCAGGACGGTCTGGGCTCGTGCTTCTGGCAACACAACTTCGGCTCACCCGGCGGTGTCGCCCATCCGGCGGCCAACTTGCATCAGGTGGAGATCGATCGGCGCACGGTCGGCGGCGTCGGTGTGGACATTAACCAGATCCTGGCGCCCCAGTTCGGTCAGTGGGCCTGACGAAGCCCCGGTCCACCGCCTGTCCAGCAAACTAGCTCAAGATCGGGCTGTGCGGGGCTGGGATCGCCGGGCTCTTTCGAGCTTCAAGCCTCAGGCACCGCCGAAGCCAATTGGCCTGGCTGATTCAAACATAACGATTAGATAACAATGGAGCCTTGATCTGCGTCGTTATGGCTACTCGACCGTAACCCCACGCATGCAGGACGTTTGTCCCGGATCGTTCCAGCCGCCGTCGAGCCCCGTGATATCCGGGGCTGGGTTACCCGAGCGTAGAACTCACCAGTAACCAATTTGCTGCAGAAACGGCACAGGTTCTTATGACACTCTTACGGCTGTAGCGCGGCCGCGAATACGCGAGAACCCGCAGATGGCCGGTCATTCCGGCACCCGTCGATGAAGACGTGACATTAACCAGGGCAGGGGAGATACATAACGTGACGATCCACGAACACGACCGGGTTTCCGCTGAGGGTGCAGGTTCGGGGCGGTTCGCCAGCGCCTCGTCGGCTCTGGTGGACCGGTTGACGGGCGGCGAGCCGTACGCGGTCGCCTTCGGTGGACAGGGCAGTGCCTGGTTGGAGTCGCTCGAGGAGCTGGTGTCTTCGGCCGGCATCGAGACGGAGCTGGCCACGCTGGCCGGTGAGGCTGATCTGCTGCTCGAGCCGATCGCCAAGGAACTTGTGGTGGTCCGGCCCATCGGCTTCGAGCCGTTGCAATGGGTGCGGGCGCTGGCGGCCGAGGACCCCATCCCGTCGGCCAAGCAGCTGACTTCGGCGGCCGTGTCGGTGCCGGGCGTGCTGCTGACCCAGATCGCCGCAATGCGGGCCATGGAGCGTCAAGGGCTGGACCTGGCGGCTACTCCGCCCGTCGCCGCGGCCGGGCACTCGCAGGGCATCCTGGCCGTCGAGTCGCTGAAGGCCGGCGGTTCCAACGACGTACAGCTGCTCGCGATCGCCCAACTGCTGGGTGCCGCCGGAACGCTGGTGGCCCGTCGCCGCGGCATTTCGATCCTGGGCGACCGCCCGCCGATGGTGTCGGTCACCAATGTCGACCCCGAGCGCATCCGGCAACTGCTGGACGAGTTCTCCCAGGATGTGCGCACGGTGCTACCGCCGGTGCTGTCCATCCGCAACGGTCGCCGTGCCGTGGTGATCACCGGGACCCCCGAGCAGCTGTCTCGTTTCGAGTTGTACTGCGAGCAGATCGCCGAGAAGGAGGCCGCCGAGCGCAAGAACAAGCTGCGCGGCGGCGCGGTCTTCGCTCCGGTCTTCGAACCGGTCCAGGTCGAGGTCGGCTTCCACTCGCCGCGGCTGTCCGACGGCATCGAGATCGTCGCGCAGTGGGCCGCCAAAGTGGGTCTCGATGTGGAATTGACCCGCCAACTGGCCGACTCGATCCTGGTGGGCGAGGTCGACTGGGTCGACGAGGTCACCACGCTGCATGACGCGGGCGCCCGCTGGATTCTGGACCTGGGACCCGGCGACATCCTGACCCGACTGACCGCACCGGTGATCCGCGGCCTGGGCATCGGCATCGTGCCGGTGGCCACCCGCGGCGGACAGCGCAACCTGTTCACCATCGGCGCCGTCCCGGAGGTCGCCCGGCCTTGGACGAGCTACGCCCCGTCGGTGGTCGCGCTGCCCGACGGCCGAGTCAAGCTCGACACCAAGTTCACCCGGCTGACCGGCCGCTCGCCGATCCTGTTGGCCGGCATGACCCCGACCACGGTCGACGCCAAGATCGTCGCTGCGGCCGCCAACGCCGGACACTGGTCCGAGCTGGCCGGCGGTGGGCAGGTCACCGAGGAGATCTTCGATGCCCGTGTCGCCGAGCTGAACACCCTGCTCGAGCCCGGCCGCACCGTCCAGTTCAACTCGCTGTTCCTGGACCCCTACCTGTGGAAGTTGCAGGTCGGCGGAAAGCGCTTGGTGCAGAAGGCACGTGCGTCCGGTGCGCCGTTCGACGGACTGGTGATCAGTGCCGGCATCCCCGAACTGGAAGAGGCCGTCGAGCTGATCGCCGAGCTCAACGAATCCGGCATCAGCCACGTGGTGTTCAAGCCTGGCACCGTCGAGCAGATCCGGTCGGTGATCCGCATCGCCGCCGAGGTTCCCACCACGCCGGTGATCGTGCACGTCGAGGGTGGCCGCGCCGGCGGGCACCACTCCTGGGAAGACCTCGACGACCTGCTGTTGGCGACGTACTCCGAGCTGCGCTCACAGCCCAACATCACGCTGTGCGTCGGCGGTGGAATCGGCACCCCCGAGCAGGCCGCCGAATACCTGTCCGGCCGCTGGTCGCAGCAGCACGGCTTCCCGCTGATGCCCGTTGACGGCATCCTGGTCGGTACCGCGGCGATGGCCACCCTGGAGGCCACCACGTCGCCGGCGGTGAAGCAGATGCTGGTCGACACCAAGGGCACCGACCACTGGATCGGCGCAGGGAAAGCCCAGGGCGGCATGGCTTCCTCGCGCAGCCAGCTCGGTGCCGACATCCACGAGATCGACAACGTCGCCTCACGGTGCGGTCGGCTGCTCGACGAGGTCGCCGGTGACGGCGAGGCCGTCGCAGCGCGTCGCGACGAGATCATCGCCGCACTGGCCGACACCGCCAAGCCCTACTTCGGTGATGTCACCGAGATGACGTACGCGCAGTGGCTGCGCCGCTATGTGGAACTGGCTATCGGTGCCGGCGACTCGACCGCGGACACGGCCTCACCGGACAGCCCGTGGCTGGCCGACACCTGGCGGGAGCGGTTCGGTTCGATGCTGCAGCGCGTCGAAGCGCGGCTCAACGAGCTCGAGTCCGGACCGATCGAGACCTTGTTCACCGATTCCGAAGGCGCACAGTCGATCCTGGAGCGCCCCGAAGAAGCCATCGCGGCGCTGCTGGCGCGCTACCCCGAGGCCGAGACGGTTCGGCTGCACCCGGCCGACGCGCCGTTCTTCACCCAGCTCTGCAAGACGCCGGGTAAGCCGGTCAACTTCGTGCCGGTGATCGACAAGGACGTGCGCCGTTGGTGGCGCAGTGACTCGCTGTGGCAGGCACACGACGCCCGCTACACCGCCGAGCAGGTCTGCATCATTCCGGGCATCACCGCCGTCGCCGGCATCACCCGGGTCGACGAGCCGGTCGGCGAGCTGCTGGACCGCTTCGAGCAGGCCGCAGTTGACCAGGTCCTCGCCACCGGCGTGGAACCCGCCCCGGTCACCGCGCGCCGTCGGGGCCGCACCGACGTGACCGGCCCGCTGGCCGTGCTACTCGACGCCCCCGATGTGCGGTGGGCCGGCCGCACCGCCACCAACCCGGTGCACCGGATCGCCGACCCCGCCGAATGGCAGGTGCACGAGAACCGCACCGCCACCCACCCGTCGACCGGGGCTCGCCTGGAGATCGCCCAGAACGAGGGCGCTTCCAACGTCGTGCTGAGTGTGCCGCTGTCCGGTGTCTGGATCAACATTCGCTTCACCGTTCCGGCCGCCGTCGTCGACGGAGCCACCCCGCTGGTGTCCACCGAGGACGCCGCCGCCGCGATGCGCGCGGTGCTGGCCATCGCCGCCGGTGTCGACGGCCCCGAGGCCCTGCCGCCGGTGCACGACGGCACGGCCACTGTCACCGTGGCGTGGAACCCCGAGCAGGCCGCCGACCACACCGGCGTGACGGCAACGTTCGGCGCGCCGCTGGCGCCCGGACTGTCCACCGTGCCCGACGCATTGGTCGGGCGGTGCTGGCCGGCGGTGTTCGCCGCCATCGGCGCGGCCACCACCGACGCCGGGTTCCCGGTTGTCGAGGGTCTGCTCTCCCTGGTGCACCTGGACCACGCGGCGCACCTGCTCGCCACGCTGCCGGCACAACCGGCCGAATTGACCGTCACCGCAACGGCATCGGCGGCCACCGACACCGAGGTCGGCCGCGTGGTCCCGGTTTCCGTCACGGTCGCTGCGGCCGATGGCACCGTGCTGGCCACCCTGGAGGAGCGCTTCGCGATCCGCGGGCGTACCGGTGCCACGGAACTGACCGACCCGGTCCGGGCCGGCGGCGCGGTCTCCGACAACGCCACCGACACCCCGCGCCGCCGTCGGCGCGACGTCACCGTGACCGCACCGGTGGACATGCGGCCGTTCGCGGCGGTCTCCGGCGACTACAACCCGATCCACACCGACCGGGCCGCGGCACTGCTTGCCGGCCTGGAATCGCCCATCGTGCACGGCATGTGGCTCTCGGCCGCGGCCCAGCATGTGGTGACCGCCACCGACGGCCAGGCTCGCCCACCGGCGCGGCTGGTCGGCTGGACCGCACGCTTTCTGGGCATGGTCAAGCCCGGCGATGACGTCGACTTCCGGGTAGACCGGGTCGGAATCGACCTAGGCGCAGAGGTTCTGGAGATCAGCGCACGGATCGGGTCGGACCTGGTGATGTCGGCGACCGCCCGGCTGACCGCCCCCAAGACCGTCTACGCGTTCCCCGGTCAGGGCATCCAGCACAAGGGCATGGGCATGGACGTGCGGGCCCGGTCCAAGGCCGCCCGCAAGGTCTGGGACTCCGCGGACAACTTCACCCGCGAAACCCTGGGCTTCTCGGTGCTGCACGTGGTGCGCGACAACCCGACCAGCCTGATCGCCTCCGGCGTGCACTACCAGCACCCCGAGGGTGTGCTGTATCTGACGCAGTTCACCCAGGTCGCGATGGCCACTGTGGCCGCCGCGCAGGTTGCCGAGATGCGCGAGCAGGGTGCCTTCGTCGAGGGCGCGATCGCGTGCGGTCACTCCGTCGGCGAGTACACCGCGCTGGCGTGTGTCAGTGACGTCTACCAGCTGGAGGCGTTGCTGGAGGTGGTGTTCCACCGTGGCTCCAAGATGCACGACATCGTGCCGCGTGACGCCATGGGACGTTCCAACTACCGGCTGGCCGCCATCCGGCCGTCGCAGATCGACCTCGACGACGCCGACGTCACCGCATTCGTCGCCGAGATCGCCGAGCGCACTGGGGAATTCCTGCAGATCGTCAACTTCAACCTGCGCGGCTCGCAGTACGCGATCGCCGGCACGGTGGCCGGCCTGGAGGCGCTGGAGGCCGAGGTGGAGCGGCGCCGCGAGATCTCCGGCGGCAAGCGGTCATTCATCCTGGTGCCCGGGATCGACGTGCCGTTCCACTCCGAGGTGCTCCGCATTGGCGTCGATGACTTCCGGCGTTCGCTGGAGCGGGTCATGCCGCGTGACACCGACCCCGACCTGATCGTCGGACGCTACATCCCCAACCTGGTGCCCAAGCCGTTCACCTTGGACCGCGAGTTCGTCCAAGAGATTCGCGACCTGGTGCCGGCCGAGCCCCTCGACGAGATCCTCGCCGACTACGACACCTGGCGTAACGAGAAGCCGAGCGAGCTGTGCCGGAAGATCGTTATCGAGTTGCTGGCCTGGCAGTTCGCCAGCCCGGTGCGTTGGATCGAGACGCAGGACCTGCTGTTCATCGAGCAGGCCGCCGGTGGGCTGGGCGTGGAGCGGTTTGTCGAGATCGGTGTGAAGACCGCCCCGACGGTCGCCGGGCTGGCCACCAACACGCTCAAGCTGCCCGAGTACGCCCACAGCACCGTGGAAGTGCTCAACGCCGAGCGGGACGCAGCGGTGCTGTTCGCCACCGACACCGACCCCGAGCCGGAGCCGGAGGAGGAAGAGGTCCCGGCTGAGGCTTCCGCGGAAGGCGCCCCGGCCGAGGCGACCGCCCCGGCGCCCGCCGCGCCGGCCGCCCCGACGGGTGCCCCGCGCCCCGACGACATCGCGTTCGACGCCGCCGATGCCACCTGCGCGTTGATCGCGCTGAGCGCCAAGATGCGCATCGATCAGATCGAGGCGCTGGACTCCATCGAGTCCATCACCGACGGCGCGTCTTCGCGGCGCAACCAGCTGCTGGTGGACCTGGGTTCGGAGTTGAACCTGGGCGCCATCGACGGCGCCGCCGAAGCCGACCTGTCCGGGCTGAAGTCGCAGGTGACCAAGCTGGCGCGCACCTACAAGCCGTACGGCCCGGTGCTGACCGACGCGATCAACGACCAGCTCCGCACCATTCTCGGACCGTCCGGCAAGCGGCCCGGTGCCATCGCCGAACGGGTCAAGAAGACCTGGGAGCTCGGTGACGGCTGGGCCAAGCACGTCACCGTCGAGGTGGCGTTGGGGACCCGCGAGGGCACCAGTGTCCGCGGCGGCTCCCTGGGTGGGTTGCACGAGGGCGCCCTGGCCGATGCCGCAGCCGTCGACAAGGTCATCGATGCGGCCGTGCAGGCCGTCGCCGCACGCCGCGGTGTCGCGGTGAGCCTGCCGTCGGCAGGCGGTGGCGGTGGCGGCGCGACCGTGGACGCCGCCGCGCTGGGCGAGTTCACCGCCCAGATCACCGGCCGCGACGGTGTGCTCGCCTCGGCGGCCCGGCTGGTGTTGGGCCAACTCGGGTTCAGCGAAGATGTGGCGGCGGTCCCGGCGGGTGCCACCGACAGCGAGCTGATCGACCTGGTGTCCGCCGAATTGGGTTCGGACTGGCCGCGCCTGGTGGCGCCGGCCTTCGACGGCCGCAAGGCGGTGCTGTTCGACGACCGTTGGGCCAGTGCCCGCGAGGACCTGGTCAAGCTGTGGCTGGTCGACGAAGGCGACATCGACGCCGACTGGCCGCGTCTGGCCGAGCGTTTCGAGGGTGCCGGCCACGTGGTCGCCACCCAGGCGTCCTGGTGGCAGGCCCGGGCGCTGGCCTCCGGCCGGCAGATTCACGGCTCGCTGTACGCCCGGATCGCTGCCGGCGCGGAGAACCCGGGCCGGGGCCGCTACAGCGACGAGGTGGCGGTGGTGACCGGTGCCTCCAAGGGCTCGATCGCGGCATCGGTGGTCGGGCAGCTGCTCGACGGCGGTGCGACCGTCATCGCCACCACGTCTCGACTCGACGACGAGCGACTGAGCTTCTACCGCGACCTTTACCGTGACCACGCTCGGTTCGGTGCTGCGCTGTGGGTGGTGCCGGCCAACATGGCTTCGTACTCCGACATCGACGCCTTGGTCGAGTGGGTCGGAACCGAGCAGGCCGAAAACCTTGGGCCGCAGTCGATCCACCTCAAGGATGCGCAGACCCCGACACTGCTGTTCCCGTTCGCGGCTCCGCGGGTCACCGGCGATCTGTCGGAGGCCGGTGCGCGGGCCGAGATGGAGATGAAGGTTCTGCTGTGGGCGGTGCAGCGCCTCATCGGCGGTCTGTCGAAGATCGGCGCCGAGCGCGACATCGCCTCCCGGTTGCACGTGGTGCTGCCCGGCTCGCCCAACCGCGGCATGTTCGGCGGGGACGGCGCCTATGGCGAGGCCAAGGCGTCGCTGGACGCGCTGGTGTCGCGCTGGAAGGCGGAGTCCTCGTGGGCTTCTCGGGTCAGCCTGGCCCACGCCCTGATCGGCTGGACTCGCGGCACCGGGCTGATGGGCCACAACGACGTCATCGTCGATGCGGTCGAGGAAGCCGGCGTCACCACCTATTCGACCGAGCAGATGGCGGCCATGCTGCTGGGCCTGTGCAACGTCGAGTCCAAGGTGGCCGCGGCCAACGCCCCGATCGAGGCCGACCTGACCGGTGGCCTGGCCGAGGCGAACCTGGACATGGCCGAGCTGGCTGCCCGGGCTCGTGAGGAGATGACGAGCGAAGCGGCAGCCGATGATGAGGAAGACGCCGGCAACACCATTGCGGCACTGCCGAGCCCGCCGCGGGGCCACACCCCGGCACCCCCGCCGGCCTGGGCCGACCTCGACGTCGACCCGGCTGACCTGGTGGTCATCGTCGGTGGCGCCGAATTGGGCCCGCTGGGCTCGTCGCGCACCCGCTTCGAGATGGAGGTCTCCGGCGAGCTGTCAGCCGCTGGGGTGCTCGAACTGGCCTGGACCACTGGCCTGGTCAAGTGGGAGGACGACCCGACCCCGGGTTGGTATGACACCGCGACCGGCGAGCTGGTCGACGAGGCCGAGCTGGTGGAGCGCTACCACGACGCCGTGGTGGAACGCGTCGGTGTTCGCGAGTTCGTCGATGACGGCGCGATCGATCCCGACCACGCCTCACCGCTGCTGGTCAGTGTGTTCCTGGACAAGGACTTCTCGTTCGTAGTCTCCAGCGAGGCCGACGCTCGGGCATTCGTCGAGTTCGACCCCGAGCACACTGTGGTGCGCCCGGTGCCGGACTCCTCGGACTGGCAGGTGATCCGCAAGGCCGGCACCGAGATTCGGGTGCCGCGCAAGAGCAAGCTGTCGCGCACCGTGGGTGCTCAGATCCCGACCGGGTTCGACCCGACGGTGTGGGGGATCAGCCAGGACATGGCCACCTCCATCGACCGGGTGGCGCTGTGGAACATCGTCGCGACCGTGGATGCGTTCCTGTCGGCGGGCTTCACCCCGACCGAGCTGATGCGCTGGGTGCACCCGTCGCTGGTGGCCAGCACGCAGGGCACCGGCATGGGCGGCATGACCTCGATGCAGACCATGTACCACGGCAACCTGCTCGGGCGGGCCAAGCCGAACGACATCCTGCAGGAAGTTCTGCCCAATGTCGTTGCCGCGCACGTAGTCCAGAGCTACGTCGGGTCCTACGGCGCGATGATCCACCCAGTGGCCGCCTGTGCCACCGCGGCGGTCTCGGTCGAGGAGGGCGTCGACAAGATCCGGCTGGGCAAGGCCGAGCTGGTGGTCACCGGCGGCTACGACGACCTGACCCTGGAGGCCATCATCGGCTTCGGTGACATGGCGGCCACCGCCGACACCGAGATGATGCGCGCCAAGGGAATCAGCGACTCGAAGTTCTCCCGCGCCAACGACCGGCGCCGGTTGGGCTTCGTCGAGGCTCAGGGTGGTGGCACCATTCTGCTGGCCCGCGGCGACCTGGCCGCCAAGATGGGCCTGCCGGTCCTGGCGGTGGTGGCCTACGCGCAGAGCTTCGCCGACGGCGTGCACACCTCGATCCCTGCTCCGGGCCTGGGCGCCCTGGGCGCGGGCCGTGGCGGCAAGGACTCGATGCTGGCCCGTTCCCTGGCCAAGCTGGGTGTGGGCGCCGATGACATCGCGGTGGTCTCCAAGCACGACACCTCGACGTTGGCCAACGACCCCAACGAGACCGAGCTGCACGAGCGGCTGGCCGACTCGCTGGGCCGCTCCGACGGTGCGCCGCTGTTCGTGATCAGCCAGAAGAGCCTCACCGGGCACGCCAAGGGCGGCGCGGCGGTCTTCCAGATGATGGGCCTGTGCCAGGTGCTGCGCGACGGGGTCATCCCGCCCAACCGCAGCCTGGACTGTGTCGATGACGAGCTGGCCACCGCCGGGCACCTGGTGTGGGTGCGCGAGACGCTGGAGCTGGGGGAGAAGTTCCCGCTCAAGGCCGGTTTGGTCACCAGCCTCGGCTTCGGTCACGTGTCCGGTCTGGTCGCCCTGGTGCACCCGGCGGCGTTCCTGGCGGCGCTGGACCCGAGTCAGCGTGCGGCGTATCTGGAGCAGGCGGACTCTCGGGTGCTGGCCGGTCAGCGGCGACTCGCCTCGGCGATCGCCGGCGGCAAGCCGATGTACGAGCGGCCCGCCGACCGGCGGTTCGACCACGACTCGTCGGAGAAGCGCCAGGAGTCGGCGATGCTGCTCAACCCGGCGGCACGGCTCGGCGACGGCGACGTCTACATCGGATAGCGTCGCTGATTATGGGGATCGTTGGTGTCGGGATCGACCTGGTGTCGATTCCCGACTTCGCCGAGCAGGTCGACCAGCCCGGGACGGTGTTCGCCGAGACGTTCACCCCTGGGGAGCGTCGCGATGCCTCCGACAAGAGTTCGTCGGCGGCGCGCCACCTGGCGGCCCGCTGGGCGGCTAAGGAGGCGGTGATCAAGGCATGGTCGGGGTCGCGGTTCGCCCAGAAGCCGGTGTTGCCGGAGGCGATTCACCGCGACATCGAGGTGGTCACCGACACGTGGGGACGCCCGAAGGTGCGACTCTCCGGTGAGATCGCGCAGCATCTGGCCGAGGTGACGATCCACGTGTCGCTGACCCACGAGGCCGACACGGCGGCCGCCGTCGCCATCCTCGAGGTGTAGCCACCGACTAGCCTCGACGCCATGAGCGATCTGGTGCAGCGAGTCCGCGACATCTTGCCGTCGGTGCGGGCTGACCTGGAGGATCTGGTGCGCATCGAGTCGGTGTGGGCCGACCCTGCGCGACGACCCGAGGTGCACCGCAGCGCTCAGCGTGTCGCAGACCTGCTGAGCCAGGCCGGTTTTCCGCAGGTGCAGATCGCCGCCGAGGGCGGTGCGCCGGCGGTCATCGCGCACTATCCGCCTCCTCCGGGTGCCCCTACTGTGTTGCTCTACGCCCATCATGACGTGCAGCCCGAGGGTGACGCGGAACAGTGGGATTCGCCACCGTTCGAACCCGCCGAACGCGACGGGCGGCTTTACGGCCGCGGCACCGCCGACGACAAGGCCGGTATCGCAACACATCTGGCGGCATTCCGGGCGCACGGCGGCCAGCCGCCGGTCGGCGTGACGGTCTTCGTCGAGGGAGAGGAGGAATCCGGATCGCCGTCGCTGGGGGCGCTGCTTGCCGCGCACCGCGAGGCGCTGAGCGCCGACGTGATCGTGATCGCCGACTCCGACAACTGGAGCACCGATATTCCGTCGCTGACGGTGTCGCTGCGGGGGCTGGCCGACTGCGTGGTGGAAGTCGCGACGCTGGATCACGGTCTGCACTCGGGGCTCTGGGGTGGGGTGGTGCCCGACGCCCTGACCGTATTGGTTCGGCTGCTGGCAAGCCTGCACGATGACCAGGGCAACGTCGCGGTCGCCGGGCTTCACGAAAGCGTCGCGGCACCCGTCGATTACCCGCCCGAACGCGTGCGTGCCGACACCGGGCTGCTGGACGGGGTGGCCGAGATCGGCTCCGGATCGGTGCCGCAACGGATGTGGGCCAAGCCTGCGATCACCGTCATCGGTATCGATACCACGAGCATCGCGGCGTCCTCGAACACGCTGATCCCACGGGCCCGGGCCAAGGTCAGCATGCGGGTGGCCCCCGGTGGCGACGCCGCTGCCCACCTGGACGCGCTCACCGCTCACCTGCAACACCATGCCCCGTGGGGAGCCCGGGTGACTGTCACCCCAGGCGACGTCGGGCAGCCCTACGCCATCGACGCCACCGGTCCGGTGTACGACGCCGCGCGGGCCGCGTTCGCCCAGGCGTGGGGCGTCGAACCCATCGATATGGGCATGGGCGGTTCCATCCCGTTCATCGCCGAGTTCGCCGCTGCCTACCCCCAGGCGACCATCCTGGTCACCGGGGTGGAAGATCCCGGCACCCAGGCGCACAGCATCAACGAGAGCCTGCACCTGGGCGTGCTGGAACGCGCCGCTACCGCCGAAGCGCTGTTGCTGGAAAAGCTGGGTCAGCCCGCCCGATGATCGCTGGCCCACCGCAATTGCCGCAGACGGTGCCGGACGCGGTACGACAGCTGGCCGGTGACGATGATCCACGCCCGGTGTGGCTCAACGAGGTCGGCGGTACCACGTTCGAAGTTGTGGGCGCCGCCGGGCGTCGCTTTATCAAGTGGTCGCCGATCGACAGCGGCATTGACCTGTCTGCCGAGGCGGCGCGACTGCGGTGGGCGCTCGGCTACACGCCGGTGCCGCCTGTACTCGATCACGGCCGTAACGAACAGGGGCAGTGGCTGGTCACCGCGGCACTGCCCGGCACCAATGCTGTCGCGGCGCGATGGATCGCCGACCCGCGCCCAGCAGTGACGGGGATCGGGCGGGGACTGCGGGCGCTGCACGACGCCCTGCCGGTGGCGGCATGTCCGTTCGACTGGAGCGCCGAGCGGCGGGTCGCGGACGCCAATCATCGTTCCGGTCAACTGAATCCGGCGCAGTGGCCTGCGGAATTCGCCGGTCTCACCGTCGCGCAGGCGTTGCAGCGAGTAACCGATCCGCCTTCAGTTGATCGGCTGGTGGTGTGCCACGGCGACGCCTGCGCGCCGAACACCTTGCTGAACGACGACGGACAGCCCACGGGGCACGTCGACCTCGGCGAACTGGGGATTGCCGATCGCTGGGCCGATCTGGCGGTGGCCACCTGGAGCACTGAGTGGAACTACGGTGCCGACTGGACGGATGTGCTCCTCGATGCCTACGGAATCGGGCGAGACCAGGAGCGAATCGACTACTACCGATTGTTGTGGACCCTCGATCCTTGATCGGGAGGCCCACAAGGGCCACTTGTGATTGCATGGGGAGATGGCGCTGAGCCCCCGCATGCCCGATCTGTCGGCGTTCGAGATGTTGGTGGCTATCGCCAGAACCGGCAGCCTTGGCGCTGCGGGGCGGGAATTGGGGCTGACGCAGCAGGCGGTTTCGGCACGCCTGACCGAGATGGAGGCCCAGACCGGTGTGCGACTTGTAACGCGTAGTGCGCGTGGTTCGCAGTTGACTTCGGCCGGGGCAGTCGTGACGGAGTGGGCAGACCAGCTACTGGATGTCGCCAGTCACGTCGATGCCGGGCTGGCTTCGTTGCGGACCGCAAGCCGCAAGAAGATGAACGTGGTTGCGAGTCTGACGATCGCCGAACAGCTGATGCCCCGCTGGATCGTGTCCCTGCAGACCTCCGCCACACGAACCGGCCGCGAGGCACCGGAGGTCATTCTGACCGCCACCAACAGCGAGCAGGCCATTGCGAACGTGCGGGGCGGATCGGCGGACCTGGGATTTATCGAGAGTCCGGGGGCGCTGACCGGTATTCGCAGCCGTGTCGTGGCGCACGACGACCTCGTGGTGATCGTGCCGCCCGACCACAAATGGGTGCGTCGCTCCAAAGGCGTGACCGCCGCAGAGCTCAGCCAGACCCCGCTGGTCGTGCGGGAACAGGGTTCGGGCACCCGGGACTCGCTGACGTCGGCGTTGCGTGCCGTCTTGGGTCACGAGGTGCAGCAGGCACGTCCGGCATTGGAACTGTCTTCGTCGGTCGCCGTGCGTGGTGCCGTACTGGCCGGGGCCGGGCCGGCGGTGATGAGCAGGTTGGCGGTCGCCGATGACCTTGCGGTCGGCCGGCTTCGCAGCGTCGAGGTGCCGGAATTAGACCTGCATCGGGATCTCAGGGCGATCTGGACGGGTGGGCGGACGCCGCCGGCCGGTGCGGCCCGGGACCTGTTGAGTCATATCGGCGGCGCCAACCGGCTGCGCTGATGCCCGCCGAAGCTATGTGCCGTACTGCAACCACAGGGGCAGTGCGCTGTTGAGCCGCTGCATGAACTTGATCAGTCCGATCCGATACTGCCCAGATCCGAACGAGTCGATTCCGTACTCGGGGAAAGCAATTCCGACCCCGAACAGTCCCGGAGCCAGGATCCCGTTCACCGGGTCGTATTCCAGCTCCCCCCACTGCGGGGTCGCGGGGAGCTGCCGTCGGGTGAAGCCGACGGTGTAGACAACGTGGCTACAGGCTTGGAGCTGCTCGGAGAACTCCTTGTCGTCTACCCGATACCGTTCCAGGCGCTCCGGATAGGTTCCGTCGATGTTCTCGCGGGCCCACGTTGCGGCATTTCCCTTCAGGCCAGTGTCGTCGAACAGGATCTGATCGCCAAGGTAGACAGCGTATTTGGTGGGGCTCCGATAGAAGTTGACGACCTTCTGCGCCTGGGTGTTCAACAGGTTGGGCAGCGCCACCATCGATGAGTGTGACGAGCCGAAGACCGCCACCGTGGCGTCGTCCAACGCCAGCTGGCCGAGCTTGTCGGGGTTCAGTGCCACCTCGATCGGAATCTCTTCCAGGTGCGGATGCTGAAGCGTCTTGGGAATCGAACCGACGGCCAGAATTACGTTCTTCGCTTCGATCTCGGCGTCCGGGGTGCTCACCAGCCACCGGCGGTTGCGCAGGGTGAGCTCGGTGGCCACCGCGCGAATGGCGGTGACGCGCTGGGTCAGGTGCTGCGAGATCCACACCAACGGATCGGCGACGAGGCCGAGCGGACAGGTGTGACCGGGATCGATATCGGTCAGCTCAAAGTGGGGCGCTTCGGAGAATCGGAACGACGGGGAGCCGTTCAAGTAGCCGAGGAAGAGCGACACATGGGTGTTGCCGGGGACGGCGCGCCATTTGGTGCCGATATCGCCGGCGGCAAAGTCGGGGTCGATCCAGGCGATCTGGCTCTCGGGGACGCCATGGTCGAGCAGCCGGCCCACCGCGGCGATACCTGCGGGACCTGCTCCGATCACTGCCCAGCTGTGCTCAGTCATCTTCCTGCCTTCCAACGGGGTAGGAGTAGCGCGCCTTGTTGTCGCTCGATCGGAGGCGCTACCCAAGCCCGACCGTTGGGATTAATGCTGCGCCCGACAGTAGTCCGCGGCTAGGGGGTTTGTCCTTGTCAGCCCACAAGGGTTCGTTGTGACCCAGAGATAGTTGGCCGTCTGCTCCCGATCGGGTGCGCGGCAGGCTGACGAGGCTTATCTTCACGGGACAGGACGACGTCATTTCGGGACAGGACCAGGTACGCCGTGAAGCCGCTCGCGCGTTATGCATCGCTCTACGGATATGCCGATTTGACTCGTTCCCTCGGGGTCGACCCGATTCCCTTGCTGCGGGAGCGGGGCCTCGATCTTGCGAGCCTGAATCTGCAAGACCGCTGGTTGCCGGCGGTTACGGTCGCAGAACTGCTGGAGAAGACGGCGGCCGTCTCCGGGTGCGACGACTTCGGCCTGCGGCTTGCCGAACGGCGACGTTTCGCCAACCTTGGGCCACTGAGCCTGGCGGTGCGCGAGGAACCTGATGTTCGGAGCGCACTGCACATGCTGGCCCGGTACCAGCACGCCTACAACGAGGCGGTCTGGGCGCGCCTGTACGAGACCGATGAACTGGCCACGCTTCGAGTCGAGCTGGACTGCGGCGAACCGGTGGAGGAACGGCAGTCTTCGGAGTTGGCCGTGGCCGCACTGCATCGTCTCCTGCGCGGCTTCCTCGGACCCCAGTGGAAGCCGGTAGCGGTCTATTTCCAGCATCGGCCGCCGAAGAGCACCGCACCCCACCGGAAGTTCTTCGGGTCGACGGTGCGGTTCGATCAGGAGTTCGCCGGAATCGAATTTGCGGCAAGCGAACTCGATTTGGCCAACAAAATGTCCGACCCGCTGCTGCGGCCGTATGCCCAACGGGTCCTGCAGTCGTTGGAACCGCCCAAGGATGCGGTCGTGGTGGACCGGGTCCGGAGTCTGATCGAGCTGCTGTTGCCCATTGGACGTTGTTCGGTAGAACAGGTAGCGCGCAGTCTCGGTGTGGATCGCAGGACCGTTCACCGGCGTCTCGCGGAGTCGGGCGAGACTTACTCGTCGGTTCTGAATGCCGCCCGGGTGGACTTGGCCAAGCGGATGGTGGGCAGTTCCCGCTACTCGTTGACCGAGATCGCCCAATTGCTCTCCTTTTCCGCACCAAGCAACTTCTCGCGCTGGTTTCGCACGCAGTTCGGCTGTAGTCCCCGGCAGTGGCAAGACGAGAAGCGGCGCTGAAACGCCCACCCGCGATGTCCCCAAATGACACGTTTGTGTCCCGTGAAGATAAGCGGAATGGGCTGGCGATCCCTAGTGTCGATCACAGGACGACACGGAAGCCGCTGGGAGTTCGCAGCCCAGCCGGCCCCGACAGCCGGCAAGGCGGCTCCGTGGCGTTCTGAGAACGGAATTCACGCAATCCCGGCATTCGATGCGAAGGGAGATCTCAGTGGCACACGCCGTCCGTTTCTATGAAGCCGGTGGCCCGGAGGTCATGCGGTGGGAAGCGGTCGACGTCGGCGCCCCCGGGACGGGGGAAGTTCGGGTCCGGCACGAGGCGGTCGGGTTGAATTTCGCCGACACCTACTTCCGCACCGGGCTGTACCCGGCGCCATTGCCAGCAGGTATGGGGGTTGAGGGAGCTGGCGTCATCGAGGCGGTCGGCCCCGACGTGGTGGGCTTTTCCGAAGGCGACCGAGTCACTTACACCGGTAGTCCACTCGGGGCCTACAGCACCGAGCGCGTCATGCCGGCCGGGTCGTTGATCAAGTTGCCCGAGGGCATCGCCTTCGACACCGCCGCGGCGATGACGATGCGCGGTCTGACCAGCGCGTACCTGCTGCGGCGCATACATCCCTTGGCTCCTGGCGACACTGTGCTGTTGCATGCGGCGGCCGGCGGAGTGGGGCTGATCTTCTGCCAGTGGGCAAAGCTGCTTGGAATCAACGTGATTGGAACGGTGTCATCCGATCTCAAGGCGGAGATGGCTCGAGCGCATGGATGCGGCGAGGTCATCGTCTACTCGCGGGAAGATGTCGCGGCCAGGGTCCGCGAACTTACCGACGGTAAGGGTGTCTCGGTCGTTTACGACAGTGTCGGCGCGCGGACATACGAGTCGTCGCTGAACTCTCTGTCGCGCCGCGGACTCTTGGTGTGTTTCGGAACTGCCTCCGGGCCCATTCCGCCAATCGACGCCATGCAGCTTGCCGCGAAGGGTTCATTGTTCGTCACCCGGCCGGCACTGGCCGACTACATCGCCGAACCGGCCGAGCGCGCCGAACTCGCCGCTGAACTGTTCGGCCACGTCGCGGCCGGGGGGATCCGAATCGAGATCAACCAGCGATACGAACTCACCGACTGCGTCCAGGCGCACCGGGATCTTGAGGCCGGCCGCAGTGTCGGGTCCTCGGTGTTCTCACTCTGAGAGGCAGGGAACAAATGACCGCTACCGGTATCGGTCGATCCATCGCGACAACGCCGCGGCCAAGGATCAAAGCCCAGCCGCTGACGTGCAGCATCGGCGCGGAACTATTCGACGTGAACCTCGGCGAGGTATCCCGCGATGACGTGCTGTTCGCCGAGCTGAAATCGCTGTTGCTGCAACACAAGGTTGTGTTCCTGCGCGATCAGAACATGACCAGAGCCGAACATGTCGCACTGGCCGAGCGATTCGGGCCGCTGGAAGACCATCCGGTGATGGCCAGCGACCCGGAACATCCGGCGCTGGTGCGCATTTACAAGGATCTGGACAGCCCCGCTGAGCACTACGAGAACGCCTACCATTGCGACGCCACCTGGCGAGAGCATCCGCCGATGGGCGCCGTGCTGCGGTGCGTGGAAGGCCCAGAGGTTGGCGGGGACACCATCTGGGTCAACATGGCGTTGGCCTACGAGCGGCTGCCGGAGGCGGTCAAGAGCCAGATCGACGGACTGTGGGCTCGCCACAGCATCGAGGCCACTTTCGGTGGGCGGCTTGCCATCGACGACCGTCACCGGCTCAAGGACCGGTTTCCTGACCCCGAGCATCCGGTGGTGCGCACCCACCCGGAAACCGGCGAGAAGATCCTGTTCGTCAATGCCTTCACCACGCACTTGGTGAACTACCACAACCCCGACAACGTCCGCTGCGGCATCGACTACGCGCCCGGTGCGGCCAACCTGCTGAGCTACCTGATCAGCCAGGCCACCATCCCCGAATACCAGGTGCGGTGGCGGTGGACGAAGAACAGTGTGGCGATCTGGGACAACCGCTCGACGCAGCATTATGCCGTTCAGGATTACTGGCCGTCCGTTCGAAAGATGGAGCGCGCCAGCATCATCGGCGATCGACCGTTCTGACGGCGCGTCACGTAAATCGCTGCGGAAACCTAAAAGGGAGTCAGGCAATGCATTTTCACGACGATTCGCTCCTCCCGGAGTGTCAGGAGAAGCTGGTCATCACGTGTGCGCCCTACGGGCCGGAGTGGGAGTTGGATGACTTTCGCGACGATCTTCCGCTGAGCATGGCGGAGCACGTCCAGAAGGCCGTCGACTGCTATGAGGCCGGTGCCAGTGTGCTGCATATCCACGTGCGCGAGCTCGACGGCAGGGGGAGCAAGCGGCTGTCGAAGTTCAACGAGCTGCTCGCCGTGCTGCGCGACGCTGTTCCGGACATGATCTTGCAGGTGGGCGGATCGATTTCGTTCGCGCCCGAGGGAACGGGTGCGGCAGCTCAGTGGCTCTCCGACGACACTCGGCACCTGCTGGCCGAACTTGATCCGGCACCGGACCAGGTAACAATCGCGATCAACACCAGCCAGATGAACATCATGGAGCTCATGACCGCGGGCGACATCGCCGGAACCTCGATGGAGCGTCCGGAAGTCGCTGCCGCATATCGGGAGATGGTCGTGCCGGCCGGCCCCGAGTGGGTCGCCGAGCACCTGCGCCGCTTGCAGAAGGCCGGTATTCAACCGCATTTCCAGCTGTCCAGCATTCCGCAGCTCGAGACGGTCGAACGGCTCATCCGCCGTGGTGTCTACACCGGTCCGCTGAACCTGACATGGGTGGGAATCGGCGGCGGATTCGACGGACCCAACCCGTACAACATCATGAACTTCATCCAGCGGGTTCCCGACGGCGCGTGCCTGACCTTGGAGACCGTGATGCGCAGGGTGTTGCCGGTCAACACCATGGCCATCGCCCTGGGTCTGCATGCCCGGTGTGGCAACGAGGACACGATCTGGGGCCGCCCGGGGGAGAAGATCACGTCGGTCCAACAGATTCGACAGCTGGTACGGGTTGCCGGCGAACTTGGACGCGATGTCGCGACGGGCAAGGAGGCCCGCGACATCTACAAGATCGGCACCGTCTATGCCGATGCGAACGAGACGCTGGCGAAGCTGGGATATGCCCCGAACCGCCAGCCCGGCGAGATCGGATTCACCCACCACCGATAGGCGTCAACGCGCTTCGGCTGCCGCCTCCAACGCGGCGATGTCGAGCTTGACCATCGTGTACATGGCCTGCTTCGCCCGTAGTACGCGCTCGGGGTCGGGATCGGTCATCAACTTTGGCAACTGTTGCGGGATGATCTGCCAAGACAATCCGTATCGGTCGGTGAGCCAGCCGCACTGGACTTCCTTGCCGCCGGCGCTCAACGCGTCCCAGTAGTGGTCGACCTCGGCCTGATCGACGCAGTAGACCTGGATCGAGATGGCCTCGTCCAAGGTGAAGTTGGGTCCGCCGTTGATCGCCGAGAACTGCCGCCCGTCGAGGTCGAACAACACTTCCAGCGGGCTGCCGTCACGCTCGGGGTTCTCCGCGCCCCAGTAGGAGATGTCGGTGACCTTCGAATTGGGAAAGATCGACACGTAATGCTCGGCGGCTTCCAGCGCCTGGGTGTCGAACCACAAACTCGTCCGGATGACCGGCATGCGCTGCTCCTTCTCGGTCGGCGGAAACGCGACCTCCGGGGTCAGACCGACAGATCGCGCCGCAGTTTCGCGACGTGTCCGGTGGCCCGCACGTTGTACTGGGCCTCGGCGATCTTTCCCTGCTCATCGACGACGAACGTCGAGCGAATGACGCCCTGCACGGTCTTGCCGTACATCTTCTTCTCGCCGTAGGCGCCCCAGGCCGCCAATACGGACCGGTCCGGGTCGGACAGCAGCGGGAACGTCAGTCCCTCGGTGTCGCGGAACTTGGCCAGTTTGGCCGGCTTGTCGGGGGAGATGCCGACGACGTCGAGGCCGGCGTCGTTGAAGTCACGCAGGTTGTCCCGGAAGTCGCAGGCCTGCTTGGTGCAGCCGGGGGTCGACGCGGCCGGGTAGAAGTAGACGACGACGCGTCGTCCCCGGTAGTCGGCCAGCGACACGGTGTTGCCGTCGGCGTCGGGAAGACTGAACGCGGGCGCTTCATCGCCGGGCGCCAAGCGTGCGGTGTCGGTCAACAATTGCCCCTTTCTGCTCGCCGGGGCATGAGACGAACCCCGGCTGCTCTAGGGTAGTTCGACAGGGGCAGCATCGGACAGGGAGGACGACAGTGGCGGAACGCGATCCCGACACGATCAAGAAGGACATCGATCAGGCCCGCGAGCAGCTGGCGTCGACGGTCGATATTCTCGCGGACCGGGCCAACCCCCGTCACCTGGCCGACCGCGCCAAGGCGCGGGCGGTCGAGATCGTGACCCAACCTGCGGTGATGGCGTCGCTGGCGGGTGTCGGCGGACTGATCCTCATCCTGGCGATTCGCCGAATCCGCAACCGCTGAGGTCCCCGCGCGTCGGCCGCGAAAATTGGGTCTGGTGGCGTGACGCTGCCGGGGCGAAGATATTGCGGTGCGCGCCCAACAGCCCCCGGCGCCGCGGCCTGACCCGATCGGCTACACGCTCAAGCGGCTGGTGCTGGGACGGCCGCTGGTCACCGGTGCGCTGCGCTCCGAGCGGTTGTCGAACCCGGTTGCGTTAGGCGTACTTTCACCCGACGCGATCTCCTCGAACGCCTACGGCGTCGAGGAGATCCTGATCGAGCTGCTGCCGTTCGCCGGCCTGGCAGCCTTCGCGCTGCTGCTGCCCATCACCGGCGTGGTCCTGCTGATCCTGGTACTGGTCACCGCCTCGTATCGCCAGGTGGTGATGACCTACACCCGCGCCGGCGGCTCCTACATCGTCTCGCGGGAGAACTTTGGGCCCCGGGTGGCGCAGGTCGCCGCCGCGGCGCTGCTGATCGACTATGTGGTGACCGTCGCGGTGCAATCCGCGGCCGGCACCGTCGCCGTCGTCTCGGCGATCCGCCCACTGGGGCCCTACAGCCTGGAGATCACCGTCGCAGTGGTGATCGTGATGTGTTACGCGAACCTGCGCGGTGTGCGAGAAGCCGGCCGCACCTTCGCGGTACCGACCTACTTCTTCATAGGCATGCTCGGGCTGATGATCATCGTCGGCGTAGTGCGCGAGATCTTTTGGGGCTTACCGGTTTACGACGCCGAGCACCTCCCCGGGGCGGTATCGGTGCATCAGGGCAATGGGCTGATCATGGGGGCGACGGTCCTTGTGGTGCTGCGCGCGTTCGCCAACGGCGGGTCATCGCTGACCGGTGTGGAGGCCATCTCCAACACCGTCAGCGTCTTCCAGAAACCGCAGGGCCTCAACGCGCGGCGGGTGCTCACCACGATGGCGTGCATTCTGGGCTTCCTGCTGGCCGGCGTCACCTACCTGGCCTACCGCACCCACACCCCGCCGTACGCGGTCGGATATCCCTCGGTGCTCTCCGAGGTGGCCCGGGCGGTGTTCGGCGGCGGTTGGCTGGGGCAGGTCTTCTACGTGCTGGTGCAGACGGCGACGGCATTGATCCTGTTCACCGGCGCGAACACCAGCTTCAACGGGTTCCCGATGCTGGCCAGCTTCGTTGCCGAAGACCGCTTCCTGCCCCGCCAGTTGACCAAGCGCGGGCATCGGCTGGTCTTTTCCAACGGGATCATCGTGCTCACCGTCTTGGCGGTGACTCTGCTGGTGGTCACCGGTGGTTCGGTCAACGCCTTGGTGCCGTTCTACGCGATCGGGGTGTTCACCGGATTCGCGATGGCCGGCTACGGCATAGCCAAACATCATGTGACGCATCGGGAATCGGGATGGCGGTACAAGCTCGTCATCAACTTCTCAGCGGGGCTGTTGTCCACCGTGGTGGTGGGGATCTTCGCGGTGGCGAAGTTCACCGAGGGGGCCTGGCTGGTCGTGGTCGTGTTCCCGTTGCTGGTGGTGGTGCTGATCCGGCTCAACCGGGAATACCGGGCCGAGGCTGCGATCCTGGAGCGATTCCGCACCGACCGGCCTGACTCCGTCAAATACGCCCGCCACCGGGTGATGGTCTTTGTGCATTCGTTGGATCTGGCGGTCCTAGAAGCCCTGCGTTACGGCAAAGGGCTCTACGCCGACGACCTGGTCGCTGTGCACCTGGTGGTCGACGCCGCTCATGCTGCGCAGCTGCAGCAGCGGTGGGAGTACTACGGCCTGGACACCCCACTGCGGGTGGTTGACTGCCCGGACCGTCGGCTGACGCGCACCGCCCAGCAACTGGTCGACACCGCGCGTGCCCAATATCCGGACTGCCACGTGACGGTGTTGCTGCCCCGGCGCACCTATGCGCCGCTGCTGGGTCGGCTGCTGCACGATCGCACCGCCGACAAGATCGCCAAGGCCGTGAGCGTGGTCCCCGACGCGGCGGCGACGATCGTGCCCTACGACGTGCAGTCGCGCGTGCGGCAGGCGTTTCCGGATCTGTTCGAGCAGCGGCTGGTGCGCAAGGTGGGGGAACTGCAGCAGTGGGTGGCGCGTCACGACCAGCAGGACGTGGACCGCTACGAGCATCCGGCGCCGCCACCGGACGCCATCGCGGTAGACGCCCTCATCGTCGGCCACCTGTCCACCGTGGAGGGGCGGGTCAACGAGGTCGACGACACCATCAGTCGCGGCAAGCCGGTGCGCATCGCGGTGGTCGGAGACGGCAGCGGAGAGCTGCGTGCGATATTCCACGCGGGACGAGGGACCGACATTGGCCCCGGTGATGTGGTTGCGCTCACCGGTAAGGCGCGACGGAACGGCAATGGGCCGGTATACATGTCGGACCCGAGCTACCGGATCGTCAAGGAGACCGAAGAGTCGACACCGTCGCGGTAGGACAAGTCGCAGTAAGACAAACGGCCGGGAGGGGCCCAGGGGCCCTCCCGGCCGTCGTTGCGTTCTACTTCTGCAGCAGCGACAGGCCTAGAAGCCCAAGGCGTCCCACAACCCGCCGTCCAGCAGGTCAGTACCGGCCGCCCCGAGGTCTGGCACCTCCACGGCGTTGACCGGCAGATCCGCGGTGCCCACGGTGAGGGCCTCGGCCGCGCGGGCGGGCCACTGGTTCAGCAGCAGGTCGAAGATGCCGCCTTCGGTGAGTATGCCCGTGAAGACGTCCTCGGTCTCCGGCACGATGTAACCGTTGAGCACGGTGTTCAGCACGTCAGCGGGCAGGCTGAACAGTGCCTCTAGGTCGCCGCCGGCTGCAGCGGTGATGTTCTCGGTCAGTTGGTACACGAGACCAATCATCGGCGACATCATTGCATCGCTGACCTGTTTGATGAAGGCCCAACCATCAAGGGGGCCAATGAATTCGTTGAGCAGGCTCGACTGGTTCATCATCTCGCGGGCGGGAATGGACAGCACCGGGCCGAGGGACTTGCCGATGTCCTCGATGCCGTACAGCGTCCAGATGTTGAGTTCGTTGAACGCCTCGAAGGGGTTTCCGGCGGCGAGGGCCTCACCCATGCGCTCCAGCAGCACCTCAAGACCCGGGTACTTCACATCTTGGCCCTCGACGCCGTAGATCATCTTCTCGAACGCCTCACCGATGCCCGCAAAGCCCGAGGTGATGAACCGTGGCTCCATGCCCGGGCGGGCGTCCAGCGGGACGTCTTCCATGCCGAGGATCAACTGGCCGTAATCACCCCAGTTGCTGGCGACCTGGCCCACTACATCGAAGATGTTGGCGTTGTTGAACAAGGCTTCCAGGTTCTCCGCTCCCCGCTCGAACACCGAAGACCAGCCGAAGAAGCCGTCGAAGCCGGCGGTCAGCTGGACAGCTTGGTGGCGCGCTTCTTGCAGGCCCGGTGCAACCGGATGAACGGCCACCAGGCCGGCGCCGGCCAACGCGATTCCGGCTGCCGTCAACCGGGCCGTGCGACCGGCCCTGAACCGGGTCGTGTCGTGATGTAGGGCGAACTCCACAGATGACTCCTTTAAATTTTTTCTGTGCGGTTCCCTAGGGTTAGGGAGCAGAAGCCTGCGATTTCAATAATAACAATTAGCATAGGGGAACCTAACCTAACCAGGCGAAGATTTGGTGAACAGTTGGTGACGTTGGCGGACATGCGGCAGCGCGGAGCTACCATCCCGGGCCCCGCGTGATGGGGGCCGCGCGGCCGATCGTCGCGGCTGCGTCGACCATCGCTCTGGTCCAGAGAATCAGAGAAGGGTTGCGGCCATCACGGGCCGGCTCTGCATGGCGGTGACAGCAGACCTGATCTTGGTCTGTTGATGGGAAAACGGATTCCGAACCGATCGCACACACCCGAGGGTGCAGCGGAATATCGAAATATCCTGCGAACTAAGTGCGCCGTCAGGGTTTCGAACCCCGGACCCGCTGATTAAGAGTCAGCTGCTCTACCAACTGAGCTAACGGCGCTGGGCGGTCAAGAACCGCGAAAGAGACAATAACAGGCGCCGCGCCGGGAGACGAAATCGCGACGTCAGAGCGCTCTTCCGGACGGCACAGCGGCAGTTTCGATTACCCACTAGACTGCCTCCGAGCAGCATCAGCACGGTCAGGTGGGAAAAGCATGGGGCAGGTTGGTTTGGCGGAACGCTGTCGGGGGTTCGGGTCCCGGGCAGCGGCATTGCTGATGGTTCCGGCCGCGGTAATGAGCTTGAGCGCGTGTGGCAATAACGCCGACGCCGAAGCGGCCAAGATCATCACCGACAAGGGCACTCCCTTCGCTGATCTGCTGATTCCCAAGGTCACTGCGTCGGTCACCGACAAGGCTGTCGGGGTTGCGGTGGACGCGCCGGTGACCGTGACGGCCGAGGACGGAGTGCTCGATTCGGTCACCATGGTCAATGAGTACGGCGCAATCGTCGACGGCAAGCTCAGTGCCGACGGGTTGACCTGGGCGACATCCGAGCAGCTCGGCTACAACAAGCGCTACACGGTCAACGCGAAGGCACTGGGCCTCGGTGGCGTGACCAGCCGGCAGATGACGTTTCAGACGCACTCACCGCAGAACCTGACCATGCCCTACGTCATGCCGCGCGACGGCGAGGTCGTCGGCGTCGGCCAACCGGTGGCGATTCGGTTCGACGAGAACATCGTTGACCGCGAGGCGGCCGAGAAAGCGATCACCATCACCACCGAGCCTCCGGTGACGGGCGCGTTCTACTGGCTGAACAATCGCGAGGTGCGCTGGCGGCCGCAGGCATTCTGGAAGCCCGGAACCAACGTCGACGTGCAGGTCAACACCTACGGGGTGGACCTGGGCAACGGGGTCTACGGGCAGGACAACGCGACCAGCCACTTCGTCATCGGCGACGAGGTGATCGCCACGGTCGACGACGACACCAAGTCGATGGTGGTGCGCATCAACGGCGAAGTGGCCAAGACCATGCCGGTCTCGATGGGCAAAGAAAGCACCCCGACCAACAACGGCACTTACATCGTCGGGGAGCGCTTCGCGCACATCGTCATGGACTCGTCGACCTACGGTGTTCCGGTCAACTCGCCCAACGGATATCGCACCGACGTGGACTGGGCCACCCAGATCTCCTACAGCGGCATCTTCGTGCACTCGGCCCCGTGGTCGGTGGGAGCCCAGGGTTACGCCAACACCAGCCATGGCTGCATCAACGTGAGCCCCAGCAACGCGCTGTGGTTCTACGACCACGTCAAACGCGGCGACGTGGTGCAGATCAACAACACCATCGGCTCGCTGCTGCCCGGCAATGAGGGCCTCGGCGACTGGAACGTGCCGTGGTCTCAGTGGCAGGCCGGCAACGCCAACGACCCAGTGCGCTAGGCGCTGTCAGGCTGGGGGCGGTCCGGCTTCCTCGCGCAGGTACTCCTCGCCGCCATTGGGGTAACCCCCGCCGAACGTGGTGATGTGCACGTGGTCGTAGTGGCCGTTGCCGCCACCGCTGGGCCCGGCCGGCGTGTAGTAGGTGCCACGCCAGATCGCGTCCTGCATGGCGAACCGACCGGCGTTCTGCCGGACGTACGCGACGATCTCGTCTCCCAACGCGATGCCCTCCGGGCTACCGGCGTTGGGAATCATCACGTCGATGGCCAGTCCGGACGGATGCCAGCGCTGACCATCGGGACGCACCCCGATCATGTCGTGAATCTGCGGGAACGCTTCGCTGATGCTGCGCGCGACGAGGATCGTCTTGACCTGCATGCCGCGCTCGTTGACGATCCCCGGCGGCAGGGCGTGCGGCGCCGGCATCGACCAATTGGTCACCAGATCGGGTACGGGCGGTCCCCAGTCCTGCGGCGGAGGCGGCAGGTCTTCAGGCGGCGGGGGTGGCCCGTCTTCGGGAGGTGGGGGAGGTGCGTCCTCCGGCGGCGGAGGCGGGAGGTCCTCTGGCGGCGGGGGTGGCCCGTCCTCAGGCGGTGGGGGAGGTGCGTCTTCTGGCGGTGGGGGTGGCGCGTCCTCGGGTGGCGGCGGCACATCGGCGGCGGCCGGAGGGGGTGGTTCGTCGTTGTTTCCCGGCTCGGCGCCGACGCCGCCAGCCAAGAACACGGCGGCCGGCAACAGAGTCGTCGCGGCCAGAACCGAGGATTTCATGCGCAGATCTACTAGTCCTTGCGTGAGCACGCAGGGCACCGTAACCAAAACGTTACCTCGACATCAACCCGGCGCGCGGAAAGGCGTGCCCCCAGTCGATGCCTCGCAGTCGGACAAACCCGGGTTTAGCGGCCGTCGGGCCAGGTCAGCTCGATGATGGGCGCCGGTAGCCTTGAACGTGATCCGCAGGTGTTCGCTAGCTCACTAAATCCCGAATACGGCGGCGATTGCTGACACCACATCGGCGAAATCAGTCGGGGTGGCGTCGGCCAGCGGCGTCAGGGCCGACCAGGGCTGGAACAGGTCGCTGATGGCGTTCTGGAAACCTTGCTGGGCGCCATCGACGAGTGCTTGCTGGACGGCAGACCAGTCCAGATCGGTCGGGAACAACCCGAGGGGCTCGGCCACATTCGCCGGTCCCGGAAACCAGCCATCGGTGATGCTGCCGTAGCCCAAATTGACCAGGATCCGCATATCGGGCTCGAGCAGGTCATAGAGCGGCTGCCCGATCACCGGCACGAGCAGTAGCGGCGACAGCAACGGCAGGGTCTGCGCCGGAATCATGTAGTAATTCGTCAAGCCCTCGCCGGTGAGATCCGCAGAGCCCGGCAGCAGCACCGCGTTGTTGATCTGATCGGCGTCGATGCTCAGATACTCCAGATGCTGGGTGAAGATGCCCATGAAGGCGTTGAGGTCGGACAGCAGGTTGAGCGGATAGCGGGGGAAGTCGGCGAAGCCGTCGTACTCGAAGTTGTAGATGTCGGTGGGGTACAGATTGTCGGGCGTCGTCGGGAACACCCCGAGGCCCGACCAGATTCCCCCGTTGGGGGCAACGGGATCGCCGACCAGCATGAAATGTACGAGGTCGCTGGGGACACCCTGGGCCTGCAACTGGTCCATGGTCAGCCCGGAGAATCCGGCGCTTTGCGAATATCCGAACACCACGACGGGATTCTCCGCACTGACCTGCCCGCCGGCGATCTGCTGCGCAATTGCGGCAGTCAAGATCTGTGCCCCTTCGATCCGCGACTCGGCCTTGTCGAAAAAGAGCCGTTCGGGCGTGGTCAGGATCTGCATGGTGCCGGTGAAGCCATGCGGCTGCAGGTAGAGCTCGTTAGCCAGGTCGGCGTAGCGCTGGCCCGGCGTCGGAATCCCGCTGGGGCCCAAGATCAAAGCGGTGCCACCCCCGAGCGGGGCGCCAGCGCTGTCGCTGCCGGTCAGCCGCACATGGGCCGTGCGTGGGTCATCAGCCGACGACATCGGCAGGACCGCGGTCAGCAGTCCCGCGGTGACGGCAGCGGCGGTCCCGAGAACTCGGTGCCGGCGGATGGGGATAGGTGCGGACCACATCGAGAGTTCCTCCCTGCAGAGCCAACGCGCTGCACCTCAACCCCGGGCGGCCCAGATAGCCGGTTCTCAATATCGAGGACGCGGAGGAGGGCGTCAATGCCGAATTCGAGCGGGCGGCCGGCCCGCGGGTCGTGCGCTGGGCCATGGGCGAATTCCTCTAAAACGCTGAGCATTGCCTGTGCGATTGCTAGGGTCGCCGGGCAGTCTCGCGCAAACTTCGACGAGGGAAATCCGATCGTGACAAAGGTGAAGCGGTTTCTGTCTGTTGCGACCGTCGCCGGCTTGGTTGCCGGAACAGGGGCGGTGGTCGGGGCACAGACTGGGATGTCCGCGATGACCGCCGACTGGATGCTTGCCGCCGAGCACGTGCTGCTGATCGGTACCGACGGCACCAACTTGGACAAGATCCTGGAGTACGCCTACAACCAGGACAGCGGCTTCAAAACCGCGATGGACCAAGGCATCACCGGAACCGCGAGCCTGACCAACCACACCACCTTTTCCGGCCCGTCATGGTCGACGATTCTGACCGGAGTGTGGGACGACAAGCACGGTGTGACCAACAACCTGTTCAGCCCCGAGCCATACAACTTGTGGCCGACGGTGTTCAACCTTCTCGAGTACTACAAGCCGGAGGTCAACACCACGGTGATCGCCGACTGGGACTACATCAACGACATCGCCGCCGCGGGCGGCTACCCGGTCGACAACAACATCTTCGTGCCCTTCGAGACCAACTGGGCCGACGCCGACGCGCTGGTCACCTCGCAGACCATCGCCCAGATCCTGGCGACCGCGGACAACCCCGACGACATCTCCAACTTCCTGTTCTCCTACCAAGTGCAAGTCGACGAGGCCGGGCATGCGTTCGGTGGCGGGTCGGCCGAATATGCCCAAGCCGTTGTGAACGTCGGCGCCAACATCCAGCAGATCCTGGCCGCGGTCGCGCAGGTCAAAGCGATCACCGGCGACGACTGGTCGATCATCATCACCACCGACCACGGCCACCAGCAGTCCCACGACATCTTGGGCCACGGCTTCCAATCGCCCAACGAGACATCGTCTTTCGTCATATTCGATCAAGCAGGCGATCACGCCACCGACGGCAGCCAAAACCTGAACTACTCCACGGTGGACATCACGCCCACCATCTTGTCGCTGTTCGGCGTCCCGCTGCGCTCGGACTTCGACGGTGTCTCGATGGCGAACGACCCCTCCATCTTGAACAGCATCGTCACACCCGCCGACCTCAAGCAGGCGCTGCAAGACGCGCTCGCGATGTACGGCTACCCCAATATCGGCAACGACATCGCACTGGCCATCCGCACGGTGATCACCTCCATTCCGTACGGGCTCAATCTGGTTGTCACCGAGATCGACAAGCTCCTGCAGTCGATCGTCGACCAGGACATCTTCCTGATCAGCGGACTGGCCCAATTCGCCCAACAGATCAACGATTTCGTGGGCGGTTTGGTGGTCGACACGAGCGTTGCACTGGCCCGAGGCGTTGCGTACCTGACCGGATCGGGAGTCATTGCGCCGACTGACGCGCCGCTACCGCTGCCGGGTGCCTCGGAGTTCTCTGACCCGTGGGGCCTGCTTTCTGGGGGCGACAACCTGTTCGCGCCTGAGCATTCGGTAGGGGAGCTCGAACTGCCCTGGCTGCTCGACGCCTGATACGCCCTGGGTGGCCGGTAGCGAACTGCCGTCCGTGCGGTGGGAGTCTCCTAGCGAAGCGTGTCGGGGCAGATTTCATGCTGGGCGGCATCCAGTACGCCCGCAACGTCCATCGCGCCGAACGACATACGTCGAATATCGTCCGGCGAAGCCCCGCCGCGAAGCATCTGACACATCTGCGTGGCGTTCGAGAACAGCCCTCCTGGGAACTCGAATCGCATCGTGCCGTGGTCCTCGAGGTACTTGTAGAAGCTGTCGTAGTCCGCATGGGCTGGGGGCGCCACGGCCATCAAGGCGGCGACAAGAGCGGCACCGACTCCGGTCAACATGCTCACAGCAAACACTCTGACTACCTCCAGGGTTCGTAGTTGGGGCATATGTTGGCACACCACATACGACCCCGCTCGGTATGCGACCTGAGGCTAAGGCCCGATGAGACTTTTCCCGGCCGGACATGTGCCAACCCGGTCAGTGGCGGATGGCGGGATGGCGGCTCGCGCGGGAACCCGTAGAAACGAGTCAGGCCCCCTCGAAAGGGGGCCCGACCTGTTGGGGTGGCTGACGGGACTCGAACCCGCGACACCCAGGATCACAACCTGGTGCTCTACCAACTGAACTACAGCCACCATTGCTGCCCGACTAGCAAGCAGCGTCGTCGATACTAACCGCTAGGGCGCTCAGCGACCGAATCGATATCGTCGGGCGCGTCCACCGGCGGACCCAGCTCCCCGGCGATCGCAGCAATGTCGCTGGTAGAAGGCCCGGGCGGGGCGACGAACGCGGTGCGGCGGTAGTACTTCAATTCCCGGATGGACTCGTGGATATCGGCCAGTGCGCGGTGCGCCAGGCCCTTCGCCGGCTGGCCGAAGTAGATCCGGGGGTACCACCGACGGCACAACTCCTTGATCGAGCTGACGTCGATCATCCGGTAGTGCAGGTAGTCGTTGAGGGCGAGCATGTCGCGCGCCAGGAAACCTCGGTCGGTGCCGATCGAGTTGCCCGCCAGCGGCGCCGTCTTGGCCTGCTTGACGTGGGTGCGGATGTAGTCGAGCACCATCGCCTCGGCGGTGGCCAGGTCGACCGTCGAGGCTCTGACCTCGTCAATCAGGCCCGATCGGGTGTGCATGTCGGTCACCACAGGGCTCATCGCGTCCAGGTCCGCGTCGTCGGCGTGGATCACCACGTCAATACCGTCGCCCAGGATGTTCAGCTCGCCGTCGGTGACCAGGGCAGCGATCTCGATGAGCTTGTCCGAGCCCAGATCCAGGCCGGTCATCTCACAGTCGATCCAGACGAGTTCGTCTCGTGCAGCACTCACAGTGAGCCAACGTTAGCCGTTCGCCGCAGCCATAGGCGCACAGCGGTACAGACAGGCCAAGTAATGTCGTGACCTGTGAGTCCCGAGTCGGCGGCGAACGCCGCGCAGCAGATCGCGGCGGGCTATGTCGCAGACGGCCAGGCCCTCGAACTGGGCACGGTCGTCATCGACGACACCGCAGACGCCTCCGCGCAGGTCCGTATCCCGCTGGCCACAATCAACCGCCACGGTTTGGTGGCCGGCGCCACCGGCACCGGCAAGACCAAGACGTTGCAGGTGATCGCCGAGCAGCTGTCCGCCGCCGGTGTCCCGGTGCTGATGGCCGACGTCAAGGGCGACCTGTCCGGGCTGTCGCGGGCCGGGGAGGCGGGGGACAAGATCACCCAGCGCGCCACCGAGACCGGCGACGACTGGACGCCGACGGCGTTCCCGGTGGAGTTTCTGTCGCTGGGCACCGGTGGTCTGGGAATCCCGGTGCGCGCCACCATTTCCAGCTTCGGACCCATCCTGCTGTCGAAGGTATTGGGGCTCAATGCCACCCAGGAGTCGACCCTCGGGCTGATCTTCCACTGGGCAGACCAGAACGGTTATTTGCTGCTGGACCTGAAGGATTTGCGTTCGGTCATCACGTTTTTGACCAGCGATGCCGGCAAGCCCCAGCTGAAGAACCTCGGCGGGGTATCGGCGCAGACCGCGGGGGTGATTCTGCGGGCCCTGGTCAATCTGGAGGCCGAAGGTGGCGACACCTTCTTCGGTGAGCCGGAGCTCAAGCCGGAGGACTTGCTGCGCACTGACAGTCAGGGCCGCGGCATCATCTCGCTGCTGGAGCTGGGCGATCAAGCTGCCCGCCCGGTGTTGTTCTCCACCTTCTTGATGTGGGTGCTCGCCGACCTGTTCACGCTGCTTCCCGAGGTCGGGGACATCGACAAGCCCAAGCTGGTGTTCTTCTTCGACGAGGCGCACCTGCTGTTCGCCGACGCCTCGAAGGCGTTCCTGCAGCAGGTCGAGCAGACCGTGAAGCTGATCCGCTCCAAGGGCGTCGGGGTGTTCTTCTGCACGCAGTTGCCCACCGATGTGCCCAACAGCGTGCTGTCCCAGCTGGGCGCACGGATCCAGCATGCGTTGCGGGCGTTTACCCCCGACGACCAGGCGGCGCTGAGCAAAACGGTGCGCACCTACCCCAAAACCAAGGTGTATGACCTGGAGTCGGCGCTGACGTCGCTGGGGATCGGCGAGGCGATCGTCACCGTCCTGACGGAGAAGGGTGCCCCGACCCCGGTTGCCTGGACGCGGCTACGGGCACCGCGATCGCTGATGGCCTCCGTCGGTGACGCGGCGATCACCGCCGCGGCCACCGCCAGCCCGCTGCACGCGGTCTACAGCGAGACCGTGGATCGCGAGTCGGCCTATGAGATCTTGTCCGGCAAGCTCGCAGCGGGGGAGGGCAGTGCGCCGCCCTCCGACGCCCAGGGATACGACAGTGTGCCGCCGCCACCGAAAGTGCACTGGTGGACGCGGTTCGGTCGCTGGCTCGCCCACTTCCTCTCCACCCGGGAGGGCAAGCAGGTGACCCGTGCTGTCACCACCGTGGTGGTCGGTCAGATCACCCGCGGCGCAATGGGCACCGGGCGCCGCCGGCGCTGATCTGACGGCGGCGACCCGCTGCGCCCGGCTCCGCCGCGCTTGCGGTCGCCGCTAGCCCCCGCCGAGCTTTTTGTAGACCGCCCCCACAATGGGCGTGACAATGGCGCGCGGCGCGTAACCGCTGGCCATCGACATGGCCTTGGAGGTGATCCCGGGAACCACCCGCATCTTGTTACGCGCCAACGCATCCAGCGACAGCTTCGCGGTGTGCTGGGTGGAGATCCACAAGAAGTCCGGGATCAGCCGGTCGACCAACGAGGCCTCGGTGGCATCAGGCATTTCGGCGCGCACCGGCCCGGGCGCCAGCAACGTCACATGCACCCCGGACTTCAGCAGCTCGCCGCGCAGCGACTCGCTGAACGTGTTGGCGAACGCCTTGGTCGCGGCGTAGGTGGCGTTGTTGGGGATCGGTGAGTTGCCCGCCGCCGACCCGGAGATCAAGATGCCGCCGGCGCGGCGCTCGAGCATGCCGGGCAGCACCGCCAACACCAGGTCGTGCACGGCCAGCGCGTTGAGCTGCACCTGGGCCTTCTCCGCCGCCGGGTCCAGGCCCGAGATCGGCCCGAACGTCGCGGTGCCGGCATTGGCGCACAGCACTGAGATCTCCCGCCCGGCCAACTCGGCGCAGAACGCGTCACGTGCCGGCGGGTCGGCCAGGTCGACCGCGCGGACCTCGACCGCGACTCGGTACTTGTCGCGCAGCCGCGCCGCCACGTCGTTGAGCACGTCTTCGCGGCGCGCGGTGATGATCAGGGCGTGGCCGCGGGCGGCCAGCTCGGTGGCCAGCGCCTCACCGATTCCCTGGGACGCACCGGTGACGACGGCGCGGGCATCTGGGCTGGGAGCAGGAATTGGCATGGGGCAATCGTAGAGTGCGAGTCATGGGCGAGCCGGGGGCGGACAAGCCGGGGCGATCCCGGATCGTGGCGTGGGCCCTGTGGGACACCGGTGCGGCCGGCGTTTCCGCCATCGTGGTGACGTTCGTCTACTCGGTGTATCTGACCAGCAGTGTCGGGCGTGAGCTGCCCGGAGAGGTGTCCCCGGCCAGCTGGCTGGGCCGCACCCTGGCTATCTCCGGGCTGACCGTGGCCGCGGTCGCGCCGGTGATCGGGGTCTGGGTGGCCGCCCCGCACCGCCGTCGCGTGACGCTGGCGGTGCTGACCGGTACCGCGGCGGTGCTGACCGCCTCGATGAGCCTGATCCGTGACGAACCCGCCTACCTGGCTCCGGGACTGTTGCTATTGGCGCTGACCGCCGCGTGCGGCGACCTGGCCAGCGTGCCCTACAACGCCATGCTGCGGCAGTTGTCGACTCCGCAGAACTCTGGCCGGATCTCCGGATTCGGCTGGGCGGCCGGCTATGCCGGCAGCGTGGTGTTGTTGCTGCTGGTCTACGTCGGCTGCATCGCCGGCAGCGGCCCCACCCGCGGCCTGCTGCACTTGTCCACCGAAGGCGGACACAACGTTCGGGTCGCGATGCTGCTGGCCGCGGCCTGGCTGACGGTGTTCGCGCTGCCGCTGTTGCTCACTGCGCATCGTTTGGTCGGCGAGAGTGAGGCGCCTGCCCTGCGGCTCGGCTTCCTCGGCGGTTACCGCCAGCTCTGGCGCGACATCACTGCGGAATGGCACCGCGACCGCAACCTGGTCTTCTATCTGGTGGCCAGCGCGATCTTCCGCGACGGGTTGGCCGGGGTGTTCGCGTTCGGCGCGGTGCTGGGCGTCAACGTCTACGGCATCTCGGCCGGGGACGTGCTGATCTTCGGGGTGGCCGCCAGCGTGGTGGCGGCACTCGGGGCCATCGCCGGGGGGCTGCTCGACGACCGCATCGGGTCCAAGACCGTCATCGTGGGCTCCCTGGTGGTGATGATCACCGCCGGCACCACGTTGATGACGCTGTCGGGTCCAGGGGCGTTCTGGGCCTGCGGGCTGGTGCTGTGTCTGTTCATCGGGCCGACCCAATCCTCGGCGCGCACCCTGCTGCTGCGGATGGCCCAAGAAGGCCGGGATGGGTTCGAAGGAGTGGCGTTCGGCCTCTACACGATGACCGGTCGGGCAGTGTCGTTCCTGGCGCCGTGGCTGTTCTCGGTCTTCGTCGACGTCTTCGGCACCGACCGGGCGGGCATGGGCGGGCTGTGCACCGTTCTGCTGCTGGGCCTGTTGGCGCTGCTGCCGGTGCGGGTCAGCAGGGTTTGACGGCGACCCGCTTCGCCCGGGTTCGCCGCGCTTGCGATCGCCTTAGCCAGCTGCCGCGCACACCGTGAGAATCGAACCGGTGCGCTGACGGACCTGGGCGCCGTCCACCGATACCGAGCAGGTGACCTGCTCGCCGAAATTGACCACCGTGACCGCCGCAGCCGTCGTCGCCGGCGGCGTCAACGTCACCTGCTTGGTCCACGGCAGGGACACGTTGAACTCGGTCTGCAAGATCCCGCCGGTATCGATGTAGGCGATGCTCAGGGCCCGACCGGTCCCACTGACGCTGTAGACGATCGTCTCGGGCACGCCGGCCGTCGTCGATGTCGTCGGCGGCGCCGTGGTTGTGGTGCTGGGTGCCGGGGTCCGCGACGGCGAGGGCGTGGTGGTGGGAACGCGCTTGGGTACCGGGGTGCTCGGGGCGGTCGGCAACGGGGTCACCGGCGTGACGGTGGCCGAATTGCGCTGCGAGCCATTGGCGATCACCAGGGCGATCACCATGCCGACCACCAGCAGCACGGCGGCACCGGCCACCAAAAACAGCCAGTTCGGAAACCGCGGAGGCTCCGGCGGGCCACCCTCGCCGCCGCCTACGGGACCACCCTGAGGGGGCTGGGGCGCCTCCCAGTGCTGCCGTGGCAATTGCTCGGTCGGGTGGGGAGCCTGCGGCGGATAGCCGGGCGGGTACGACGGGAGCTGCCCGGCGTAGGCCGGGTCGACGTAGGGCGGATAGCCAGACGTCGGCGGCTCGGACGTTCCACCGCGCTGCCAGGGCTGATTAGCGCCCTCCGGTCGATACGGATCGGTCATGCCCACCTCATGGCTTGCAGGGTACCTGCGGCGGGCGTCTGCGGCCGGGACGTCGGCGCGCCGGCCTAAATTCCGGCCGCGCCCAGCGCGCTGATCGTCATCGCCCGCAACACCGCTCGCGAGCGCTCCGGGCCGGCCGACTTGGCGCCGATGGGCTTCATGCTGTGCGGGGTCGAGTTCAGCAGACCGAACGCGGCGTGGGCCATCAGCCGTGCATCGGCTTCGGCCAGCCCCGGGCGCAGCGCGCACAACACGCTCACCCACACCTCGACGTACTGCCGTTGGGCGCTGCGCACCTGACGCTGCGCGGCGGCCGGCAGATGCGCCAAGTCACGGTCCTGGATCCGGATCAGATCCGGCTCGCCGAGGGCGAAATCGAGATGAAAGTCGACCAGGCCATCCAGCACTTCCTGCGGACTGTCTCCACCCGCTTCCACGGCGCGCGCGCCGTCGAGCAACCGGGTGCTGATCCCGACCAGCAATTCGACCAGCAGTGCTTCCTTGCCTGCGAAGTGGCGATAGATGGCCGGGCCGCTGACTCCTGCGGCCGCACCGATGTCCTCCAACCGCACGGCGGGGTAGCCGCCCTGGGCGAAGAGGCGTTCGGCGGCCGCGAGCAACTGGCTACGCCGGTCGGACTTCAGCCGGCTGCGCCGGTTGCTGGGCTCGTCGTCGCCCGCCGAGTCAGCCGAGATGGACTTCGGAATAGAAGAAGCCATCACGCCTCCGATCCGTCGTGGACATCTCAGTTAATGGCCACTAACGTAACACCCGTCGCCGCGGAGCACATCCAGCTTCGGGCGGCACCGGTGGAGGGGCCGATGGCAACTGCGGTACCCGCGGCGCAGGACCACTTGTCCTACGCCCGCGGCGGGGCCCAGCCGGCCCTGTTGGAGACGACGATCGGCGCCACTCTCGCGGCGATCGCCAGCGCATTCCCCGATCGCGATGCGCTGGTTGACGTTTCGTCGGGTCGGCGCTGGAGCTACGCCGAGCTCTCCGCGGACGTGCGACGACTGGCAACCGGGCTGCTGCAGGCCGGAATCAGCCCCGGGGACCGGGTGGGCATCTGGGCGCCCAACTGTGCCGAATGGGTATTGACCCAGTACGCCACCGCCGAGATCGGGGCGGTTCTGGTCAACGTCAACCCGGCATATCGCTCCCACGAATTGGCCTATGCGCTCAAGCAGTCCGGGGTCGCGATGGTCATCTCGGCTACGCGTTTCAAAACCTCCGACTACGCCGCAATGCTGGGGGAGGTGGACCCCGCATGCCCGGACCTGCGCGAGGTGGTGTTCATTGGCCGTTCCCGGTGGCAGGAGCTGGCCGGCGCGCCGATCGATGCGACAGCACTGGCGCGGGTGGGCGCGACACTGCGCGCTCAAGATCCGATCAATATCCAATACACTTCGGGGACAACGGGTTACCCCAAGGGCGCGACGCTCAGTCATCGCAACATCCTCAACAACGGCTACCTGGTCGGTGAGCTGCTCGGCTACACCGAAACAGATCGGATCTGCCTTCCGGTGCCGCTGTATCACTGCTTCGGACTGGTGATGGGGAGCCTGGCGGCGACCAGTCACGGCGCCACCATCGTCTTGCCGGGGCCCGGCTTCGATCCCGCGGCCACGCTGCGGGCCGTGCAGGATGAGGCCTGCACCAGCCTCTATGGGGTGCCCACCATGTTCATCGCCGAGCTCGCGCTGCCCGACTTCGGCGAGTACGACCTGACCAGCCTGCGCACCGGGATCATGGCGGGATCGCCGTGCCCGGCCGAGGTGATGCGCCGGGTCATCGACGACATGCACATGGCCGGGGTCGCGATCTGCTACGGCATGACCGAGACCTCCCCGGTGTCGACCCAAACCCGTAGTGAGGACTCGCTGGTGCAGCGAGTCGAGACCGTCGGGCAGGTCGGCCCGCACCTGGAGATCAAGCTGACCGACCCGGCCACCGGAGCGACCGTGCCGCGCGGAGACGTCGGCGAGCTGTGCACCCGCGGCTACTCGGTGATGACCGGCTACTGGAACGACCCGGACAAGACCGCGGCGGCCATCGACGCCGAAGGCTGGATGCACACCGGCGATCTGGCCGTGATGGACGGCGACGGCTATCTGCGCATCACCGGGCGGATCAAGGACATGGTGATCCGCGGCGGGGAGAACATCTACCCGCGCGAGATCGAGGAATTCCTCTACACCCACCCCGACATCCGCGACGCCCAGGTCATCGGCGTGCCCGACGAAACCTACGGCGAAGAGCTGATGGCGGTGGTGATGATGCGCGACGGCGCGCCGCCGCTGACCGTCGAGCGGCTGCGGGCGTTCTGCACCGGCCGGCTCGCGCACTTCAAGGTGCCGCGCTACGTGCGGGTGGTGGCCGAGTTTCCGATGACGGTCACCGGCAAGGTCCGCAAGGACGAGATGCGCCAGCAGGCGATCGAGCATTTGGGCGGCGGCTGACAGGGCTGCTCGAGAATGGTATTCTCTGGCATCAGTTAATGAACATTAACTGAAATGAGGAGGGCGAGTGGCGATAGACAAGGTCGTGGCGACGGCGGCAGAGGCCGTGGCCGACGTGACCGACGGCGCGTCACTGGCGGTCGGCGGGTTCGGGCTCTGTGGCATTCCGGAGGCGTTGATCGAGGCCCTGCTGCAGCTCGGGGTGACCGATCTGGAGACGGTGTCGAACAACTGTGGTGTCGACGGCGTCGGGCTGGGTGTGCTGTTGGAGCACAAGCGCATCCGCCGCACCGTCAGCTCCTATGTGGGCGAGAACAAGGAATTCGCTCGCCAGTTTCTGTCCGGCGAGCTCGAGGTGGAGCTGACCCCGCAGGGCACCCTCGCCGAGCGGCTGCGCGCCGGCGGCGCCGGCATCCCGGCGTTCTACACGCCCACCGGAGTCGGCACCCAGGTTGCCGACGGCGGACTGCCGTGGCGCTACGACGGCGCCGGCGGGGTGGCGGTGGCCTCGCCGCCGAAAGAGACCCGGGAGTTCGACGGACGAACCTATGTCCTAGAGCGGGCGATCCGCACCGACTTCGCGCTGGTGCACGCCTGGAAAGGCGACCGGCACGGCAACCTCGTCTATCGGGAGGCCGCCGCCAACTTCAACCCGGACTGCGCTGCGGCAGGCCGAATCACCATCGCCGAGGTCGAGCACCTGGTCGAACCCGGCGAGATCTGCCCCGCCGAGGTGCACACCCAGGGAGTCTTCGTGCACCGGGTGGTGCACGTGCCCAATCCGATCAAGCGAATCGAGCGGGAGACGGTGCGCGCGTCATGACCCTGACACGAGACGAGTTGGCCGCACGGGTGGCCGCCGAACTGCGCGACGGCCAGTACGTCAACCTCGGCATCGGACTGCCCACCTTGATTCCCAACCACATCCCCGACGGTGTCAGCGTGGTGCTGCACTCGGAGAACGGAATCCTCGGGGTCGGCCCCTACCCGCTGCGCGAAGACCTCGACGCCGACCTGATCAACGCCGGCAAGGAAACCGTCACCACCTTGCCCGGTGCTTCCTTCTTCTCCTCGTCGGCGTCGTTCGGGGTCATCCGCGGTGGACACCTCGACGTGGCGGTCCTTGGTGCCATGCAGGTTTCGGCCGCCGGCGACCTGGCCAACTGGATGATCCCCGGCAAGATGATCAAGGGCATGGGCGGGGCGATGGACCTGGTGCACGGGGCGCGCCGGGTGATCGTGATGATGGAACACGCGGCCAAGGACGGCAGCGCCAAGATCGTCGAGCAGTGCACGCTGCCGCTCACCGGTGCCCGCTGCGTCAACCGGATCATCACCGACCTTGCCGTCATCGACGTCACCGAGGAAGGCCTGCGACTGATCGAGACCGCCCCGGGCGTCACCGTCGACGAAGTCGTCGCGAAAACCGACGCTTCGCTGGATCTTTCGGCACTGTCATGACCGCACCGGCATTCGCTGACGAACACCGTCGCCTGGTCGCGGAACTCAACACCAAGCTGGCGGCGGCCGCCCTGGGCGGCAACGAGCAGTCCCGCCAGCGCCACGTGGCGCGCGGAAAACTGTTGCCCCGCGACCGGGTTGACCGGCTGCTGGACCCCGGTAGCCCGTTTCTGGAATTGGCGCCGCTGGCCGCCGACGGCATGTACGACGACGAGTGCCCCGGGGCGGGGATCATCACCGGCATCGGGCGGGTCTCCGGCCGCGAATGCGTGATCGTCGCCAATGACGCCACCGTCAAGGGCGGCACCTACTACCCGGTGACGGTCAAAAAGCACCTGCGTGCCCAAGAGGTGGCGCTGGGCAACCGGCTGCCCTGTCTGTACCTGGTGGACTCCGGCGGAGCGTTCCTGCCCCGCCAGGACGAAGTCTTCCCCGACCGTGAGCACTTCGGCCGCATCTTCTTCAACCAGGCCACCATGAGCGCTGCGGGCATCCCGCAGATCGCGGCGGTGCTCGGTTCGTGCACCGCGGGCGGCGCCTACGTTCCGGCGATGAGCGATGAGGCCGTCATCGTCCGGGAGCAGGGCACCATCTTCCTGGGCGGTCCGCCGCTGGTGAAGGCCGCTACCGGTGAGGTGGTGACCGCCGAAGAACTCGGCGGCGGCGACCTGCACTCCCGCACCTCCGGGGTCACCGATTACCTGGCCGACGACGACGAGCACGCGCTGCGCATCGTGCGCCAGATCGCGGCCACCTTCGGTCCTCGCACTGAAAGCCCTTGGGAGATCAGCGACTCCGCCCCGCCCCAGCATGACCCGGCCGAGCTCTACGACGTGGTTCCCCCCGATCCCCGGGTGCCCTATGACGTGCGCCAGGTGATCGTGCGGCTGGTCGACGGTAGCGAGTTCAGTGAGTTCAAGGCCGAGTACGGCAAAACACTGGTGACCGCGTTCGCGCGCATCCACGGCCATCCGGTCGGGATCATCGCCAACAACGGGGTGCTGTTCGGGGAATCCGCCGTCAAAGGGGCGCACTTCATCGAACTGTGCGACAAGCGCTCGATCCCCCTGGTGTTCCTGCAGAACATCGCCGGGTTCATGGTCGGCCGCGACTATGAGGCCGGCGGCATCGCCAAGCACGGCGCCAAGATGGTCACCGCGGTGGCCTGTGCGCGGGTGCCCAAGCTGACCGTCGTGATCGGCGGGTCCTACGGGGCGGGCAACTACTCCATGTGCGGACGGGCGTACTCGCCCCGGTTCCTGTGGATGTGGCCCAACGCCCGGATCTCGGTGATGGGCGGCGAGCAGGCCGCATCGGTGCTGGCCACCGTGCGCAGCGATCAACTCGACGCCGCCGGCAAGCCATGGTCGGCGGCCGACGAGGAAGCCTTCAAGGCGCCGATCCGCGAGCAATACGAGGTGCAGGGCAACCCGTACTACTCGACCGCCCGGTTGTGGGATGACGGGATCATCGACCCGGCGGACACCAGAACAGTGCTGGGCCTTGCGCTTTCGGTCTGCTCGAACGCGCCTTTGGACCCGGTCTCCTACGGCGTATTCCGGATGTGAGCGCACATGTTTGAAACCGTCTTGATAGCCAACCGCGGTGAGATCGCGGTGCGCGTGATCCGCACCCTGCGCCGGATGGGCATTCGGTCAGTAGCCGTCTACAGCGATGCCGACGCCGGCGCGCGTCACGTGCGCGAAGCCGATACCGCGGTGCGCCTGGGGCCCGCACCGGTGCTGGAGAGCTACCTGTCGATACCCGAGGTGCTCGAGGCGGCCGCGGCCACCGGAGCCCAGGCCATTCATCCCGGCTACGGATTCCTTTCCGAGAACGCCGGATTCGCGGCCGCCTGCGAGCGGGCCGGAGTGGTGTTCATCGGGCCGCCGGCCCGGGCCATCGAGGTGATGGGCGACAAGATCTCGGCGAAGAACACCGTCACCGCCTTTGAGGTGCCGGTGGTTCCGGGTATCGCCAAACCCGGTCTGTCCGACGACGAGCTGGTGGCCGCGGCAGGCGAGATCGGCTACCCGGTGCTGATCAAGCCGTCGGCCGGCGGTGGTGGCAAGGGCATGCACCTGGTCGAGGACCCGGCCCAGCTGCGCCCGGCGCTGGCCACCGCACGGCGCGAAGCGGCTTCGGCGTTCGGTGACGACACCCTGTTTCTGGAGCGATTCGTGCTGCGGCCCCGCCACATCGAGGTGCAGGTGCTCGCCGACACCCAGGGCAACGTGGTGCACCTGGGCGAACGCGAATGTAGCCTGCAGCGACGCCACCAGAAGGTGATCGAAGAGGCGCCGTCGCCGCTGCTGGACGCCGCCACCGGGGACCGGATCGGCACGGCGGCCTGCAACACCGCGCGCAGCGTGGACTACGTCGGCGCCGGCACCGTGGAATTCATCGTCTCGGCGGATCGCCCCGATGAGTTCTTCTTCATGGAGATGAACACCCGACTGCAGGTGGAACACCCGGTCACCGAAGCGATCACCGGCCTGGACCTGGTTGAGTGGCAGCTGCGGGTGGCCGCCGGGGAGAAGTTGTCCTTCACTCAGGACGACATCACCTTCACCGGGCACGCCGTCGAAGCCCGGGTATATGCCGAGGACCCGGCCCGCGGCTTCCTGCCCACCGGTGGGCGAGTGCTGGCGGTGCACGAACCCACCGGTCCGGGGGTGCGGGTGGACTCGTCCTTGCAGGACGGCACCGTCGTCGGCAGCGACTACGACCCGATGTTGTCCAAGGTGATCGCGCACGGGGCCGACCGGGCGCAGGCACTGGCGCGCCTCGATGCGGCGCTGGCCGGCACGGCGGTGTTCGGGGTGCAGACCAACGTCGAGTTCCTGCGGTTCCTGCTCGTCGATGAGCGAGTGGTCGCCGGTGACCTGGACACCGAACTATTGGACGCCCGGTCGGGTGATTTCAGGCCGGTCCCGGCCCCCGACGATGTACTGGCAGCCGCTGGCCTCTACCGGCAGTGGGCGCTGGCCGGGCGATTTCGGCGCGGTAATCACCGCTCAGTGGGCGAAACCGCGCCGAAATCGCTGTGGGATGCGCCCAGCGGATGGCGAATCGGCGCGGCGGCACCGGTGCGCACCGAGATGCACACCCCGCTGCGCACCGAGACGGTATCGGTGTGGGGCCTGCCCGATGCGGCGCAGGTGCAGATCGGTGACGGCGATATCCAGAGCGCCAGCGCCCATGTCGAAGGCGACCAGCTGATCGCCACGGTGGCCGGGCGGCAACGCCGCTACCTGTTCGCCGAGGACGACGGCCAACTGTGGATCTGCGACGAACGCGGAAGCTGGCAGCTGCGGGAGGCCGAAGTGGTGCGGGTGCACCGCGGCGGCGGGGCCCGCAGCGCCGAGATCGCCAGCCCGATGCCGGGCACCGTGATCGCTGTCAGTGCTGACTCGGAATCGACTGTCGGCGAAGGTGATCCGGTGGTCGTGGTGGAGGCGATGAAGATGGAGCACACCCTGACCGCCCCGATTTCCGGCCGGGTGCAGGTGTTGGTAGCGGTGGGCGAGCAAGTGAAGGTGGATCAGGTGCTGGCGCGGCTGATCCCGGAGGAAGAGACCGAGGAAGCGAAATCATGACCACCATCGAGGCAGGCACCCTGCCCAGCCACTACCAGGACTTGCGCGATACCGTCGCCGAGTTCGCCCGCACCGTCGTCGCTCCGGTGGCGGCCAAGCACGATGAAGAGCACAGCTTCCCCTACGAAGTCATCGCCAAGATGGGGGAGATGGGGCTGTTCGGCCTGCCGTTCCCCGAGGAGTACGGCGGCATGGGCGGCGACTACTTTGCCCTGGCGCTCGCCCTGGAGGAACTCGGCAAGGTCGATCAGTCGGTGGCGATGACCCTGGAGGCCGGCGTCGGCCTGGGGGCGATGCCGATCTACCGGTTCGGCTCCGAGGAACAGAAGCAGACCTGGCTGCCGGATCTGGTGAGCGGTCGGAGACTGGCGGGATTCGGACTGACCGAACCGGGCGCCGGCTCCGATGCCAGCGGCACCAGGACCACCGCCCGCCGCGACGGCGACGAGTGGGTGATCAACGGCACCAAGCAGTTCATCACCAACTCCGGCACCGACATCACCTCACTGGTGACGGTCACCGCCGTCACCGGAACCCGGCCGGATGGCAAGAAGGACATCTCCACGATCATCGTTCCTTCCGGCACACCGGGATTCACCGTGGAACCGGCCTACAACAAGGTCGGCTGGAACGCCTCGGACACCCACCCGCTGACCTTCGCCGACGCCCGCGTTCCCCAAGCCAACCTGCTCGGTGACGAGGGCCGGGGCTACGCGAACTTCCTGTCCATCCTGGACGAGGGCCGCATCGCGATCGCCGCGGTCGCCACCGGGGTGGCGCAGGGCTGCGTCGACGAAAGCGTCAAGTACGCCGGTGAGCGTGAGGCGTTCGGCCAGACGATCGGCTCCTACCAGGCGATCAGCTTCAAGATCGCCCGGATGGAGGCGCGGGCCCACGTCGCCCGTACCGCTTACTACGACGCCGCCGCGAAGATGTTGGCGGGCAAGCCGTTCAAGAAGGAGGCGGCGATCGCCAAGATGATCTCCTCGGAAGCGGCGATGGACAACGCTCGCGACGCCACCCAGATCCACGGCGGCTACGGCTTCATCAACGAATACCCGGTGGCCCGGCATTACCGGGACAGCAAGATCCTCGAGATCGGCGAGGGCACCACCGAGGTGCAGCTGATGCTGATCGCACGATCGTTGGGGCTGTGATGAGGACGTCCCGCGAGCCGGAATCTGGCGACGCAACACCGGCGTGTCGCGTCGCAGAATTCCGACTCGGCGGCGGAAATAGCGGAAGGGAAACGGCGTGAGCAAGACGGTCGAGCAGCGCGGACTGTGGTTCGAGGAATACGAGATCGGCACCACCTACCTGCACCGGCCCGGGCGCACCATCACCGAAGCCGACAACGTGCTGTTCACCACGCTGACCATGAACACCCAATCGCTGCACCTGGATGCGGCGTGGGCGGCCCAGCAGCCGGGCTTCCGCGGTGAGCGCCTGGTGAATTCGATGTTCACCCTCTCCACGCTGGTCGGCCTGTCGGTGGCGCAGCTGACGTTGGGCACCATCGTGGCCAACCTGGGCTTCTCGGAGGTGTCGTTCCCCAAGCCGGTGTTTCACGGTGACACGCTGTATGCCGAGACGGTCTGCACCGACAAGCGGGAGTCCAAGAGCCGCCCCGGCGAGGGCATCGTCACGTTGGAGCACGTCGGGCGTAACCAGAACGGCGACATTGTCGCCCGCGCGGTACGCACCACGCTGGTGCGCAAGAAGCCCGCGGGGGACCAGTGAGCACCGGTCCGGCCTGGCTGTTCTGCCCGGCGGATCGCCCGGAGCGATACGGCAAAGCGGCCGCGGTCGCCGACGTGGTGATCCTCGACCTGGAAGACGGGGTGGCCGCCGCGGATCGGCCCGCCGCCCGCGAAGCGCTGCGGAGCACGCCCCTTGACCCGGAGCGGACCGTGGTGCGGGTGAACCCGGCCGGCACCGAGGACCAGGCCCGCGACTTGGAGGCACTGGCCGACACCGCCTACACCACGGTGATGCTGGCCAAGACCGAATCCGCTGCCCAGGTCGCCGCACTGGCGCCGCGGCAGGTGGTGGCCCTGATCGAGACGCCACGCGGCGCGGTGTTCTGCGCCGAGATCGCCGCCGCACAGCAATGCGTCGCGATGATGTGGGGCGCCGAAGATCTGGTCGCGGCCATGGGCGGCGGCTCCAGTCGGCACGACCAATCAGGTTCTCAAGGCCGGTATCGCGATGTGGCCCGCCACGTGCGCTCGAGTGTGTTGTTGGCGGCATCGACCTTCGGCCGGGCCGCGCTGGATGCCGTCTACCTCAACATCGGCGACCTCGACGGGCTCAAAGCCGAAGCACTCGATGGCGCCGCGGTCGGATTCGCTGCTACGGTGTGCATCCACCCGAGCCAGATCGCGGTGGTCCGCGACGCCTATCGGCCCGCCCCGGAACGGGTTGACTGGGCGCGCAGGGTGCTCGCCGCGGCGCAGACCGAGCGCGGGGTGTTCGCGTTCGAAGGACAGATGGTCGACTCCCCGGTACTACGGCACGCGGAAGCCATCCTGCGGCGGGCGGATTGATGCACCAGGAGGACTGACCGCGCATGCGCATCACCCAGATCATCGAGACACCGGTGCGCTTGCGCGGCGAGGTCGCCAACGCCTTGGTGGATTTCTCCCGGCACACGGTGTCACTGGTCGCGGTGGTCAGCGATCAGATCCGCGACGGGAAGCCGGTGACCGGAGTCGCGTTCAATTCGATCGGCCGATTCGCCCAGAGCGGCATCCTGGCCGACCGGATGATCCCGCGGGTGCTGCGCGCAAACCCCGAGTCGCTGCTTGACGATGCCGGTCGGATCGATCCCGCTCGGGTGCTGACTTGTGCGCTGGCAGACGAAAAGCCCGGCGGGCACGGCGATCGGGCCGGTGCGGCGGCCGCACTGGAGCTGGCGTGCTGGGATCTCAACGCCAAGCTCGCCGACGAGCCCGCCTACCGCACCATTGCCGGGTATTTCGGCCGCGACACCGTTCCCGCGGCTGTCCCGGTGTATGCCGCCGGCGGCTACTACTACCCGGGCGATGATTCGGACGCTGGCCTGGATCGGCTGCGCAGCGAGATCCGCGGCTATCTCGATCTGGGCTACGACGCGGTCAAGATGAAGATCGGCGGCGCGTCGACGAGCGAGGACCTGGCGCGCGTCGAGGCCGTGATCGACATTGTCGGCAGCGGGGCCCGAGTCGCCGTGGACGCCAATGGCCGGTTCGACGAGGCCGCCGCGGTGCAGTGGGCACAGGCGCTGAGCCCGTTTGGCCTGCGTTGGTACGAAGAGCCCGGTGACCCGCTCGATTTCGCGTTGAATGCCGCGGTCATTGAGGCCTACGACGGCGCCGTCGCCACCGGAGAGAACCTGTTCTCGGTGCGCGATGCGACCAACTTGGTTCGCTACGCCGGTATGCGGCCGAGCCGCGACATCTTCCAGATGGACGCCGGACTCAGCTATGGGCTGACCGAATACGCCCGGATGATCGAGGTTCTCGAGGCGCACGGCTTTGATCGTCGCTTGGCCTTCCCGCACGGCGGGCACCTGATCAATCTGCACATCGTGGTCGCGCTGGGCCTGGGCGGCTGCGAGTCCTATCCCGGGGTGTTCGCACCGTTCGGCGGCTATTCGCCGGGTTGTGTGCTGGCCGAGGGCACCATCGCGCCGACCGACGCGCCGGGTTTCGGGCTGGAGGAGAAGCCCGATCTGGCTGCCGTGATTGCCGACCTGGTGGGATGAGCGGATGAAGATAGCGGTCATCGGTTGCGGCGCCATGGGTTCCATCTATGCCGCCAAGTTGGCGGCGGCCGGCAATGACGTGCTGGCCGTGGACCGGTCAAGCGCGCACGTCGACGCCATCGTCGCGGGCGGCCTGCGGATCAGCGGACCGCAGCCCGACCAGGTGGTTCCCATGCGGGCGGCCACCACCGCGCCGGCCGAGCCGATGGATCTGGTGGTGCTGGCGGTTAAGGCCGCCGACGTCGCCACCGGGGCCAATCAGGCACTGCCGCTGCTCGGCGAGAACACTCCGGTGTTGACCATCCAGAACGGACTCGGGTCGGCCGACACCGTTGCCGACATCGTCGGCGCAGGCCGAGTGGCGGTGGGCATCGCCAGCGGATTCGGGGCCTCGCGTCCCGCCCCGGGGCATGTGCACCACAACGCGATGCGCGCCGTCCGGTTCGGCGCCTATGCGGCGCTGCCGTTTTCGACTGTCGACCAGATCGCTCGGGTGTGGTCGGAGGCGGGATTCGACGCGGCCGCGGTCGCCGACATCGCCGCCATGCAGTGGGAGAAGCTCATCTGCAACGCCGCCTACAGTGCGCCGTGCGCGCTGACCGGTATGACGGTGGGCCAGGTCATGGATGACGCAGACATGGGACCGGTCAGCCGCGCCACGGCGACTGAGGCCTGGACTGTGGCCCGGGCCGCTGGGATCGGCATCGACGTGGCAGACCCGGTCGAGCATGTCCGGGCCTTTGGTGCGCAGATGCCGAACGCCAAACCGTCTGCACTGCTGGATCATCTGGCCCGCCGCGTCAGCGAGATCGACGTCATCAACGGCGCCGTGGTGCGCACCGCCGTGCAGGTGGGGGAGCACGCCCCGGTGAACTCCACGCTGACCGCGCTGGTCAAAGCGGTTGAACGTCAGTGGTCCACGCCCCAGGGCTGAACACCACGCCGACCGGCGTTCAGCTCCGCCCCGTTTTCGCCGGCGGCGCTAGCGTGGATTGGCATGACCGATGACAAGGCGCGAGTGGACCTGAGCGGGTCCCCGCAGACCATGCTCGCGACGCTGTACGCCAAGGCGCTGGATGCCGATCTGCCCGAGCCCATCCTGGGTGATCGCTACGCCAAGGACGTGGTCGCACGCATCGACTACGACTGGCGCAAGACCACCATCACCGCGGCTCGCTCACCGTCGGTGACCACCCGCTCGGCACACTTCGATGGCTGGGCTAGCCGATTCCTGGCGGCCAACCCCGACGCCGTAGTGCTGCACCTGGGCTGTGGGCTCGACGCAAGATACTTCCGGCTGCAACCGGGCGATGGAATCGACTGGTATGACATCGACTATCCCGATGTCGCCGCCCTGCGCCGGCAGCTGCTGCCCGAGCGACCGCACAACCACGTGGTGGCGGCGTCGGTCACCGACCCGGCATGGTTCGCCGAAATACCTACCGGCCGCCCAACATTGATGCTCGGCGAAGGCCTGACCATGTACCTCACCGAACCCGACGGGGTGGCGTTGCTGCGCCGGGTCGTCGAGCACGCCCCGAGCGGGGAGCTGCAGTTCGACGCCTTCAATTGGCTGGGCATCAAGTCGCAATGGTCCAACGCGGTGGTGCGCAGATCCGGGGCGACGCTGCACTGGGCGATCAACGGCCCCGACGACATTCTTGCCGCGGTGCCGGGCACCCGGCTCTTGCAATGGGAGCGCTGGTTCGAGTCGGCCACCTTCGCCCAACTGCCGCGCGCCTACCGGGCGCTGGGCAAGGCGATGTCGTTGATCCCGGCGGTGGCGAACATGTCGCAGTATCACCGCTACGCCTTCTGAGCTGCGCAGACAAGATGGTCCGCGAAACCATTGACGAATTACGTTACGTAATGTAATTGTTTAGAGCGTGAGTCGCCGACAGCGGATGCCACAGTGACGGCGGGCCCGGACCCGGCCCCGGCCGGTCGCGGACGCCCGCGCGATCCGCGCACCGAGCAGGCCATCACCGAAGCGGCGCGCCGCCTGCTGGCCCGCGACGGCTACGACCAGGTGTCCATCGAGGCGATCGCCCGCGAGGCAGACGTCAGCCGACCCACCGTCTACCGACGCTGGCCGTCGAAGACGCATCTGGTGTTCGACGCGGTCTTCGGTGCCGCCGAGGTCGGTGACGTGCTGACCAGCTCGGGCGACTTCGAAGCAGACCTGCGCCTATTCGTTGCCGGGGTGTTCGAGTTCTGGCGCGCACCGGACGTGGCAGCCGCGGCGCTGGGCATCCTGGCCGATCGCCACCGCGACCCGGAGCTGTTCATCCGCACCCAACAGTTGCTCGACGAGACGACCCGCACCGCGTTCGGTGTGCTGGTCCGCGCCGGCATCGACCAAGGCGTGCTCGATGCCGACATCGATATCGAGATCGCCTATGACGCCTTGGTGGGCACCAGCTTCTACATCGCCCAAGTCTTGGCCACCGACACCGTCGACGCCGCCGCCGACAGACTGTGCACCTTGCTGCTGCAGGGAATGAGAAAGAAGGAGAACCGGGATGAGTGACGAGTTATCGGATCTGTCTGAGGCATTCGGGTCTCTGCTCGACGAGGTCCGTGCCGTCGAGCAACGCCTGCTGACCGCCGATCCGCCGCTGGAGGAGGCCGACGTCCTCGATGGCTACCGATGGGCGTTGAGCCTGCTGCGCGTCGCCTCCGAGGCCTACATCTGGGGCGATGCGGACAAACCGATCCTGGTCGACGTGATCGGCCCCTATCTCAAATGGGGCGGCGACAATTCGGATGCCTTCTACCAGCTGGCGCCAGTCGACCCGAGCCGCAGCTACCGGGTCACCGGCAACCGCGGCGACGCGGTCTATCTGTCCATGACCGTCTACGGCGGGCCCGACGACGGCCGCTACAGCGACCGGATCATCGACACCATCAACGACCGCGACCTCGGTTGCGACGCCGACGGCAACTTCGAATTCGTCCTCAGTGCGCAAGAGCAGCAGGGCAATTGGCTCAAATTGGAGCCCGATGCCGTGTTCATCCTGACCCGCGACTACCTCACCGACCCCGGGACCGATCGGCGGGTGCAGTGGAAGATCGAGGCGCTTGACGACACGCCGCGACGCCCCGACAGCCGGGCCGACCTGAGCCGGCGGATGCGCGCGGCGCGCACCTGGATTCGTGAGCAAGCCGCCATGGCGCCCGTGCGGCTGCCGGCCAACGTGCTGCAGGAGCCCTACCCGGTTCCCAGCCGCACCGTGGGCTGGGCCGCCGGCGATGCGGCCTATTCGATGGGCGCCTACGAACTGCAACCCGGCGAGGCGCTGGTCATCGAAGGGACTTCACCGGAGTGTGTGTTCTGGAATCTGTGCCTGTGGAATCCGTTCCTGCACACCTACGACTACACCCGCGAGCGAGTCACCATCAACGGCGCGCACGTCACTTACGCACCCGACGGGTCCTGGCAGATCGTGATCAGCGAAACCGATCCTGGGCATCCGAACTGGGTGTCCACCGCGGGCCGGTCCAAAGGCCTGATTTGGCTGCGCTGGTTCCTGCCCGAGGCCACCCCCGACCCACTGACCTGCCGGGTCGTCGACGTCGCAGAGCTGGCCTCATGAGCGCCGCCACCCGCCCGGGCGCCATCCGGCTCGAAGACCTCGCCAACCCGGTCTTTCCCGAGGCCGCCGCCCCGATGCGCGACGGCCTGGCCGGCTACGGCGCGGTCCTGCAACTCACACCGGAAGCCCTGCTGCAGGCCGCAACCGAACGAACTGGCCTCGACAATTGGGGCGACAACGGATTCCGCGAACGCCTCGACGTGCTGTGCGGTTCCCTGAACGCTGAAGCCGACCTGTCCGGCGTCGGCCGGGCAATGGCGTTCGAACAACTGGCCGGCCACCTCGTCAACCGGCTTCGGCTCGAAGGTCTGATCGCGGCGAACCCCGAGATCGAGAGCATCGAGATCGAACGGCCGATCATCATCTGCGGGCTGCCACGCACCGGCACTACCCACCTGCACAACTTGATCGCCGCAGACCCGGCACTGCGCTACCTGCCCTACTGGGAGAGCATGGAGCCGGTTCCCACGCCGGGCGAACCCGATCCGCAGGCCAGGCGAGACCGCTGCGCCGTCGGCCTGGATCTGATCAACACCTCGATGCCCGAGTTCAAGCGCATGCATGACATGACCGTCGACCACGCGCACGAAGAGATCCAGCTGCTGGGCAACGACATCTCCGGAATGCTGTTCGAATGTAGTTACTTCCTCCCGACATTCGCACAGCACTACAAGACACACGACCAGAGCGCGTCGTACGCATACATGAAGCGCACCCTGCAGGCGCTGCAATGGCTACGCGGTGGGACCCGCTGGGTGCTCAAATCGCCACAGCATCTGGAACAGTTCCCCGCGCTGTACGCCACCTTCCCCGACGCCACCTTCGTTGTCACCCATCGGGATCCGGTCGAGGTGACGCGATCGATGGCGACCATGATCAGCTACGCAGCACGCATGGCCTGCGACAAACCCGATCCGGTCAAGATCTCGAAGTATTGGTTGGACCGGGCCGACGACCTGCTCACCGGCTGCCTGCGCGACCGCGACGTGCTGCCGGCGGCACAGTCCGTCGACGTGCGGTTCGAGGACTTCATGGCCGATGAGGACGGGACCGTCGCCGCCATCTACGAGCTCGCGGGCCAGCCGCTGGACACCCGGGCCAAAGACGCGATGACGCAGTTCTGCGTCGCGCACCCCCGCGGGCGCTACGGCGCGGTCGACTACCAGCCGGCCGATCTGGGCCTGGATGCCGACGAGGTGGCAGAGCGCCTGCGCGCCTACCGAAACCAATTCGTCGACGACTAGTGGGAGAAACCATGAATCAACCGATCGCCGCTGACGCCTGGGTCGCCACCGAACTCGGTGACCCGGCCAAGGTGCTGGCTCGCCAGAGCGTCGAGGTGCGCGCGCCTGGGCCCGGCGAAATCCGGGTCGCCGTCCATGCGTTCTGCCTCAATTTCAACGACATCGACATCATCGGTGGCCGGTACACGACGCTGCCGCTGCAGCCGCCGTTCGTGCCCGGTATGGAGACGGTGGGCGTCGTGGAGAGTGCCGGCCAGGGTGCCGAGCATCTCATCGGCCGGCGCATCGTCGGCATCCCGGTGATGGCCTTCGGCGGGTACGCCTCCTACGCGATCGTCGATGCGGCGACCGCGCTGGATCTGCCGGATTGGGTCAGTGATGTCGATGGCGCGGCCCTGCACTACCCCTTCCACCTGGGCTGGTTCGCGTTGCGCGAACGTGGCCGCCTCAAGCCGGGGGAGACCCTGCTGGTGCACGCCGCCGCGGGCGGTACCGGATCCGGCGCGTTGGTGCTCGGCAAGGCGCTGGGCGCGCGCGTGATCGCCACCGCCGGCAGCGACGAGAAGTTGGAGTTCTGCAAGGAACTCGGCGCCGACCACGCGATCAACTACCGCGATGCCGACTGGGCGCAACAGGTCGTGGAGCTGACCTACGGCCGTGGTGTCGACGTCGCGTTCGACGCGGTCGGCGGTGACGTGGCCGTGGAGACCTTCAAGTGCATGGGTTTGAACGGCCGGTACCTGATGGCCGGGTTCGCCCAGGACATCGCCCTGGAGGACGGCGACTACTTGTCGCCGCGGCCGATCGCCTACAGCAACTTCGACGTGTGCGGGGTATGCCTGGTCTACGTCAATGATCCGGTCGCGATCCGGCGTACCCTGGGGTTCAACTGGCCCGCTCGCTCGGAAGGACTGGAAGCCCACGCGAAGATCCTGGAGATGCTGCGTACCGGGAAGATCCGTACCGTCGTCGGCGCAGAGGTTCCCTGGACCGATCTGCCGAATGCATTGGAACGCATGGCCGCCCGCCAGACCACCGGCCGCCTGGTGGTCAGCACCGGCCATCACGGGTAACTTGCCCGGATCAAACCGATGGCTTTCGATGCCTAAGGTCACTTCCGGCTAGGCGCGCGGTCACCGTAGCCTGGCGATCATGATTCCGTTGGGGCCGCCGCCCCCGGCGCCGGTCGTCAAACCCCGCCGCCGGGGCGGACCGCGCGGGCCGGTGTTCCTGGGTGCCAACATCGTGGTGCTGGGCTGGCTGGCCGTCGCGGTGGCGTTGCTGGTCGCGCACAACGTCGTTGCGCACCCGATCTGGTTGCCGGTGCACGCACTGCTGCTCGGTGCGGCCACCAACGCGATCGTGATCTGGTCGGGACACTTCACCACCACGCTGTGCCGGGTTCCCGACCCGCCGCAGTGGCACCTGGTGGCCAAACTGGCCCTGCTCAACGTCGCCGTGATCGCGACCCTGGCCGGAGTGGCCTTCAACACCGAGGCCCTGACCGGGATGGGTGGCACGGCCGTGGCCCTGGTCGCCGTCGCCCACGGTGCCGAGTTGATCGCGATGAAGAAGCGTGCCCTGTCGGCGCGCTTTGACTACCTGGTCGGTTTCTACTTGGCGGCCATCGCGGCGCTGCTGGCCGGATCGGCGACCGGTGCGGCCATGGCCTTCGGGGTGGCCCGGTGGTATGCGCGGCTGTGGACCACCCACGTGCACGTGATGCTCTACGGGTGGATCGGCCTGACGGTGGTGGGCACCTTGTTCACCCTGTGGCCCACCACAATCCGGGAGAAGATCACCCCGCGCAGCTTTGCGATGGCCAGGCGTGCGCTGCCGACGCTGACGGTGGGCCTGGCTGGCGCGGCCGCCGGTCTGCTCACCGACAGCTGGTGGCTGACCGCGGCAGGACTGCTGGGTTATGCGGTCGGAGTCGGTCTGTCGATCGTCGGGTTGTGGCCAGGGCGCAGCTTCACCGGACCCGCGGCCTGGATGCTGGTCGGCGCGACGGCCTGGCTCGGGGTCGCCGTCCTGATCGAGACGATCCGGCTGATCGCCGCCCGCTCCGTCGATGTGCTGCCCGCGTTCGTGGAGAACACCCTGCTGCCGCTGCTGGCGGTCGGATTCGTCGCCCAGATCCTGTTGGGCGCCCTGAGCCAGCTGCTGCCGATCCTGGTGGCCAACGGCCCGCCCGTTCGCAAAGCCGTCATCGGCTACCTGGACCAGGGCTGGCAGGTCCGGGTGTGCGCGATCAACATCGCCGTACCACTGGTCGCCGGGCCGTGGCGGGCACCGCTGCCGTTGATCGGCTGGGTGCTGGCCGCGGTCGCGGTCGCCAGCTTCGTGCTGCTGGCGCTGCGGCTCGCGCTGCCCGTGGCGCTGCGCGGCCCGCTCGACATCGAGGCGATCGCGCCGCATTCGCGGGCGGTCACCGGGGCGGTCGCCGTCGCCGCGGTGGCCGCGGTCGCCGCCGCGCTGGGGTTCGGGATCGGCGGCCCCGCGTCCTCGGGCGCCGCCGGCATCTCCGGTGAGGCACGCACCGTCGACGTCACGCTGAAGAACATGCGGTTCTCTCCGGATGTGATCAACGTGCCGGCTGGAACCCGGCTGGTGCTACGAGTCATCAACATCGACGGATTGCCGCACGATTTGCACGTCGACACCGGCGAGCACACCCCACGGTTGAGCCGCGGCCAGACCGCGGTGCTGGATCTCGGTGCGGTGCACCAGGACCGGGAGGTGTGGTGTGACGTACCCGGTCACCGGGCCGCCGGCATGACGATGACGGTCCATGCCATCGGTGGCGTCCCGCGCCATGAGCACGCCGGCGGGGGGCATGGTGGCCTACCCGCACCGACGGTCTTGGACCTGGCCGCCGACCCGTCCCCGGGCTGGACGCCGCGCGATGCGGTGCTTGCACCGGCGACCTCGGGTGTGCATCGGGTGGAACTACGCGCCGTCGACCGGGAATTGGAGATCGCGCCCGGGCGCCGGGAGATCCGCTGGACCTTCGGCGGCGTCGAACCGGCACCGACCCTGCACGGCCGGGTCGGGGACACCTTCGAGATCACGCTGATCAACGACGCGACCATGGGCCACGGAATCGACTTTCACGCCGGAGCGCTCGCCCCGGACCAACCGATGCGCACCTTGGCGCCGGGGGAGCGGCTGGTCTACCGGTTCACGGCGCACCGGGCCGGCGCCTGGCTCTATCACTGCAGCACCCCGCCGATGGCGCTGCACATCGCCAACGGCATGTACGGCGCGGTGATCATCGACCCGCCCGGGTTACCGGCGGTAGACCGGGAATACGCCCTGGTCGGCGCTCAGCTCTACGCGAGCGCACCGGATTCCGACGCCCAAACCACGGCCATCCGCGCCGGCCAGCCCGACGGTTGGATGTTCAACGGCACCGCGGCCCAGTACATGCACGCCCCGCTGCCGGCGCGCACCGGCGAGCGGGTGCGCGTCTGGGTGGTCAACGCCGGCCCGAGCGACTCGATCGCATTCCATGTCGTCGGGTCGCAGTTCGACACCGTCTACAAAGAGGGCGTCTGGCTGCTGCGGGCGAGTGATCCGGGCGGCTCCCAAGCTCTGGACTTAGCGCCCGCGCAGGGTGGCTTCGTCGAGCTCACCTTTCCCGAACCGGGCCACTACCCGTTCATGGATCACGACATGCGGCACGCCGAGAACGGGGCGCACGGGATCTTCGCGGTGACGGGTTAGCCCAGGTCACGCCGAGTGTGAGGTTTCGTGCGTGACAAGCCGTTTTCGACCACCAAACCGCACACTCGACGAATAGCCACGCCGCACCGGATGACCAGGGCTCTCGGTGTTCGCTGGCATAATGAGATCAGCGTCACAAGGAGGCTCACATGGGCCAGCTGCCAGGCATTACCGGTCCGCAGGTCGCCCTGGAGCCTGTGCAGCTGATCGCGCCGGACGGGGCTCCCACCACCGAGAATCGCTATAGCCGGGACCTGCCCGAAGAAACCCTTGGTTGGCTCTACGAGCTGATGGTGCTCACCCGCGAACTCGATACCGAACTGGTCAACCTGCAACGACAGGGCGAGCTGGGGCTCTACGCGTCCTGCCGAGGCCAGGAGGCTGCCCAGGTCGGCGCCGCCGCGTGCCTGCGCAAGACCGACTGGCTGTTCCCGCAGTACCGCGAGCTGGGTGTCTTCGTCACCCGGGGAATCCCGCCGTGGCACCTCGCGGCCGCCTGGCGTGGAACCTGGAACGGCGGGCTGGAGTTCACCGAGAAGAACTGCGCGCCGATCTCGGTTCCGATAGGTACCCAGGCGCTGCACGCGGTGGGCGCCGCGATGGCCGCCCAACGCCTGGCCGAGGACTCCGTCACCGTCGCCTTCACCGGCGACGGCGCCACCAGCGAGGGCGATGTACACGAGGCACTCAATTTCGCCGCCGTGTTCACCGCCCCGTGCGTGTTCTATGTGCAGAACAACCAGTGGGCCATCTCAGTGCCGCTGCGTAAGCAGACGGCTGCTGTCTCGCTGGCGCACAAGGCGATCGGCTACGGCATGCCGGGTATCCGGGTGGACGGCAACGATCCGCTGGCCTGCTACGCGGTGATGGCCGAAGCCGCCGAGCGGGCACGACACGGTGGTGGACCGAGCTTGATCGAGGCCGTCACCTACCGGCTCGGTCCGCACACCACCTCCGATGATCCGACTCGTTACCGCAGCGACGCCGAAGTCGACCAGTGGACGGCGCTCGACCCGATCCCGCGGTACCGCACCTACCTGCGCAATATCGGCGTGTGGTCGCAGCGGTTAGAGGACCGGGTCGACTCTCGGGCCAAGCGCGTACGCAGCGAGCTGCGAGACGCCACCGTCGGGGCCGCCGATGCCGACATCGACGAGGTGTTCGCCGCCGTCTTCACCGAGATCACCCCGGAGCTGCAGCAACAGCGGGCCGCGCTGCGCGCCGAATTGGGCAGGGGGCGCTGATGACCCAGATCCTCGAACCCCCCACCCGCGCAGCGACCCCCACCGCGGCGGCCGGCTCCAGCACGCGCACCGAAGAGCTGACCATGGTGGCGGCGCTCAACCGGGCATTGCGCGATGCGATGGACGCCGAACCCAAAGTCCTGGTGTTCGGCACCGACGTGGGCGTGCAGGGCGGGGTGTTCCGGGTGACCGAGGGCCTGGCCGAAATCTTCGGTGAGCAACGCTGTTTCGACACGCCGCTGGCGGAATCGGCGGTGATCGGCATCGCCATCGGACTGGCGATTCGCGGCTTCGTCCCGGTTCCGGAGATCCAGTTCGACGGGTTCAGCTACCCGGCATTGGACCAGGTGGTCAGCCACCTGGCCAAGTACCGGACCCGGACCCGCGGCGCGGTATCGATGCCGGTCACCGTGCGCATCCCTTCGTTCGGCGGAATCGGTGCGGCCGAGCATCATTCGGAATCCACCGAAACCTATTGGGCGCACACCGCCGGACTGAAGGTGGTGGTGCCCGCCGACCCGTCGGACGCGTACTGGCTACTGCGACACGCGATCGCCGCCCCCGATCCGGTCATGTTCCTCGAGCCCAAGCGGCGGTACTGGGCCCGCGGCCCCGTCGACACCGAACACCCGGCGCCGGGCATCGGGTGTGCTGCCGTTCGCCGGCCCGGTACCGACGTCACGGTGCTCACCTACGGCGGCGGAGTGGCCACTGCAATGTCCGCGGCCGACATCGGCGCGCAACAGCACGGGTGGAGCCTGGAGGTGGTCGACCTGCGCTCGCTGGTCCCACTCGACTTCGACACCGTCGCGGCGTCGGTACGGCGCACCGGGCGATGCGTGGTGCTGCACGAGGGTCCGCGCAACCTCGGCTACGGTGCCGAACTGGCTGCGCGCATCTCCGAGGAACTGTTCTACGAGCTGGAGGCACCGGTGTTGCGCGCCAGCGGATTCGACACCCCGTATCCACCGGCCCGACTGGAACGCCTGTGGCTGCCCGGCCCCGATCGGTTGCTGGACTGCGTGCAGCGCGTCCTAGAGGCGCCGTGAGTACCGAGACGGTCCAGACCTTCACCGTCCCCGATCTCGGGGAGGGACTCGAAGAGGTGACGGTGACCAGCTGGAGCGTCGCTGTCGGCGATCAGATCGAACTCAACCAGGCGCTCTGCTCGGTGGAGACGGCCAAAGCCGAAGTGGAGATACCCAGCCCGTATGCCGGCCGGGTGGTCGAGTTGGGCGGTGCTGTGGGAGACGTGCTCGCGGTCGGGGCACCGCTAGTGCGCATCGACACGGGTGCACCGGGCGAGCGCCCCGATGCACCCGCGGGGCGCGCGCCGGTGCTGGTCGGCTACGGCGCCGACGACAGTTTCGACACCAGCCGCCGCACCTGCACTTCCGTTCCCGGGCGGCCGAGGGCCAAGCCGGGTGCCCGCAAGCTCGCTGCTGAGCTGGGCGTCGACTTGAGCAGCGTGATGCCCGGACCGAGCGGCGTGATCACCCCCGACGGCGTGCGCGCAGCCGCCGGCCAGGCGGCTCCCGGCGATGAACTTCGTCCGCCCACCCCGGTGCAGGCAGCCATGGCCGAGCGGATGACACTGTCCCGCAGCAAGATCCCCGACGCGCACGGCTGCGTGCAGGTAGACGGCACCAACCTGCTGTGGCTGCGGGATCGGCTCGTCGAGACGGGCGGCGAGACGATCACTCCGTTCGTGCTGATCCTGCGGCTGTTGGTCATCGCCCTGACTCGCCATCCGGTGCTCAACGCCACGTGGGTCGAAGCGCCGGAGGGCCCGATGATCCGCACCCATCACGGGGTGCATCTGGGTTTCGGGGTGGCCGCGCCGCGGGGCCTGCTGGTGCCGGTGGTGTTCGACGCGCACCGCAAAACCACCCGCGAACTTGGCGACACCGTGGCGCGGCTGATCGCCGAGGCCCGGGCCGGCACACTCAAACCGGCCGAGCTGCAGGGGTCGACGTTCACGGTCTCCAACTTCGGGGCGCTCGGCCTCGACGAGGGGGTGCCGGTGATCAATTACCCGGAGGCGGCCATCCTGGGGATCGGCTCGCTCAAACCACGGCCGCTGGCGGTGGGCGACACCGTCGTCGTGCGTCCACAGCTGACCCTGACGTGCGCATTCGACCATCGCGTCGCCGACGGCGCGCAGACCGCCGAATTCCTGTGCGCACTTCGCGATCTGATCGAACAACCCGAGATCGCGCTGCTGGATCTGTAGTCGGGCGCCGCTACTTGCGCTGCGCTGCGGCCAGCCGTGCGGCGAAGTCCGGCGACTCGACGGTGGCGGCCTGCGGACCCAGCTCGGTCTGCTTGGCGAACTCGTGTTGGTCGCCCTCGATCGCACCGGGACTGGCGGTGGCGCGCATCGTCGCCTTGGTCGCCAAAACCACCTGCCGAGGCGCCGACGCCGGCCCGGCGGCCAGGTTCATCGCCGCGGCGACAGGGTCGTCGTCGATCTGCAGCGCCAAGCCGTGCCGCACCGCGGCCTCGGCGTCGAAACGCATGCCGAACAACAGGGCGGCCCGGGCCACCTGAGGGCCGACCGCCCGATGCAGCATCCAGGTGGCACCGCCGCCGGGATGCAGACCCAACTGCTGGAAGCGGGCGTCGAACAGCGCCGCCGGACCGGCGATACGCACGTCGGCGGCCAGCGCCAGGTTCAGACCCGCACCCACCGCGGCACCGTTGACCGCGGCGATCGTGGGCAAGGTGCACTGCGCGATGGCCATGAAACCGTCGTACAGCGCCAACAGTCCGTCCTCGGTCGCCGCACCGAGGGCCGACAGGTCGGCGCCGGCGCAGAATGCCCGGCCCGCGCCGGTGACGACCACCGCGTGCACCCCGGGGTCGGCTTCGGCCCGCTCCACGGCGGCCCGCAGCTGCACCGACATCGTGCCGGTGACGGCATTACGCCGGTCCGGATCGTTGACGGTGATCAGCGCTACGCGGTCGGTGACGCTGTATAAGACGAGATCGGGACGTGTCATAGGGCGATGACGCTACCGCGGTGGGGAGCGATCAGCCGATCCAGGTGACGACCCCTGCGGTCACCCCCACCATCGCGATCATGAACATGGTGAAGAAGATGAGCGCCCGTTCGTGGCTCATGGATCTGCCTTTCGCGATTTGCCCGGTCTCCTTGTCGTTCCGCGCGACGCGATGTCATGCGAACCGGGCTTCTGGCGTTCCGCTGCGGCTGACGCGCCGCTGTTCGGCGGCGGTCGATGCGTTGACGGATCGTCCTTGGTTGATCGTTGACGCTCCAGAGTAGTGGCTAGCCCGGCTGCTTGCCGAATCCCCGGTGCTAATCACTGTGGTGCAGGGCCCGCAAGATGGTCGCGTGGCGTAGCAGGAACGTGCGTTCGTCAAGCTTCTTGCGACGAAGCCACTCGGTGACCTCGCGGTTGTGTTTGCTTGCGTTGCAGGCGGCGCAGGCAGGGACCACGTTTTCGAGGGTGTAGCGGCCGCCGCGAGAGATCGGAACAATGCAGTCGCGCTGCAATGCGGTGCTCGTCACTTGGCAGTACGCGCAGCTGCCCCACGCGTCGAGGATGGTGTCCCACTGGGTTGCGGTGAGGTCGTTGTCGACACGAGCGAGTCGGCGTCGTCGTCGCGTCGCGTAACGCGCGCGAGCCGCCCCCGAGGTTTTGGCCGGAAACCTGCGTCGAGGGGGCATCCGCTAACGGTAGCCGGGCCGATCGCCGCTACTTGAGCTCTTCGCCCAGGCTGTTGCGCCCCTGTTGAGTGTCGGTTGATGGTTGACGGATCTGTGTCGGTTGATCTTTGACACTCTTGTGTTGTGGTTTAGGTCTGTGCGCTGGTGCGCAAGGCCCGTTTGTTTCGTACCGTGCCGGTGCTGGTGCGGGCGGCGGTTTTGACGAGTTGGTTTCCGATCCAGAACCGCAGCAGCTGGCCGTCGACATGGACATCGCAGCGGGCCCCGGCGTAATGCCGACCCACGCTGACCTGCTGCCAGGACACGCACACCACCCCGTTGGTGGTCACCGTCCGCGACACCCAGTCATCCCCGGTGCGGTCGGTGCCAGGGGCCGTCGCCGTCGCGCTGGGACTGACACCCCGCGCACTGGTGGTGAAGCGTTCGGCCGGGGTGGCCATCTTCAACGACTGATGAGGACGAACAGTGTTGTAGTGGTCCACCCACGCATCCAACGCCCGCTGGGCCGCCTTCAACGTGGGGAAAGGCGCTGCATTGCTGAGGAACTCAGCTCGCAAACTGCGGTGAAACCGCTCGATCTTGCCGGTGGTGGTCGGCGATCGTGGCGCCGTCAGCAGATGCTCGATGCCGCGTTCGCGGCAGATCGCGTCGAAGAGCACCTCCACCGGCGGATGGTTGAACCGCCCAGTGAAGACCTTGCCGTTGTCGGTCAAGATCTGCTCGGGAGCCCCGTAGGTCGCCAACGCATCACGCAGTCCCTCGCAGACCGCACCGGTACGTTCCCGGACCATCAACCGGGCGCAGACACACATCCGTGAGTGATCGTCGATCCCGGTCAGCGCTTTGGCGCTGGTGCCATCGGCCAGCGGGAAGCCACCCACGACATCCATCTGCCACAGCTCCATCGGCGCCCCGCGTTCCCAGCGTTTCCACTTACGCGAACGTCGATCCCGCAACGTCGGATCGATCAACCCAGCCCGCAGCAACGCCCGATACACCGCCGACGCCGACGGCAGCGGAGACACCTCACGTTTGGCCAGTTCGAACACCAGCCGCCGCGGCCCCCAGTACGGGCGCGAGCGCCGCAACTCCAACACCACCGCCTCCACCGACGCCGGCATCTGATGCGGACACGACACCGGCCGATGCGACCGGTCAGCCAACCCCTCTAACCCCTCGGCCTCATAGCGGGCCAACCACGCATGCAACGTCTGCCGCGACACCCCGACCTTGCTGGCCACCTGACACACCGACAAACCATCACTGATCACCGCCAACACGGCCTGATACCGCTGCTCGACCACGCTCAACTCCCTCATCTAGGGAGTGTCAAGGATCAACCGAAGCCGCTGTCAAGCATCACCCGAAACACCGTCAAGCAACACCCGACACCGAAACGTCAAGCATCACCCGAGGCCATACACCGGCTGTTGCGCCCCCGGCAGGACTCGAACCTGCGACCACAAGATTAGAAGTCATGTGCTCTATCCACCTGAGCTACGGAGGCAATGCGGGTCCAGTTTATCCGCTGGTAGAGGTGGATCCGCGCCGACCGAGCAAAGCCGCAAGCCGGATTCGTGCGGTGCTTCCAGCTTCGGCTGTCCTTCGTCGAGCCTCGCTAAAGCGTCGGGCTCATGCGGCGGTTCCAGCTTCGCCTCTCCCTCGTCGAGCTTCGCTAAACCGCCGGTTTCCAATTCAACCGGCCAACACAGTATTTCGATTTGTCGGCAAGCATCCGATCTGCGCCAATCGACACCCGTCGCCGGGGCCAAACAACTAGCGTTGAATGGTGCTCGTGACGTCTGTGAATCAGGAGTGGTGTGTGGTGACAGCCTCGGTGCGCCGAGCAGGTCGGGGCAGTGCTGCAGCGTGGGGAGCTCGGCGTGGGTGACCTCGTGGACGCCGACGGTTTGCCCACCGAGCTCGGTGCTCTCGACTACCTGTTGCACCGCGGGGAGGCCAATCCGCGCACCCGCTCGGGGATCATGGGCCTGGAGCTGCTCGACACCACCCCCGACTGGGACCGCTTCCGGAGCCTGTTCGAGAACGTCTCGCGGAAGGTGCTGCGGCTGCGCCAGAAGGTTGTGGTGCCTACGCTGCCGACGGCGGCGCCGAGGTGGGTGGTAGACCCCGACTTCAACCTTGATTTCCATGTCCGGCGGCTCCGGGTGCCCGAGCCCGGGGGCTTGCGTGAGGTACTCGATCTGGCCGAGGTGGCGCTGCAATCACCGATGGACATCCAGCGCCCGCTGTGGTCGGCGACGCTGGTGGAAGGGCTGGCCGAGGGCCGCGCCGCCACCTTGATGCATCTGAGTCACGCGGTCACCGACGGTGTCGGCGGTGCTGCGATGTTCGGCCGGATCTATGACCTGGAGCGCGATCCGCCGGCGCGGTCGATGCCGCCGCAACCGGTACCGCAGGATTTGTCGGCCAACGACCTGATGCGCGACGGCATCAACCACCTGCCGATCGCGATGCTCGGCAGTACCCGCGATGTGCTGTTGGGGGCGCTGTCGATGGCGACCCGCACCGTGCGTAACCCCTTGTCGGCGGTGACCGGCGCCATCACCTACGCGCGGTCGGGCGCGCGGGTGATGAGTCAGGCCGCCGAACCCTCGCCCCTGCTGCGCCGGCGCAGCCTGGCCAGCCGGACCCAGGCGATCGACGTGCGGCTGTCGGATCTGCATCGGGCCGCCAAGGCCGGCGGTGGATCCATCAACGACGCCTACCTGGCTGCCGTGTCCGGTGCGCTGGGGCGCTATCACCGGGCGCTGGGTGTACCGATCGCGACGCTGCCGATGGCGATCCCGGTGAACCTGCGCGCCGACGCCGATCCCGCCGGCGGCAACCGGTTCACCGGGGTGAACCTGGCGGCCCCGGTCGGAGTCGCCGACCCGGTGGAGCGGATCAAGCGGATTCGGTCTCAGATGACCCAGCGCCGTGACGAGCCGGCGATGGACGTGCTCGGCTCCATCGCGCCGCTGCTGAGCGTCTTTCCGTCCCCGGTTCTGGAGAAGATGACCGAGTCGGTGGTCAGCGCCGACGTGCAGGCCAGCAACGTGGCGTTCTATCCCGGCGAAACGTACATCGCGGGAGCGAAGGTGCTGCGGCACTACGGAATCGGCCCGTTGCCGGGTATCGCCATGATGGTGGTGCTGATCTCGCGGGGCGGCGAGTGCACCATCACGGTCCGCTATGACCGCGCGGCGGTCCGCGACGAGAGGCTGTTCGCCACCTGCCTGGTGGAAGGCTTCGACGAAGTGCTCGCGCTCGCCGGAGATCCCGCGCCGCGCTGCGTACCGGCCTCCTTCACCGCCGGTGGCGACTCATGACCGACGACGAAAAGTCTCGGCCGCCGCGCGACATGCGGCTGCCCGGATCGGTGGCCGAGATTGCGGCGAGCCCGCCCGGCCCCAAGATCGGCGCGTTCTTCGATCTCGACGGCACCCTGGTGGCAGGCTTCACCGCCGTGATTCTCACCCGGGAGCGATTCCGGAGCCGCGACATGGGGCTGGGGGAGCTGTTCGGCATGATCCAGGCCGGGCTCAACCACCAGCTTGGCCGCATCGAGTTCGAGGAGCTCATCAACACCGCGTCGTCGGCACTGCGTGGCCGTTCGATCAGTGACCTCGACGAGATCGGCGAGCGGCTGTTCGTCCAGAAGATCGCCAAGCGCATCTACCCCGAAATGCGTGAGGTGGTGCGCGCCCACCAGGCGCGCGGGCACACCGTGGTGCTGAGCTCTTCGGCGCTGACCATCCAGGTCGAACCGGTGGCCCGTTTCCTGGGCATCACCAACACGCTCACCAACGCCTTCGTCACCGACGAGGACGGGGTGCTCACCGGCGAGGTGGTCGAACCGATCCTGTGGGGGCCGGGCAAGGCCGCCGCGGTGCAGAAGTTCGCCGCCGAACACGACATCGACCTGCAGGACAGTTACTTCTACGCCGACGGGGACGAGGACGTCGCGCTGATGCATCTGGTCGGCAATCCGCGACCGACGAACCCCGAGGGCAAGATGGCCTCGGTCGCCCGCAAGCGCGGCTGGCCGATCCTGCAGTTCAGCAGCCGCGGCAGCGGGGTCGTCGGCCAACTGCGGAACCTGGCCGGCCTCAGCTCGATCGTCCCGGTGGGCGCCGGCGCGATCGGACTGGGCCTGCTGAGCGGCAGCCGGCGCCGGGGCGTCAACTTCTTCACCGCACTGTTCCCACAGGTGCTGTTGGGCCTCAATGGCGTGCGGCTCAACGTGATCGGCAAGGAGAACCTCACCGCAACCCGGCCGGCGGTGTTCATCTTCAACCACCGCAACCAGGTCGATCCGGTGATCACCGCCTCGCTCGTGCGGGACAACTGGATCAGCGTCGGCAAACGCGAGTTGGAGCGAGACCCGATCGCCGGTCCGCTGGGAAAGCTGACCGAGATGGTGTTCATCGACCGGGACGACGCGGCAGCGGCCGTGGAGTCGCTACAGCAGATCGAAGAACGCGCCAAACGCGGATTGTCGGTGGTGATCGCGCCCGAAGGGACCCGGGTGGACACCACCGGGGTCGGCCCGTTCAAGAAGGGGCCGTTCCGCCTCGCCATGGCGGCCGGGATACCGATCGTTCCGGTGATCATCCGCAACGCCGAGGTGGTCGCCGACCGGGACTCGATGAGCGCCCACCCGGGCACCGTCGACGTCGCGGTGTTCCCGGCGATCTCGGTCGAGGACTGGACGGTCGACACGCTGCCCGAGCGGATCGCGGAGGTCCGCCAGCTGTACCTGGACACCCTGGCCGACTGGCCGGTCGACGAGTTGCCGGCCTGGTCACCCAAGCCAGCGGCCAAGAAGACGCCGGCTAAAAAGGCTGCCGCCAAGAAAGCGCCGGCTAAAAAGGCCGTAGCCAAGAAAGCGCCCGCCAAAAAGGTTGCCGCCAAAAAAACCCCGGCCAAGAAGGCTCCGGCCAAGAAGCCGCCGGCCCCGAAGGGGGAGCAGTGACGACATCACCGGCCACCGACCCCCCGGGGTCCACGGCTACCGCCGACACCCTGGTCTTGGCCTACGTGAAGTCGCCGGTAGAGGCCGACCTCATTCACGAGTGGCTGGAACGGTACCGGGAGGGCCGCCGCGGCGAGCGCATCGAACTGCTGGAGCTCGACCCATCGCAGCGCTCGCCCGGCGCGATGGCTCGGCTGGTCGGGCACCTCGAACGCGACGAGCGGCGGTCGATCCTGCCGGTGCGGGTCTTCTGGATGCCCCGTGCCGAAGCCTCCGCGCTGAAGCGGGTGACCGCCTTGTTGCCCGGCCGCAATCCGTATCGGCCCAGTGAACGCCAACAGCGCCAGATCCTGCGGACCGAGTCGTCGCTGGCCCGCGTCGTGGTGGGTGAGCCGGCCAGCGTCGCCGACCTGCGCAGTCAGTGGAGTGAGAACACCGTCGGTGAAAACCCCCGGGACTTCGCGCATTTCGTCACGCGCCGCGCGGTGCTGGCGCTGGAGCGCGCCGAGAACCGGATCCTGGGCCCGCAATACAAGTCGCCGCGGCTGGTGAAACCGGAGATCTTGGCATCGACCCGATTCCGCGAGGGACTGGAAGCCATTCCGGGAGCCACCGTCGACGAGGCCGGCAAGATGCTCGACGAACTGTCCACCGGCTGGAGTCGGGTCTCGGTCGACATGGTCGGCGTCTTGACCCGGATGCTCAGCCGCGGCTTCGACCCCGAGATCGACTACGACGAGTATCAGGTCGCCGCGCTGCGCACCGCGCTGGAGAACCACCCCGCGGTGCTGCTGTTCTCCCACCGGTCCTACATCGACGGCGCGGTCATGCCGGTGGCGATGCAGGAGAACCGGCTCCCTCCGGTCCACGTCTTCGCCGGCATCAATCTGTCGTTCGGATTGATGGGGCCGTTGCTGCGCCGCTCCGGCGTCATCTTCATCCGCCGCAGTATCGGCAACAACCCGCTCTACAAGTACGTGCTCAAGGAGTACGTCGGCTACGTGATGGAGAAGCGGTTCAACCTGAGCTGGTCCATCGAGGGCACCCGGTCGCGCACCGGCAAGATGCTGCCCCCCAAGCTCGGGCTGATGACCTACGTCGCCGACGCCTACCTGGACGACCGGACTGAAGATGTTCTGCTGCAGGGTGTTTCGATCAGTTTTGACCAGCTGCACGAGACCGACGAGTACGCCGCCTACGCCCGCGGCGGGGAGAAGACCCCCGAGGGGATCCGCTGGCTCTACCACTTCATCAAGGCGCAGGGCGAACGCAACTACGGCAAGATTTACGTGCGTTTCCCCGAGGCCGTATCGATGCGCCAGTACCTCGGCGCACCCGACAGCGCGGGCGCGACCGACCCGGACGCCAAGCGGCTGGCCATGCAGAAGATGGCCATCGAGGTGGCCTGGCGGATCCAGCGCGTCACCCCGATCAGCGCGACCGGCCTGGTGTCGGCATTGCTGCTGACCACGCACGGGCTGGCGTTGACGCTGGACCAGATTCACCATTCGCTGCAGGCCGGCCTGGATTACCTGGAACGCAAACAGACTCCGATCTCCACCAGCGGGTTGCGGCTGCGCAGCCGCGACGGGGTCCGCGCGGCGGTGGATGCGCTGTCCAACGGGCATCCGGTCACCCGGGTGGACGGCGGGCGAGAATCGGTGTGGCGGATCGCTCCCGAAGACGAGCACGCCGCGTCGTTCTACCGCAACTCGGTGATCCACGCCTTCCTGGAGACCTCGATCGTCGAGCTGGCCCTGGCGCACGCCGGCCGCGGCGAAGGCGACCGGCTGGACGCGTTCTGGACCCAAGCGATGCGGCTGCGCGACCTGCTCAAGTTCGACTTCTACTTCGCTGACTCCGCGTCGTTCCGCGACAACATCGCCGAGGAGATGTCCTGGTTCGGTGACTGGCAGGAGCGGGTCGGCGCCGGTGGCGCCGAGATCGACGGCATTCTGTCGGAGAAGACTCCGGTGACCTCCGACGTCATGCTGCGGGTGTTCTTCGAGTCCTACGCGATTGTCGCCGATGTGCTCTGCGACGCACCGGACGACATCGGTGAGAACGAACTGACGCAGTTGGCCTTGGGGGTCGGCCGTCAGTACGTGGCGCAGGGACGCGTTCGCAGCAGTGAATCGGTGTCCACTCTGCTGTTCGCGACCGCATGTCAGGTGGTCGCCGATCAGGGCCTGCTGGAACCCGCGCCGGATCTGGCGGGGCGCCGCAAAGCGTTCCGGGCTGAACTGCGCGGGATCCTGCAGGACTCCGATCACATCGCCCGCATCGCCCGGGAGGCGTTTGCCGCCCGGGACATGGAGGTGCGACGGCATTGGCGGGGATTGAGCAAGTAGCGGGGCAGGCTGCAACGTCGCCCGCCTGGTATGAGGCGCGGCGGGCGCGCACCATACGCTGGAAGCCATGACGGCTACTTCGGCGACCCGCGGCCGCGCGGCGATCGTGGTGCCGCTGCTGGCCGGGTTGGCGATCCTGGCCGGGTGCATCGCCGCCGGGATCGGGGCGCTGTCGTTGGCCGACGCCCTGACCGCGACCGGTCTGCCCGACCCGGGACCGGTGACCACGCTGGGACTGCCGTTCGTGCGGGCGGCCGGCGAGATGGCCGCAGTGCTGGCGGTGGGATCGTTTCTGCTCGCGGCGTTCCTGGTGCCGCCGCAGGAGAGCGGGGTCCTCGATGTCGCCGGCTACCGCGCGCTGCGGTTGGGCACCGCGGCGTCGGGAGTCTGGGCGGTGTGTGCCGCGCTCCTGGTTCCGTTGACGATCTCCGATGTCTCCGGGCACCCGTTGTCGGAGTTCCTCGACCCGGCGACGGCCTGGTCGTTCGCCGGACTGGTCGACACCGCGTCGGCCTGGCGGTGGACCGCGCTGCTGGCCGCGGTGGTGACACTGGCGAGCCTGCCCGTGCTGCGCTGGTCCTGGACACCGGTGTTGCTGGCGGGTTCGCTGCTGACCCTGATCCCGCTGGGGTTGACCGGGCATTCCGCCGCCGGCGGGTCACACGACCTGGCCACCAACAGCCTGCTGATTCACCTGATCGCCGCGGGCCTGTGGGCCGGCGGCCTGCTGGCGCTGCTGGTCCACGCGATTCGCGGCGGCGAACACGCCGACCTGGCCGCACGGCGCTTCTCCACCGTGGCGCTGTGGTGCTTCGTGGCGATGGGCCTGTCCGGAGTGCTCAACGCGCTGGTGCGACTGACCCTCGCCGACCTGCTGACCACGGCGTACGGCCAATTGGTGGTGGCCAAGTTCGTCGCCCTGTGTGCGCTCGGCGCCCTGGGTGCCTGGCAGCGGCGCCGTGGGGTGGCCGCACTGCAGGAAGACCCGAACAAGCGCGCCCCGCTGATCCGGCTGGCGCTGACCGAGACCGTCGTCTTCGCGCTGACCTTCGGCGTCGCGGTGGGGTTGGGCCGCACCCCGCCACCCCCGCCGACGGTGCTCAACCCATCGGTCCCGATGGTCAAGATCGGCTACGACTTCGCCGGCCCGCCGACCGTGGCCCGGATCCTGTTCGACTGGCGATACGACGTCGTCTTCGGCACCGCCGCGATAGTGCTGGCCGGCGTGTATCTGGCCGGGGTGCTGCGGCTACGCCGTCGTGGTGACGCCTGGCCCGCAGGCCGCACCACCGCCTGGATGCTGGGCTGTTTGACCCTGCTGTTCGCCACCTCGTCGGGCACCGGTCGCTACATGCCGGCGATGTTCAGCATGCACATGGCCGTGCACATGCTGCTGTCGATGCTGGTGCCGATCCTGCTGGTGCTGGGCGGGCCGACCACGCTGGCGCTACGGGCGCTGCCGGTCGCCGGTCGCGGCGAGCCGCCCGGGATGCGCGAATGGCTGCTGGCCGCGCTGCACAGCCGGGTTTCGCGGGTCCTCACCAATCCGATCGTCGCGGCGGTGATCTTCGTCGTCGGTTTTTACGGGCTCTACTTCAGCAGCCTGTTCGACTCGATCGCCGGCAGCCACGCTGGGCACCTCGCGATGAACATCCACTTCATCCTCAGCGGCTACCTGTTCTATTGGGTCGTGATCGGCGTGGACCCCACGCCGCGGCCCATCTCACCGCTGGCCAAGCTGGCGGTGGTGTTCGCCTCGTTGCCGCTGCACGGCTTCTTCGGGGTCTTCCTGATGGGGATGCACAAGGTGCTCGGGGAGTGGTTCTACGGTGCGCTGGGCCTGCCCTGGCACACCGATTTGGCCGGAGACCAGCACCTGGGCGGCGGCATCACCTGGTCGGCAGGCGAATTGCCCCTGCTCATGGTGATGATTGCGCTGCTGGTGCAGTGGCATCGCAGTGACCGGCGCACCGCAAAGCGGCTCGACCGTGCCGCTGACCGCGATGACGACGCCGACCTGGCCGCCTACAACGCGATGCTGGCCGAGATGGCCCGCCGCGACGGGTGAGCCCAGCGCGGTGACCTGCCTACCCGATCTGGCCAGCCGCGGCGCGTACCGCCGCACGCACCCGATCGGCAACGACCTGGGCCGATGAGGTGTCGAGCTTGCCGTCGAGGTGCAGGAAGGCCAGGCCGTGCACCAATCCCCACACGGCGGTGGCTATCGCCTCCGAGTCGGCCGACGGAAACACCTGTCGCACAATGGAGTTCAAATATTCTTGGATCGCGGTGACCGCGTCCACCCGCTCGGCGTTGCTCGGGTCGCATTGCTCGGTGAACATCACCCGGAACAGTCCGGGTCGGTCGAGCGCGAACTGGACGTAGGCGACGGCGATCGCAGCGAGGTCATCCGCCGTCTTCGGCGCGGGATGCGCCGCGGCCAGGTCGGTGGCCAGTTCGCGATAACCCACCCCGGCGATCGCCGACAGCAGCGCGTTCCGGTCGGCGAAATGTCGGTAGGGCGCCGCGGTCGATACGCCGGCTCGACGAGCGGCGGCACGCAGCGACAGTTCGGTGGCGCCGTTTTCCTCAAGGAGATCCATAGCCGCGCGGATCAGGCTTCCGGGCAGGTCGCCGTGGTGATAGGTCTTGGTGGACGCTGACATCTGTGGCTACCCCGTGTTGACGCCGCTTACATGAGCTCCTAACGTTAGCAGCATGCCGAGTAAGCGCCGCTAACATTTGCGGCTTTTTGGCGACGCAGCGAAGGAGACCTTGCAGTGACCTCACCCCGAACGATCGTGATCACCGGCGCCAGTGACGGCATCGGCGCCGTCGCAGCGCGTGCCCTGGCCGGGCCGGAGGTCAACCTCGTTGTCGTCGGCCGCTCGGCCCAGAAATTAGCGCCGGTCGCCGCCGATGCCGGTGCCACCGCGCTGACCGCGGATTTCGCCGATCTGAACCAGGTTCGCGCGCTGGCCGAACAGATCCGCGAACAGGTCGGCGCCATCGACGTCCTGCTGAACAACGCGGGTGGAACGTTCGCGCCGGGTCTGCGTACGGCGCAGGGGCATGAACCCAACTTCGGAATCAACCACCTCGCGCCCTTCCTGCTGACCAACCTGCTGCGCGATCGGCTGGCCGCCGCCGGTGGCGCGCTGGTGCTGAACACCTCCAGCGTCGGCAACCGGTTCGGACACGTCGACCTCGATGACCTGGACTACCGGCGCCGGCGTGCCTTCGAGACGCGGGCCTACGGGACCAGCAAGCTGATGAACATCTTGTTCACCCGCGGCATTGCCCAGCGCTGGGTTGACGACGGGATCATCTCGGCCGCAGTGCATCCCGGTCCGGTCGCGACCAGCTTCGGTCGGGACTCCTGGTTTGTCGGCCTGCTCTACCGCACCCCGCTGCGCCACCTTGCGACCATCACCCCGGCCAAGGGTGCCACGCCGTTGATCGAACTGGCCAACCGCGGCGCCGACCCCGAGATCAACGGCGTCTACTTCGACCGCCACCGCGCGAACGGCCGCGAGAATCGGCAGGCCCACGACCCCAAGCTCATCGACGGGCTATGGACTAGCTCCGCCGATCTCGTCGGCCTGGACTGATCGCCACGGCTGGTGGCCGAATCGATCGACGTGCACCACTTCGTCGATCGGGGGACGCTGGGTCGGGCCGTAGCGCCCGCGTGCCCAGCCGATCGGGATGATGCATACCGGCACCATCTCAGGTGGCAGCTCCAGCACGCGGCGCGTGCTGCGCACTAACAACAACGGCAGCGTCTGCAGTGAGGCGCCCAGGCCCACGGCTCGGCACGCCAGGAGCAGGTTCTGCACCGCGGGATAGACCGAACCGTAGAACGACGAGATCCTGATTTGCGGCCACCCGACAGGCTGGTGCTTGAGGGTGCGCCGGTAGCAGGCCACTACGAGGGTCGGCAGTTCGTGGTAGTGCTCACGCTGCCACTCCGACACCCGCAACTGGCGTCGCGTCGGCTCGTCGGTGGCGGTGCGCCTGGCAAACCAGCCGAACAGCTTGAACGCCCTTTGGTAGCTGCGCACCAGGCGCCGCTTCTGCTCGGCGTCGTTGACCACGACGAATGCCCAGTCCTGGCTGTTGGAACTGGTGGGAGCCTTGAGTGCAAGCGCAAGCACCTCGCGCAGTAGTTCCTCGTCGACGGGGTCGAAGTGCAGCCGGCGGATCGCACGCTGCGAGCGCATGGCCTCGGCGAGCGGCATGGTCAACCCCGCCAGCGCCTCGGCGGTGTCCGGGGGTACGAAGGGGCCGGCGGTGGTGTTCATCGCTTCTCCTCGACGACACGAAACTCGATACCGGCGTCGGTGAGTCGGCGCAGCAGGTTCTCGCCCATCGCGGCGACGGTGGTGAGCTGACCGGAAGTCTGCGGGTTGGCGTCGAATGCCAGGGACATCGCTGACTCGGCCAGCATCTTCGCGGTCTCGCCGTAGCCTGGATCGCCGCCGCGGACCTGGGTGTGCACCTGTTTGCCGCCGCCTTCGCCGATGAAATCGACAGTGAACCATGAACTGGCCCTTCGTGACTCCGAAGGACCTTCACCCTGCGGGATTCGCTTGCCGAGCACGCGGCGCAAGCGCGGCACCTGCGCGGCGGCGACGAACGCGCTGACGCCGGCGAGGGCAGCGGCCAGGGTGATGGCCCGTTTCAGTCCCGCGTAGTGGGTGTAGGTGAACTCGGGGCCGTAGTCGGCGCGGGCGGCTGCGGAGCGCTGCACAATCTGGGGGTCGACCGTCGGCAGGGGCAGCAGCCACATACCGAGTTCGGCATCGCGCCGCGGAACCCCTACGCGGGCGCGCGTGCGGCGGCCATCGGTGTGGGGCTCGGCTCTCTTGCGTGCCACCTCGACCTGGTGCATCTGCCGCAGGCGCGACAGCTGTGCCAGTGCGGAGTGCAAAGTGCCGCCGGAGATCATCATGTTGGCGCGCGCCACGCCGCGGACCGTCAGAGGCACCCCGTCGGGCAGGTGCCGGACGGTGAAGAAGGCGCCCAAATCATGTGGGATGGAGTCGAATCCGCAGGCGTGAACCAGCCGGGCGCCGGTCTGGACGGCGGTGGCGTGGTGGTTCAGATACATCCGATCGATGAACTCCGGCTCGCCGGTGAGGTCGAGGTAGTCGGTGCCGGCAGCGGCGCACGCCGCCACCAGCGGCTCACCGTGCTCCAGATACGGGCCGACCGTGGCGATCACCACCCGCGCGGACTCGGCCACCGCGCGCAGCGATTCGGGATTGTTGGTGTCGGCCAGGAGGAGCTGCAAGGTGGCGGCAGCCGGATTGATGGCGGCGAGCCGGTCGCGCACGGCTTCGAGCTTGGCCTTGTTGCGGCCGGCCAGGGCCCACCGTGCGTCGGCGGGTAGATGTGCGGCGAGATAGTCGGCCGTCAGACCGCCGGTGAAGCCGGTGGCGCCGAAGATCACCAGATCGAAAGGGCGACGGTCAGTTTCGTCGGGGATGCTCATGGTTCATCCTTCGGGCGGTTGACCGGAGGTGGGCATCGCGCGCTCCGGGCCGTGGGCAATGTTAACAGTGCTTACGTCAGCATAAGAGCCGAAGTAAGCGCCGTCAACATCGATTTCTCGGGCCAGTGTTAGCGCTATTCGTGCAGCCCGGCTTCGGCGATCGCCTCGGCCTCCTGCTCGGTGGCCACCGACGGTCCCGACCCGGGCAGGCGTTTGCCGGCCGTCTCCGGGGTGAACCACACCGTGATTGCGCCGATGACGCCCGCGCCCATCAGGAGGTAGGCCGGCAACATCACGTTGCCGGTTCCCGACACCAGGGTCTCGGCGACCAGGGGAGTGGTGCCTCCGAACACCGAGACCGAGATGTTGAATCCGATCGCAACCGCGAAATAGCGCACCCTGGTGGGGAACAGTGCGGGCAGCGTCGACGGCGTAGTGCTGTAGAAGCACAGCAGCATGACGCCGATGAGCAGCACACCGAGCAGCCGTAGCGGGTAGTTGCCGCCCTGGCGGATCAGCAGGAAGGCGGGAACAGACCCCACGATCAGCAGAGCGCTGCCGGTCCACAGAATCGGTTTGCGGCCGATGCGGTCGGACAACTTGGCCAGCGGCAACACCGCGACCAGCATGAACACCAGCGCCACCACGATCATCGTCAGTCCGCGGCTGCCGCTGATGCGACCGACCTGTTTGAAGTAGGTCGGCAGATACCCGGTGAGCATGTAGTTGGTGACGTTCTCGGCCAACACCAGGCCCATGCAGATCAGCAGACCCTTGCGCTGCCCGGTGACGGTCTGCTTGAACTGCAGCCACCCGTTGCTGTGGTCGGTGTCGGCTTTCTCGCTGCGCTGCTCCAGCTCTTCAAAGGCCGGTGATTCGTCGATGCGCAGCCGCATATACAGGGTCACCATGGCCAGCGGCACACCGAGCAGGAACGGGATCCGCCAACCCCAGTGCAGCATGTCGGAGACCGGCAGTTGGGTTTTGAGCACGGTCACCACCGCGGCGCCCGTGATGTAGCCGCCGAGGGTGCCCAGCGGTAGATACCCCGTCAGCGCGCCGCGGCTGCGGTCTGGGGCGTGTTCGCTGACGTAGGTCATGGCGCCGACGTATTCGCCACCGGTGGAGAACCCCTGCAAGATCTTGGTGACGATCAGCAGGATCGGGGCCCACACGCCGATCGTCTCGTACGACGGCAGCAACCCCGTGATCGTGGTGCCCACCGCCATCAGGGTGACGGTCATGACCAAGACCCGTTTGCGGCCGATGCGGTCTCCGAGCGAGCCGAAGACGATGCCGCCGAACGGCCGCACCGCGAAGGCTGCCGCCAGAGTGCCGAAGGTGGCGATCAGGCCCACCGCGCTGGAACTGTCACTGGGGTAGAAAACCTGCGCGATGGTGGTGGCCAGGAAGCCGTAGATCCCGAAGTCGTACCACTCCATGAAGTTGCCGACGGCCGTGCCCGCGATCGAGCGCTGCATGGCCGCCGGGTCCGAGACCCGGATGTCGTCGCGTGCCCACGTGCTGCGGCTCGTGTGTTCACCGCTGCCGGACCGGCCTTTGGTACCCACCGCAAGCAACGTATACCAAGCGCGCGCCCACTTCTCGTCGGCACAGCAAGAGCTGCCAGGCGGGGCGGTGGCCTCTACGATGGCGGGCATGCGCAGGCTCCCGGGCGTCCTGACCGTGGTCAGCGTCGCCGCTGCCCTGGTCGCCGGTTGCTACTCCAACTCCCCAACGGTCCCGTCGGAGGCGTCGTCAACCGTTGCCGCGACGACGCCCCCAACCTCGTCGACGCCCGCATCCACGGCGGCGCCGTCGCCCACTTTGCCGAAGAAGTCCACCGAGCCCCTGCCGGACGCCGCGGCGATCCTCAAGGAGTCCAGCGCCACCACTGCGGAACTTGAGAGCGTGCACCTGTCGGTGGCGGTGACCGGCAGCATCGAGAACATGCCGGTCACCGCGCTCGACGGAGACGTGACCCAGCAGCCCGCCGCGGCGGCGAAGGGCTACGCCAAGATCGCCTACCGGGGCGCACCGGCCTATGTCGCGTTCGTCGTGTTCGACGGCGACTTCTACGTGTCGCAGGATCGCGGCCACTGGGTCGACTACGGTCCGGCCGCCAAGTTCTACGACGCGGCGAGCATCCTGAGCCCCGAAACCGGGCTGGCCGGCCTGCTGACCGATTTCGTCGATCCCGAAGTTGAGGGACGCGAGACCATCGATGACGTACACACCGTGCGGATCAGCGGCGAGGTATCAGCCGACGCGGCGAAGAAGATCGTGCCGCAGCTGAAGGCCACCAAACGGACCGCGTGCACGGTCTGGATCGAGGAGACCGGTGACCACCACCTGGTCGCGCTGAAACTGGCCTCCGGCAACGACGACGCCGTGGCGATCACCTTCGCTGATTGGAATGCACCGGTGACCGTCTACAAGCCGCGGACCTAGCCTCCGCCGGGGTTATCCCCAATGCGCTGTTCTTCCCCAGTTGCCGTTGCGCGTGACGGCCGGTCCGGCTTCCTTGTCGGGCCCGCCCGGCCCAATGGGTGCAGCACCGGCGAGCTCGTCAGGCCCGCCGCAACCAGGAAGGAAACACCCCATGTTCGAGACAACACTGACCGTGATCGGCAACATCGCTTCGGAACCGCTCCGCCGCCGGGTGGGCGAGCACGAACTCATCAAGTTCCGGGTCGCCAGCAATTCGCGCAAGCGCGCTGCCGATGGCAGCTGGGAGACCGGTAACTCCCTGTTCGTGACCGTCAACTGCTGGGACAGATTGGTCACCGGGGTGGGGGCGTCGCTGAGCAAGGGATTGCCGGTGATCGTGGTGGGGCACGTCTTCACCAGCGAGTATGAGGACAAGGACGGGGTTCGCCGCTCGTCGGTGGAGCTGCGCGCGACCGCGGTTGGCCCCGATCTGGCGCGGTGCGCGGCCCGGGTGGAGAAGATCATTGCCGCCGGACCGGACAATCCGCCGATCGCTGCCTCTGGCGACGACGCCGACGGCCCAGACTGCGCAGACGGCGAATCCGACTCCAGCGACGAGATGGCCGAGATGGCCGGGATAGCTCTGAAGCCCTGACAGCAGCCGACAGCGTTGCCGGACGACCCCCTAGGATGGTTGGCGAGCAAATTCGCGAGACCAGGAGGCGACACCCCGGCATGGCTGAGTTCATCTACACGATGAAGAAGGTGCGCAAAGCACACGGCGACAAAGTCATCCTCGACGACGTCACGCTGAACTTCCTGCCCGGCGCCAAGATCGGTGTCGTCGGTCCCAACGGTGCTGGTAAGTCCAGCGTCCTGCGGATCATGGCCGGGTTGGACAAAGCGAACAACGGCGACGCGTTCCTGGCGCCCGGCGCCTCCGTCGGCATCCTGTTGCAGGAGCCGCATCTGGACGAGACCAAGACCGTCCGGGAGAACGTCGAAGAGGGCGTGCCGATCAAGGCCAAGCTCAATCGGTACAACGAGGTCGCCGAGCTGATGGCCACCGACTACACCGATGAACTGATGGAAGAGATGGGCAAGCTCCAGGAGGAGCTTGACTCCGCCGACGCCTGGGACATCGACTCGCAGCTCGAACAGGCGATGGACGCGCTGCGCTGCCCGCCGGCCGACGAGCCCGTCACCCACCTCTCCGGTGGCGAGCGCCGCCGGGTGGCGCTGTGCAAGCTGCTGCTGAGCAAACCCGACCTGCTGCTCCTCGACGAGCCGACCAACCACCTGGACGCAGAGAGCGTGCTGTGGCTCGAGCAGCACCTGGCGTCCTACCCGGGCGCGATCCTCGCGGTCACCCACGATCGCTACTTCCTCGACAACGTGGCCGAGTGGATCTTGGAGCTCGACCGCGGCCGTGCCTACCCCTACGAAGGCAACTACTCGACCTATCTGGAGAAGAAGGCCGAGCGCCTCGAGGTGCAGGGCAAGAAGGACCAGAAGCTGCAGAAGCGGCTCAAGGACGAACTCGCCTGGGTGCGCTCGGGTGCCAAGGCCCGCCAAGCCAAGAACAAGGCCCGCCTGCAGCGCTACGACGAGATGGTTGCCGAGGCGGAGAAGACCCGCAAGCTCGACTTCGAGGAGATCCAAATCCCGGTCGGCCCGCGACTGGGCAACACCGTCGTCGAGGTGGAACACCTGGACAAGGGCTTCGATTCACGCCAGCTGATCAAGGACCTGTCGTTCACGCTGCCGCGCAACGGCATCGTCGGTGTGATCGGCCCCAACGGCGTCGGCAAGACCACGTTGTTCAAGACGATCGTCGGTCTGGAAGAGCCGGACAGTGGCACGGTCAAGGTCGGTGAAACGGTCAAGTTGAGCTACGTCGACCAGAACCGCGCCGGCATCGACCCGAAGAAGACGGTCTGGGAAGTGGTCTCCGACGGCTTGGACTACATCGAGGTCGGGCAGAACGAGATCCCGTCGCGGGCCTACGTCTCGGCGTTCGGGTTCAAGGGGCCCGATCAGCAGAAGCCGGCCGGGGTGCTCTCCGGTGGTGAGCGCAACCGCCTGAACCTGGCGTTGACTCTCAAGCAGGGCGGCAACCTGATCCTGCTGGACGAGCCGACCAACGACCTCGATGTCGAAACACTCAGTTCGCTGGAGAACGCCCTCGAACAGTTCCCCGGCTGCGCCGTGGTCATCAGCCACGACCGCTGGTTCCTGGACCGCACCTGCACGCACATCCTGGCGTGGGAGGGTGACGACGACAACGAGGCCAAGTGGTTCTGGTTCGAGGGCAACTTCGGTGCCTACGAGGAGAACAAGGTGCAACGACTCGGTGCCGAAGCGGCGCGTCCGCATCGAGTGACCCACCGCAGGCTCACCCGCGACTAGTGTGAGTCCGGTAGCCGTGCTGCCGGAGCTGACACACAGTCGGGAGGGGTGGGATGACGAAGTCCACCAAGGAATCGACCGCGTGGACAACATTTCCCGATCCCTCTGAGTCGCAAGGCATTCCCGCTTGGGTCTCGGCCGCCTACATCGAGACCTATCGCGGGTCGCACAGCGATTCGCTGGTCAGCGACGAACCCTCGGGTGGCACCGATCCGGCCAGCCGGGCCGCCGCCACCGCCGTCGTGACCCCGGCGCTGCTGGCGGCGCACGCCCGGCTGGCGCAGCACCGGCGCGCCGGTGAGACTCGGGTCGCGGTGTATCCCGCCGACGATCCGGCCGGGTTCGGGCCGGCGCTGCAGGTGGTCACCGAACACGGCGGCATGCTGATGGACTCGGTGGCGGTGCTGCTGCACCGGCTGGGGGTGGCCTACGTCGGGATCATGACTCCGGTGTTCACCGTGCAGCGCGATTCGGCCGGGGAACTGCTTAGTGTTGAGCCGAGATCCGCGGACGGCTCCGCGGGGACCGAGGCCTGGATTCATGTCCAGCTCTCACCGACGGTCAACCGCAACACCCTCGCCGAGACCGAACGCCTGCTGCCCGACGTGATGGCCGACGTCCGCCAGGTCGCCATCGATTCCACGGCGATGCGTGACGCGCTCAATGACCTTGCCGCCGATGTCGAGGCCAATGCGCAAGGCCACTACACCGCGCCGGATCGCCACGATGTCGCCGCGCTGCTGCAGTGGCTGGCCGACGGGCACTTCGTGCTGCTGGGTTACCAGAGTGGCGTGGTGCGCGACGGGCAGGTTCTCGTCGAAGACGCCGACCGGCTGGGCGTGCTGCGCCTGCGTAAATCCTTGCGGCCCAGGCTCACCGGTAACAATCTGCTGACCTTGGCGCAGGCCACCGTGCCCAGCTACATGCGGTTCAGTTCGCACACCTATGTGGTGGTGATCCGCGAGGACACCGGCGACAGCATCGTCGCGCACCGCTTCGTCGGGCTGTTCACCGCCGGCGCCATGAACGCCGACGTCTTCGAGATCCCGGTCATCTCGCACACCGTCCGTCACGCCCTGGCGTTGGCCGAGCAGGAGCCCGGCCACCCCGGCCAGCTGCTGCTCGACATCATCCAAACCGTCCCGCGTTCAGAGCTTTTCGCGATCGATGCCGAGCAGTTGCTGAACATGGCGATGGCGGTGTCCGACCTGGGTGCGCGGCGCGGAACCCTGCTGTTCCTGCGCGGCGACCGGACCGGTCGCTTCGTGTCCTGCCTGGTGTACCTGCCACGCGACCGCTACACCACCCCGGTGCGGTTGCACATGGAGGACATCCTGATCCACGAGTTCGGTGGGGTAGGGCTGGAATACAGCGCCCGTGTCAGCGAAGCGCCCTGGGCGCTGCTGCATTTCATGGTCCGGATGTCCGACGATCCCGACGCCCGTTCGGTCGATACCGGCGAGGCCAATCGGGTCAGGATCCAGGCGTTGCTGGCCGAGGCCACCCGCACTTGGGGGGACCGGCTGCTCGAGACGGCGGCGCAGGACTCCATCGACGCCGAGGTGGCCGAACACTATGCCGTCGCGTTCGATGAGATCTACAAGCAGGCCGTCACTCCGGCCGAGGCGGTCGGCGACATCGCGATCATCGAGCGGCTGACCGCCGACTCGGTGAAATTGGTGTTCTCCGACTACGGGTCGGCCGACGGAAGTCAGTTGGCCTGGTTTCTCGGCGGGCACGGTGCGTCGCTGAGCCACCTGCTGCCGATGCTGCAGTGCATGGGAGTGGCGGTCCTCGAAGAGCGGCCATTCACCGTCACCCGCGCCGACGGCCTGCAGGTGTGGATCTACAAGTTCAAGGTGTCGGCGCACCCCACCATCGAGATCCCCGCGAGCGGAGCCGAGCGCGACGACGCGCAGCAGCGGTTCGCCGACGGCGTCACCGCGATCTGGGAGGGCCGCGTCGAGCCCGACCGATTCAACGAGCTGGTGCTGCGCGCCGGACTGAACTGGCAACAGGTGGTGGTGCTGCGCGGCTACGCCAAATACCTGCGCCAGGCCCGGTTCCCCTACAGCGAGAACCACATCGCCTCGGTGCTCAACGACTATCCGAGCATCGCGCGAGCTCTGGTGGCGCTGTTCGAGGCGCTGTTCGACCCGTCGCGAACGCATCGCAACCGGGACGCGCAGGCGGCCGCCGCTGACGTCGCGGCGGGCATCGACGCAGTGGTGAGCCTGGACACCGACCGGGTGCTGCGCGCGTTCGCCTCCCTGATTCAAGCCACGCTGCGGACCAATTACTTTGTCACCCGAGCTGATTCGGCTCGCGCACGCAACGTGCTGGCGCTCAAGCTGGATGCCGGCTTGATCGACGAGTTGCCGCTGCCCCGGCCGAAGTTCGAGATCTTCGTCTACTCACCCCGGGTCGAGGGTGTGCACCTTCGGTTCGGATTCGTATCGCGCGGCGGGCTGCGCTGGTCGGACCGCCGAGAGGACTATCGCACCGAGATCCTCGGCCTGGTCAAGGCCCAAGAGGTCAAGAACGCCGTCATCGTCCCGACCGGGGCGAAAGGTGGGTTCGTGGTCAAACACCCACCGACGCCCACCGGTAGCCCGGTAGCCGACCGCGAGGCGGCCCGCGACGAAGGGATCGCCTGCTACACGCTGTTCATCTCCGGGCTGCTCGACGTCACCGACAACGTCGACCACGCCACCGGCGCGGTCAGCGCGCCGCCGCAGGTCGTGCGCCGGGACGGCGACGACGCCTACCTGGTGGTGGCCGCCGACAAGGGCACCGCCAGCTTCTCCGACATCGCCAACGGCGTCGCCAAGTCCTACGGCTTCTGGCTGGGCGACGCGTTCGCCTCCGGCGGGTCGGTTGGCTACGACCACAAGGAGATGGGCATCACCGCCAAGGGTGCCTGGGAGTCGGTCAAGCGGCACTTCCGGGAGATGGGAATCGACACCCAGACCCAGGATTTCACCGTCGTCGGAGTCGGCGACATGAGCGGCGACGTGTTCGGCAACGGCATGCTGCGCAGCGAACACATCCGGCTGATGGCCGCCTTCGACCACCGGCACATCTTCCTCGATCCCGACCCCGATCCAGCCCGGTCCTTCGCTGAGCGTCAGCGGATGTTCGACCTGCCCCGATCCAGTTGGGACGACTACGACAAGTCGCTGATCAGCGCTGGAGGCGGCGTCTACCCGCGGGACCTGAAATCCGTGCCGGTCAGCCCGCAGGTCGCCGCCGTGCTGGGCCTCGACGAGGACATCACCGAGCTCACCCCGCCGGTGTTGATCCGGGCGATCCTGCGGGCGCCGGTGGACCTGCTGTTCAACGGTGGCATCGGCACCTACGTCAAAGCCGAGTCCGAATCCGACGCCGATGTGGGCGACCGTGCCAACGACCAGGTCCGGGTCAATGGAAACCAGGTGCGCGCCAAGGTGATCGGCGAAGGCGGAAACCTCGGTGTCACGCCGCTGGGCCGTGTCGAATTCGATCTGGCCGGCGGCCGCATCAACACCGACGCCCTGGACAACTCCGCCGGCGTCGACTGCTCCGACCACGAGGTCAACATCAAGATCCTGATCGACGCCCTGGTGACCGTCGGCAAGGTCGACGCCGCCGACCGGCCGGAGTTGCTGGCCTCGATGACCGACGAAGTCAGCGCACTGGTCTTGGCGGACAACACCGCGCAGAACGATCTGATGGGCACCAGCCGGGCCAACGCCGCGAGCCTGCTACCGGTGCACGCCGATCAGATCCGGCACCTGGTGGCCGACCGCGGGCTCAACCGTGCACTGGAGGCGCTGCCTTCGGAGAAGGAGATCGCCCGACGCGCCGAGGCCGGACTGGGTCTGGCCTCACCGGAGTTGGCCACCTTGATGGCGCACGTCAAGCTGACGCTCAAAGCGGCGGTACTGGCCACCGACCTACCCGAACAGGATGTGTTCGCCGCCCGGCTGCCGCAGTATTTCCCGCAGGTACTGCAACAGCGCTTCGGCCCCGAGATCCGCCAGCATCAACTGCGCCGCGAAATCGTCACCACGATGCTGATCAACGACGTGGTGGACACCGCGGGCATCACCTACGCCTTCCGGATCACCGAGGACGCGGGCGTCGAGCTGATCGACGCGGTGCGCGCCTATGTCGCGACCGATGCCATCTTCGGGGTGGGCGACCTGTGGCGCCGGATCCGCGCCGCCGGTGAACAAGACGGTCTGCCGGTCGCGGTGACCGACCGGATGACGCTGGACCTGCGGCGGCTGATCGACCGGGCCGGCCGGTGGCTGCTCAACTACCGTCCCCAGCCGCTGGCGGTCGGCGCCGAGATCAATCGGTTCGCCGAGCAGGTCGCCGCGCTGTCGCCGCGGATGTCGGAATGGCTGCGCGGCGACGACGCCGAGATCGTCGCCAAACACATCGGCGAGTTCGAGGCCCAGGGCGTGCCCCGTGGCCTGGCTTCCGACGTCGCCCTGGGCCTGTACCGCTACAGCCTGCTCGACATCATCGACGTCGCCGACATCACCGAACGCGACGCCGACGAGGTCGCGGACACCTACTTCGCGCTGATGGATCGCCTCGGTACCGACGGGCTGCTGACCGCGGTCGCCCAGCTCCCGCGCGATGACCGCTGGCATGCCTTGGCGCGGTTGGCGATCCGTGACGACATTTACAATTCGGTGCGGTCGCTGTGCCTGGATGTGCTGGCGGTCGGAGAACCGGACGAGGACGGGATGCAGAAAATCACCGAATGGGAATCGACCAACGCCTCACGCGTGCAGCGGGCGCGCCGCACGCTGACCCAGATCTACGCATCCGACCAGCGGGATCTGGCGACCCTGTCGGTGGCGGCCCGGCAGATCCGCAGCATGACGCGCGGCGCGGCGTCATGAGTGCGGCAGGAGAATCCACCGGAGAGCCGGTGGGCTTTGTGGCAGCGGTTCCGGTGCGCTGGTCGGACATCGACATGTACCAGCACGTGAACCACGCGACCATGGTGACGATGCTCGAAGAGGCGCGGGTGCCCTTCTTGTCGCCGGCGTTCGCGGTCGACATCACCAGCGTCGGTCTGCTGATCGCCGAGGTCAAAGTCACCTACAAGGGGCAACTGCGGCTGACTGACTCGCCGCTGCAGGTGACGATGTGGGTGTCTCGGCTGCGCACGGTGGACTTCACCATCGGCTACGAGGTGCGCTCGGTGCACGCCGCCCCCGATTCCCGGCCGGCGGTGATCGCCGAGACGCAGTTGGCCACCTTCAGCATCGACGAACAGAAGCTGGTGCGGCTGTCCGCGGACCACCGCGCGTATCTGGAGAAATTCATCCGCTGAGCGCGCTGGCGGTCCAACTCAGCCCTCGGTGAGCATGGCGTCGAGCAGTCGCTGAATGACGAGGCTCACGTCGGCGCGCGTCTGCTCGGGGTCGTCGGCGGTCGCGATCAGCATCGCTGCTTCGTCGAGCGCGCCGATCAGCACGTGGGCCAGCGCGCGGACCGGCTGGTGGGGGAGTTGTCCGGCCTGCATGGCTTCGCTGAGCAGCTGTTCGGTCATACCCAGGCTGTAGCGCTGGGCCACGTCTCGAAAGCCGTCCCAACCCAGGACGTTGGGGGCATCGAGCAGGACGAGTTGGCGCACTTCCGGATCCTCGGCGACCACCAGCCAGTTTTCGGCGGCTGCCCGTAACGCGGTAGCGGGGGTGGTTGCCGCGGAGGCGGCCACCGCTTCGCCGAGTCGCGCCATCACGTCGGCTTCCACGGCCTCCACGACGGCCAGGAAAAGCGCTGCCTTGTCCGGGAATTGGTGGTACATAGCGCCGCGGGTCACGCCGGCGGACTCGGCGATCTCGGGGGTCCCCACGGCCGCGTAGCCGCGCGCGCCCCACAGTTTGCGGGCCGCGCTCATCAGGGCAGCACGGGTGGCGGCGGAACGCTCGGCTTGCGTCCGACGCTTGATTTCCGTACAGGCTGTCGGTAAGTTATTGGCAGGTTGCACGTAACTATGTTAGGAGCTTCCAATGCCCACCGTTGACATTGACGCCGGAACAATCCATTACGACACCGCGGGCCCCCAGGACGGTCGGCCGGTGCTGTTCGTCCACGGCTACGCCATGGGCGCCACGCTGTGGGGGCCGCTGAGCGCTCGCCTGGCCGCGCGAGGCCTCCGCTGCATCGCTCCGAATTGGCCGCTGGGCGCGCATCCGGAGGCGCTGCGGGCCGGCGCGGACAGAACGATGCCGGGGATCGCCGCCATGGTGGATGCGTTCATGGGCGCGCTCGGCCTCGAGGACGTGGTGTTGGTCGGCAACGACACCGGCGGCCTGGTCAGCCAATTGGTTGCGGTCAACCACCCGGACCGGCTCGGGGCGCTGGTGCTGACCAGCTGCGATGCCTTTGAGCATTTCCCGCCGCCCATCCTCAAGCCGTTCATGCTGGCCGCGAAGACGGCGATCACCTTCCGCGGAGTGCTCCAGCCGATGCGGCTGCGGATGGTTCGTCAGCGTGGGTACGGCGCGCTGTCGCACGGCGACATCGACCACCTGGTGAAAGGGTGGGTCACACCCGCGCTGGGTGATGCCGCCATCGCCGAAGACCTCCGTCAGCTCACCAAGTCGCTGAACCAGCAGACCGCCCTGGACGCCGGGGCGCGACTGCACGAGTTCACCAGGCCGGCGCTGATCGCCTGGTCCGCCGATGACCTGTTCTTTCCGGTCGAGGACGGCCGGCGCCTCGCAAGTACGCTGCCCAACTCCCGCTTCGAACTCATCGACGGCTCGCGGACGTTCTCGATGATCGATCAGCCGGACCGGCTGGCCGATCTGGTCGCCGAATTCGCCAGTACCGCAAGCGGTCCAGGAGTCCGTGGTCGATTGTGAGGTGACCGGCCGTTCAGACCAGCCACGCGGCGGTGTTGGGCGGCAAGACACCGCCGGTCGCCGGCGCGCTGGCCAGGATCAGCTGCCCTTCCGGGAGATCTACCGGAAGGTCGCCGGCGTTCAGCGCGCATACCAGCCCGCCGCGCCGGAAGATCAACATTCCCGGCAGCGCGTCGAGCCAATCGACCTGCGATCCGGTGAGTTCGGTGCTGCTCCTGCGTATCTCGAGAGCCTGCCGGTACAGCGAGAGTGTCGAGCTGTGGTCGCTTCGTTGCCTGTCGACAGTCAGCTGTGCCCAGGCCGGCGGCATCGGTAGCCAGGTGTCGGGGTTGTCGGAGAATCCGAACGCCGGCGCATCTCCGGACCAGGGCAGGGGCACCCGGCAGCCGTCGCGACCGCGTTCGGTGTGCCCGGAGCGCTCCCACACCGGGTCCTGCAGGGCCGAATCGGGCAGCTCGACGTTGGGCAGGCCCAGCTCCTGGCCGTTGTAGACGAACACCGCGCCGGGCAGGGCCAACAACACCAGGGCCATAGCCCTGGCCCGGTCCAGCCCGACGGCCCCGCCGCCATAGCGGGTGACCGCCCGCTCGACGTCATGGTTCTCCAGCGCCCAGGTGGCGCTGGCGCCCACCAACCCCACCGCGGCCAGCGAATTGTCGATCGCACCGCGGATCTCTTGGGCATCGAAGTCGGCTTGCAGCAGCCGAAAGTTGAACGCCAGGTGCAGTTCGTCGGGCCGTAGATACTCGGCGAACTGATCGTTGTCGTGCACCCAGACCTCGCCGACGCTCACCGCGTCCGGATAGTCGTCCATGACCCGGCGAATCGCCCGGTGGATCGGATGGACGCCGGGCCGGTTGAAGCGCGGGTCGTCGTCCTGGTGGGCCAGCAGCTTCACATCGGTGACCGGCATGTCCGGCAGGCCGGCCGGCTTGGCCATGCCGTGCGAGACATCGATACGGAAGCCGTCCACGCCGCGGTCCAGCCAGAACCGCAGGGTTCGCTCGAAATCGGCGAACACCTCGGGATTGTCCCAGTTCAGATCCGGCTGTGACACATCGAACAGATGCAGGTACCACTGGCCCGGGCCGTCGGATTCGGTGACGCGCGTCCAGGCCGGGCCGCCGAACACCGACACCCAGTTGTTGGGCGGCAGCTGGCCGCCGGGGCCGCGCCCGTCGCGGAAGTAGTAGCGGTCGCGCGCGGGACTGCCCGGCTTGGCGGCCAGTGCCTCGACGAACCACGGGTGCGCCGAACTGGTGTGGTTGGGCACCAGGTCCATCGTCAGCTTGAGTCCGCGCTCGTGCGCGGCGGCCACCAGTCGATCCAGTGCCGCGAGGTCGCCGAAGAGCGGATCGATGTCACGCGGATTCGCCACGTCGTAGCCGTGGTCGGCCATCGGCGACACCATCACCGGGTTGAGCCACAGCGCCTCGACCCCCAGCCACCGCAGGTAGTCCAGGTGTGCGGTCACCCCGTCCAGGTCGCCGACCCCGTCGGAGTTGCTGTCGGCGAACGAGCGGGGATACACCTGGTAGAACACGCTGTCGGCCCACCACGGGGTGTGGCCGGGGCGGTCGCTGGCGCCCATCAGATCGGTGCGTTGACCAGGAAGTCGGCCGCCGAATGCAGGTACTGCAGCAGTTCGCCGCGGTGTGCATCGTCGAGGGTGTCGCTGTCGATCTCGTCGATGGCCGTCACCATGCAGCGCAGCCACGCATCGCGCTGCATCGGGCCGATCCGGTAGGGGATATGGCGCATCCGCAAGCGCGGGTGCCCACGCAGCTCGGTGTAGGTGCGCGGCCCGCCCCAGTACTGCTCGAGGAACATCCGCAATCGTTCCTCGGCGCCGTCCATGTCGTCGGCGGGGTACATCGGGCGCAGGATCGGGTCCTGGGCGACCAGTTGATAAAACCGCGACACGATGGCGTGAAAGGTCTCCGCACCGCCGACGGCGTCATAAAACGAGGGTTCTTCTATCGGCTGCATCGCCACCCATTGTGGGGCATCGCCGGTGACTGCTGGTGAACACACAGCTAATAGGCGTGCGACCAGCGCCGAATCATGGTGAACTGTTCGGCGGAGGTCAATGGTGCGACACATAAACCGGCTGCAAGACCGGATATGAAACGTCGGGGCCACCGCACCCCCGGTGCCCCACCGGCGAGCCTGAGCGGGCTTGCCACCGCCCCATGCCTGCATTCGGTCGCCACATCCGGTGCTGTCACCGGTCCTGGGACCAGCAATGAAGCCGCATCCATCTGGACTCGTCGGCGGGTATTGCTGCTGAACTCCACCTTCGAGCCGTTGACGGCGCTGTCGCTGCGGCGCGCCGTGGTCATGCTGATCTGCGGTAAAGCCGACATCGTGCACGACGATCCGGCCGGCCCGGTGATCCACTCCGCGACCCGGTCGGTGCCGGTGCCGTCGGTGATCCGGTTGCGGAACTACGTTCGAGTGCCGTATCGGGCCCGGATCCCGTTGACCCGGGCTGCGCTGATGCACCGCGACCAGCACAGCTGCGCCTACTGCGGCGGCAAGGCCGACACTGTCGACCACGTGGTGCCGCGCAGTCGTGGCGGCGACCACTCCTGGGAGAACTGCGTGGCCGCCTGTTCGACCTGCAATCACCGCAAGGCGGACCGGTTGCTGGCCGAGATCGGCTGGACGCTGCGGTTGGTGCCCACCTCGCCCAAGGGCCAGCACTGGCGGCTGCTGGCGGTGATCCACGATCTCGATCCGGTGTGGATGCGCTACCTCGGTGAAGGCGCCGCCTGAGCGCTAGCCGCGACCGAGCCAACCGGCGACGAACCCGGCGAGCAGCACGCCAAACCCGCCCATCTCACCGACGATCAGCAGCACCATCGACACGTGCAGTCCCGTCGTGGGGTGCTCGAACTGGTTGGTGGTGTCCTGCAGGGCGCCGTGCACGATGTAGCTGGCGATGGCGGCCAGGAAGTAGAACACGACCACCATGGCGGCGGTCAGATTCACCCAGGTCGGCCAGGTGCTGAGCTCGACGAAAACCGCCAACAGCAGGGTGGCGAAGGCATATAGCAGTGCGGCCCGGTGTGCGATGTCGACGTAGGGATGGGCGTGGCGTTCCGGTCGGGTGACCATCTGCCGGTATTTCCAGATGCCCAGTCCCAGGGCAAGCAGGAAGGTCAGGCCTGCCGCCAGCAGGGTGATCAGCGTGTCGGTGCCCAGTGCTGCGCCGGTCCAATCCACGATGGTGCCTCCTCAGACGTTCTGTGCGACGTTGTGCCGGTACCAGCGCCGCCCATGCCAGCGTTGGTAGTGCCACACCGCGGTGGGCAGCGTCCCGCGGCGATGCAGCCAGAAGCCGGCCGGCGGCGCGAGTCGAGCCGGCTGCCGGCCGGGCGTGATCTCGGCAAGCACGATCCCTTCGCCTTGATCGGCGCGCCGTTCCGCGATGACGGTGCCGTCCGCGTTGGCGATCAGCGTGGCGCCTTCGAAGTGACCGCGGTACCGAAGGGGCAGCCACGGCATCGCGCAGGTCAACGCACCCGCGTGGGCGGCGTGCACCACCGGGGCGCCGACATACTGGGCAAACGACGCCGCGGCCCGGCGCGCGGTACCGGCGTTATTGCGTTCGAGGCGGTCGAACAGGACGTGCGGCGACCAGCGTGGAATCGACCACCAGCCCGAGCCGGTCATCACCAGGTCCACCCGGCCGCGCAGTCGGCGCACCGTCTGGGTGCGCATCAGCTCCCAGCACACCGCCGCCCCGACCGTATGGTCGCCGGCCGCGAGCACCCCGTCGTCGTCCCCGCCGGTGTAGAATGCGTTCTCCCACATGGTCGGCAGATCCTTGTCGTGGCGCCCCACCACACCGTCAGGACCGGCGAGCAGATAGGCATTGCGCACGTGGCCGTCGGGATCGCGGCACAGAAAGGACCCACCGACCAGCGCGTCGTGCCGGCGAGCCAGCCTGGTGAGCAGTTCGGTGGCCGCACCGTCGGGCGGTAGCGCCGCCGTAGCCAGCGTCGGCTCGAATCCGATGCCGGTGCTGAAGAATTCCGGCAGGGCGATGATCTTGGCGCCGGCGCGGCCCGCCTCGTCGGCCAGCCGCTCGCAGGCGGCAAGGTTGGCCGGAACGTCGCCGAGTACCGCCTCCAGTTGGACAGCCGCAGCAAGAACCATGGTCATCGCCTTTCCGGAACGACCGCGCAGCCCTGGACCTCGAGCAATGTCTGCGGCAGCGACAGCCGTGCGACTCCGATCGAGGTGAGAGCCGGTCGGTGTTCTCCCACCCATGGTGCATAGACGCGCGCCAGCGCGGCCGACAAGTCGTCGATCGCGGTGCTGTAGATGGTCATGCTGACGATCTGTGTGCGATCGGAGCCGACGAAGGCAAGCATGGCGTCCAGTCTGTCCAGGATGAAGGTCAGCTGACCGGTGACATCGGCCGCCGGAACGCTGATTCCATCGGTGTCGGCCTGTGCTGCAACGATTCCCGACCAGTGCACCAGTCCTCCGGTGATCACCAGTTGCGAGATTCCCAACGCGTCGAACATTGCTGGCGGCAGATAGCCGACGTCGGGGGTGAGCCGCTGAATCATGGGGTGTCCTCCTTGCCTAGTTGATGTCCGACTCGAACCGGACCGGGTCGCCTACCCGAACCGGTCCGGTCGCCGTCACGGTGGCGTACACCCCGGCGCACGCCAGCCGCCCGAAATCTCCGACGACCTTGCTGTTGTGTTTGGCGATGGTTCGCAGCGTCGCCCGGTCCAGCGGCACGTCTTTGCCGTGCGCGAGTGTGGACATCACGCATCGTGGCGTGCATAGGTCGATGCTGGCCGAGACCGTCGCTCCGATGGCGAGCCGTCCGCCTACCCAGGCGTCTTCGACGAGGCCGGGCGCTGGGGTGTCGATCACCATCGTCGGCCGATAGCGGCGCGGGTTGAATCTCGCGCCGGGTTCCAGCCGTTGAAAATGGTTGAGCGTCGAGGTGGTTATGAAGTGCAGCGGTGTCAGGTCGAAGAACCGGTTGGCGTGCAGCGGGTCGTAGGTCAAGACCTCGTCGCCGTCGGCGTTCGTGGTCGTGTGGCTGTACACGCCCTCTTTGGGCAGGCCGGTCGCCGCTTCCCAGACCAGCTCGGTCTTCGCGTCGCTGGGCACGGCCGCGGAGAGGCGTACCGCACGGCCGAGGTAGCGCGACATGGCGTCGTCGAGGTCGGTGCCGTCGTTGCGGTGAGCCGTTCCGTCGGGAAAGACGACTTCCAGGGTGGGCAACGGCTGTTCGGGCCGCGGTTCGTCGAGATAGTAGGCCCGACAGGCCAGCATGCTGCCGTACTTGCGCGGATTCTTCGCGTTGCACAGATTGCCGGTCTCGACATCGATGAACGCGTACCGGTGATCCCCGAGACTGCCATGCATGTCGACGTAGGTGTGGGTGATGCTTCGGCCGCCGACCGATTTGATGGGGAAGCGGAAGATGGTCTTAATACGGCCGACCACGCTGTCGGCGCGCAATTCGTCGTTCATGGGACTCCCACTGGCAGGACCCCTGCTGCCCGACGGCGCGCCTACCTCGCGAAGGAAGAAGGCGTTGCCGCACGACAGCAACGGGTGATTGTGCGATCTCCGAGGCCCGTGGGCCTCCCATGACTGCCGGGGCAGCCCTTCCTCACGCTGACTGCCAGTGCGAAGGTATGGCGCCACCATAATCGATGCCCGTTCAGCAGGCGCTAGGCAGTCCCGGCGCGGCGATGTTCGGTCGTTTGCTTCGCGGCGGCCCCCCATCGGGCCGGGTTCTCGCACCGCCCGATCGGCGGTGGGATACCGTCTACGGCGTGAGCGTGTTGGAAACCCTCGGCATCTTCCTTGGCATCCCGGCGGCAATGTTTGCACTGTTGGCCGCCCGGACATTGACGCAGAAGGGGCCGCGTGCGGCCACCTATCAGATGTCGGAGCGGTGGACGCACCCGCCGATTCTCTGGTCGGCGACCGACGAGGCCATTGGCGGACACGGCCACGGCCATTCCGAGTTCAGCGTGGGGGGTGGAACCAGTGGCAACTGGTGAAGTCGTAACGATCGATCCGGCGGACCTGCCGTACGGCTTTGTGGTCACCAACAGCGGTCGGGTGTCCGGGGTTACCGAGCCCGGCGAGGCGTCGTTGCACTACCCGTTCCCGGTCAAGGAACTGGTGGCCCTCGATGACGCACTGACCTACGCCTCGCGCGCCACCCAGGCCCGGTTCGCCACCTACATCGGCGACCTGGGTGCTGACACCGCCGCGCGGGCCCGCGAGATTCTGGCGAAGGTGCCCACCCCCAACGACGCCGTGCTGATCGCGGTCTCGCCCGACCAGAAGGCCATCGAGGTGGTCTACGGCGCCGGCGTGGCCGGCCGCATTGCCCCGGCTGCCGCACCGCAGGGTGTGGCAGCGGCGGCTGCGGCGTTCCGCGACGGCAACCTGATCGACGGTCTGGTCAGCGCGGTGCAGGTGATCAGCGCCGGCGTCACCCCGGCCTAGTCGCTGGCTGCAGCGCCGGACGATCCCTTGGTCGCAAGCGTGAACCTGCCCGGTCCTCACGTCGGACCGGAGATCGCTTCGGCGCATGCTTTGGCTGCGCCGTCTCCGGCGCACAGGGTTTGGCTGGCGAACCTCGACCGGCGCGCTGTCGGGCCGCGAGTGGTGACCGAAATCGTGCGTGGGCAGGGCATCACGCGGGATAGCTTCCGGGCGCTGGACGTGATGGAGCAGGTCACCGACCCGGACGGCAAGAGCTTTTTCGTCATCCCCCGAACAGCCGGCGGCGACGCCGTGCGACGCGCGGTGCTGCTGACCTACCTCCTCAATGCGGGAACCGGTTATGGCCGGCGCGGTGTTCGCAGCGATTTTCCCGAGACGCCGTACGGTGCCGCAGAACTACACCGGATCATCGAGCGTCAGCGCGCGAATCGCTGGAGCTACACGGTGGTCCGAAGCATCTGCAACACCGGCGGCTGCGTGGCGGCCACCCCCAATGGGGTGCTGATAGTGGTCAGCGGCAATCGAATTCAAGGGTCGTTCAGCCACCGCGGCGGCACCATGTGGGGCGATCTGTTCCTGGTCAACACCACCGCGCGCGTCACCGACCCCGCCGGGCGGCTGCGCGAGATCATCGAAACAGGACGGCTCGGCTTGGGCGGCCCGGACCTGGACACGCTGCTGCATCACGAGGAGATCCACGCCCAGCAGTGGGCTGCCTTGGGGCCGGTGCGGATGCCCGCGCGCTACCTCGCCGAGGAGGCCAGGGCGCGAATCTTCGGCGGCGTCAACAGTTTCGAGAAGGACGCCGGACTGGCCGACGGGGGATACCGCTGATCAAGCGGTATCAAAGGTGCGAGCCCGCAGCGACCGTTCCACCCCGGCCCGGCCCTCAGTGACCAACCTGCGCAGCGCCGGCGGCACCGAAGGGTCCGCCAGGAAGGCGTCGGCGGCGTCCAATCCGGCCTGGCTGACATCCCACCCGGGGTACAGGCCCACCACCACGGTCTGCGCGACCTCGCTGGATCGCCGCTCCCACACACCGGAAATCGCCTCGAAGTAGCGCGCGGTGAATGGCGCCAACAGCTCGCCCTGGCCGGGCTGCACGATCCCGCCGATGATCGCGCGACCGGTGATGTTGGCCAACGTGTCGTCCTCGATCACATGCTGCCAGGCCGCTTCCTTGACCGCGGGCTGCGGGCGGGCCGCCGAAGCCTGGGCGCCCTGGCGTTGGCCGGCCGCGGTGGGGTCACGCTGGATCTCGGCGTCGATCGCCGCAGAGTCCAGCGCACCGCTGCGGGCCAGCGCCACCACGATCCGCCAGCGCAGGTCGGTGTCGACGGCCAGACCCGCCAACCCCTGGGCGGCCGGGTCGGCGTCCAAGAGTGCGGCCAGCACCGTGGTGTGCCGCTCGGCGAGCACCGAGGTGCACAGCGCGTTGACAAAGGCCAGCTGGTGATCGGAGCCGGGATCGGCCTCGCGGGCCAACTCCAGCAGCCGGTCGGCGAACGCCGGCCAGCCCTGCTCGGCGGCCCACACCGGATCGGCATAGAACCCCAGCGCGGTCTGCGCCTGCAGCAGCAGCCGCGAGGCGACCCCGACCTCGGTTTCGGCGCCGATGCCGCGCTGCACCAGCGCCAGGAAGTCCCGGGCGCGAAGCTCGGCTTCGCGGGTCATCTCCCAGGCCGCCGACCACACCAACGTGCGCGGCAGCGGCTCGGCGATGTCGGCGATGCGCTCCGTCGCGGCGGCCAGTGACTGCGGATCCAGCCGCAGCGCACAGTAGGTCAAGTCGTCGTCATTGACCAGGATCAGCTTTCCGCGCGAAACCCCAACCAGGCCGGGCACCTGGGTGCTGGGCCCGTCGATGTCGAGCTCCTCGCGGTGCACCCGCACCAACCGGCCCGAACCGGAGGGGTCGTCGTCGTAGATACCGATGGCCAACCGGTGCACCCGCGTCTCACCGGCACCCGGGGCAGCGCCGCCCTGCGTCACCGCGAACCGGGTGAACCGGCCGTCGCCGTCGACATCGAAGTCCGCCCGCAGCGTGTTCAGGCCGGTGGTCTTCAGCCACTGCCGGCCCCAGTCGGACAGATCCCGGCCGGACGCCTTCTCCAGTGCCGCCAGCAGGTCGTCAAAGGTGGCGTTGTCAAAGGCGTGCGCGGCGAAGTAGTCGCGCAGGCCGGCCAGGAAGTGCTCCAGACCGACATAGGCCACCAACTGCTTGAGCACCGAAGCGCCCTTGGCGTAGGTGATCCCGTCGAAGTTGACCTCCACGGCGGCCAAGTCGGGGATGTCGGCGGCGATCGGGTGCGTCGACGGCAGCTGGTCTTGGCGGTAGGCCCACGACTTCTCCGCGTTCGCGAAGGTGGTCCAGGCACTGGTGTATTCGGTTGCCTCGCTTTGGCACAGCACCGAGGCGAACGTCGCGAACGACTCGTTGAGCCATAGGTCGTCCCACCAGCGCATGGTGACCAGGTCGCCGAACCACATGTGCGCCATCTCGTGCAGCACGGTCTCGGCGCGTCGTTCATAGGACGCCCGGGTCACCTTGCTGCGAAAGACGTAGTCCTCCAGGAACGTCACCGCTCCGGCGTTCTCCATGGCGCCGGCGTTGAACTCCGGAACGAACAGCTGGTCATACTTGCCGAACGCATACGGGACGCCGAAGTTGCTGTGGTAGAAGCCGAATCCCTGCTTGGTCTCGGTGAACAGCCGCTCGGCGTCCATGTGCTCGGCCAGCGAAGCCCGGCAGAACAGACCCAGTGGGATCTCACTGTGCTCGTCGCGGTAGACGTCGTCCCAACGGGCATATGGTCCGGCGATCAGCGCGACCAGATACGTGCTCATCTTCGGAGTGGTCTCGAAGGTGTGCACTCCATCGCGCACCACGGCCGTGGCGCCGTTGGAGATCACCTGCCAGTGCGACGGCGCGGTGACGGTGACGTCGAAGGTCGCCTTGAGGTCTGGCTGGTCGAAGCAGGCGAACATCCGCTTGGCGTCGGCGGTTTCGAACTGCGAGTACAGGTACACCTCGTCGTCGACCGGGTCGACGAAGCGGTGCAGACCTTCGCCGGTGTTGGAGTAATAGCACTGCGCGTCGATCTCGACGGTGTTGTGCTTGGCCAGGCCGCTCAGTGTGACGCCGACCGACTCGTCGTAGGCCGAGACATCGAGGGAGCGGCCGTTGAGGGTGGCGCTGTGGATCGTCTCCGCGGCGATGTCGATGACGGTGTCGCTGCCGGCCAGCGCGTCAAAGGTGACGGTGGTGGTGGAGCGAAAGGTGCGCTCGCCCGGTTTGCCGCTGCCATCGGTCAGGTCCAGGGCGATCCGGTAGTTGACGACGGTGACCGAAGCGGCCCGTTCGGCGGCCTGGTCGCGGGTGAGGTTAGGAAGTGCCACGCCCGCCTACAGTAGCCGCCGGATCGTGCGGGCGGGCGCTGGACCGAGTTTAATGAGGCCATGCTGATCGCCGGTCTGACCTTCGCCGCGCTGGCCGCGGTGTTGCACGTCTACATCTTCGCGCTCGAGTCGCTGAGTTGGACCTCACCGCGCACCCGGGCCGTCTTCGGCACCACCGCAGAGGAGGCCGAGACCACCAAGGCGTTGGCCTTCAACCAAGGTTTCTACAACCTGTTCCTGGCCATCGTCACGGTAGTTGGCATTGCCGCGGTTTCGTTGGACCACAACACCGTTGGGCTAGCGCTGATCTTCGCCGGCGTGGGGTCCATGCTGGCCGCGGCCCTGGTCCTGGTGACGTCGTCGCCCGACAAGGCCCGCGCCGCCGTCTTCCAGGGAGCCTTCCCGGCGGTTGCGGTCGCGTTGCTGGCCCTGAGCCTGTAACCACGCGGTGGGCATAGATGTGCTCGGTGCCGCGTTAGACGTTCCAAACGTGTCCATTGTTGGCTGAGAGGATCGCCATGCCCGTGAAATCGCAAGCCGAGCTCTGGTTCGACCCGCTGTGCCCGTGGTGCTGGATCACCTCCCGGTGGATCCTGGAGGTCGAGAAGGTTCGTGACGTCGACGTCACCTTCCACGTGATGAGTTTGGCCGTCCTCAACGAGGGGCGCGATGACCTTCCCGAGCAGTACCGCGAGGGCCTCAAGCACGCGTGGGGTCCGGTGCGGGTGGCGATCGCCGCGGAGCAGTTGCGCGGCAACGAGATCCTGCGGCCGCTGTACACCGCGCTGGGGACCCGGATCCACAACCAGAACAACAAGGACTTCCCCGACGTCATCGCCGGTGCGCTGGCCGAGGTGGGCCTGCCGGCCGAACTGGCCGACGCCGCCACCAGCGACGCCTACGACGAGGCGCTGCGCGCCAGCCACCACGCCGGGATGGACGCCGTCGGCAAGGACGTCGGAACCCCCACCATCCACGTCAACGGGGTGGCGTTCTTCGGGCCGGTGCTGTCTCGCATTCCCCGCGGCGAGCAGGCGGGGGAGCTGTGGGATGCATCGGTCACCTTCGCCTCCTACCCGCACTTCTGGGAGCTCAAGCGCACCCGGGGCGAGGCGCCCGAGTTCGACTGACGGCTGGCGGGGGAGCAGACCGGGTCTGAGACAATGACGCCATGCGCGTCTACCTCGGCTGCGACCACGCCGGCTACGAACTCAAAGAAACGATCGTCGAGCACCTGAAGAAGGCCGGCCATGAGCCGGTCGACTGCGGGGCCTTCAGCTACGACGCAGAGGACGACTACCCGGCGTTCTGCATCGCGGCGGCTGCCCGCACGGTGGCCGACCCCGACAGCCTCGGAATCGTGATCGGCGGGTCCGGCAACGGCGAGCAGATCGCAGCCAACAAGGTGCCCGGGGCGCGTTGTGCGCTGGCCTGGAGCACCGAAACCGCGCAGCTGGCCCGCGAACACAACAATGCCCAACTGATCGGTATCGGCGGTCGGATGCACAGCACCGCCGAAGCGCTCGCGATCGTCGACGCGTTCTTGAGCACTCCGTGGTCGGAGGCCGAGCGTCACCAGCGGCGCATCGACATCCTGGCTGCCTACGAGCGCAACCACGAGGCACCTCCGGTGCCCGGCGCTCCGGCCTGACCCGGGCACAGACTGGCCTGACATGCCGGAGGGGCACATCCTGCACCGGCTGGCCCGGCTCCATCAGCGTCGCTTCGCTGGGGAGCCGGTCGCGGTGTCCAGTCCGCAGGGCCGATTCGAATCCGGCGCCGCCCTAGTCGACGGACAGCCACTGCTGCGCGCCGAGGCGTGGGGCAAGCACCTGTTCCACCACTACGGGGGCGGGCCGGTCGTGCACGTGCACCTGGGGATCTACGGCCACTTCACCGAGTTCGAGATCGCTGACGGCGCCCTGCCCGAACCGGTCGGCCAGGTCCGGATGCGGATGGTGGGCACCGAATTCGGCACCGACCTGCGCGGTCCGGCCGCGTGTGAGGTGGTCGACGAGGCCCAGGTTGCCGACGTGATCGCGCGGCTGGGGCCCGATCCGCTGCGCGGTGATGCCGATCCGTCGCTGGCCTTCAAGCGAATTACCAAGTCCCGCAAATCTATTGCTGCGCTGCTGATGGACCAGTCGGTGCTGGCCGGGGTCGGCAACGTCTACCGCAGCGAGGTGCTGTTCCGGCACCGGATCGACCCCTACCGGCCGGGCGTGCAGATCGGCGAAGCGGACTTCGCCGAGATCTGGGCGGACTTGGTGGCGCTGATGAAGGTCGGGCTGCGGCGCGGCAGCATCGTCGTCGTCCGACCCGAGGACGACCACGGCGCTCCGGCGTATGCGGCCGGCAAGCCGCGTACGTATGTCTATCGGCGCGCCGGTGACCCGTGCCGCGTGTGCGGGACTGCCGTGCGGACTGCTGAACTAGAGGGCCGCAATGTGTTCTGGTGTCCCTCCTGTCAGTCCTGATGTCCAGGCCGGCCAGTCAACTCCCAGCGAAAGCCCATGATCTTCAATCTGTTTGAGCGTTTCGGCGGCAGGTAGCGCGGCTATAACCGAGCCCATGGAATCGCTCAGCAGAATTTCCGCTGCCACCTTTGCCATTGCCGCAGGTACGGGGTTGATCGGCCTCGGTGTCGCCGCCCAAGCTCGTGCCTTGCCGGCGCCGTTGCCGGTCTACCACTGGTGTCCCGGCCAGAGCTGGGACTCCACGTGGGGCATGAACTGGGAGAAGAACGAATGCCACGACGATCATCACCGCGATCGGGACGGCAGTGACCACAGCCGCGACTTCCGAGGCGATCAGCACGGCCCAGGTGGAATCAACCAACATGGCCCGCAGGGACCGCATCCACAAGGGCCCCAAGGACCCCATGGCCCACAGGGGCCCGGCGGACCTCAACAACACCCCGGTGACTTTGACCATCCGGGTAACCCCGGTCAGCCCGGGTCCGGCCCCCGCTGATCTGCGGCCGCGGGCGGTAGCTCAGTCGTCGTACACCGTCTCGCGCCGGGGCCGAAGCGTCACCCCGAGTGCCCGGTAGATCTCGTTGGACAACACCACGCTGCGCGGGTCGGCATTGGCCTGGGTGTGGTCGAACCGGTTCATCACGTAGCCGTAGCCGATCCGGTGCTCCAGATCGGCGAACGCGAACGACCCGCCGAGGCCACCGTGACCGAAGATCCGCCGGTTGGGCCCGTTGACCCCCTGGGCGTTGAGCATGTAGCCCATGCCCCAGCCGTGCTCGGCCACTCGGGGCCCGAGCACCAAGTCGGTTTCGGTGCCGCCCTGCAGTACTCGCAGGCGGTCCATGGCGGCCCGGCTGAGCACCTTCTCCTGCACCAGGCCGTTGTAGAACGTGGCCATGCCCAGGGCGGAGACCTGGGCGTTGGTGCCGGGGAACTCCAATTGGCGCCAGAGCGTCAGGTCGTTGGTGGCGATCTCGTCGTCGGGGGCGAATCCCATCGCGACCGCCAGTCCCGCCTTGGGGTGGTCGTCCAACGAGGTCGGGCGTTTCGGCGCGCCGGCCGAGGACAGCATCTCCCGGATCGTCGGCTTGCCCACCGGGTCGGCGCAGCGGTAGGGCTGCTGCTCGGCCGGCACCCCGATGTGTACCTCGGCGCCCAGCGGGCCGGCGACCTCGGTGCGCAGGTACTGGCTCACCGTCAATCCGGTCACCCGCCGGACGACCTCGCCGATGATGAAGCCGTAGGTGGTCATGTGATAGCCCTGCGCGGTGCCGGGACGCCACCACGGTTCGGCGGCGGCCAACCGCTCGCAGACCAGATCCCAGTCGGTGACGTCGCGCCAGTGCATCGGTTCGCGCGGTCCGATCGCCCCGGAGCGGTGCGCCAGCACCATCGCCAGGGAGATGTCGCCCTTGCCGGCCTGGCCGAACTGCGGCCAGTAGTGGGCCACCGGCACCCGCAGGTCCAGTTCCCCGGCATCGGCGAGCCGGTGCACGCAGGTGCTGGTCAGGCCCTTGCTACCCGACAGCACGGTGCTCAGCGTGTCTTCCTGCCAGGGCCGCTGGCCCTCGACGTCGGCGGAGCCGGCCCACAGATTGACGACGAGCTCGCCGTCCACATAGGCCGCTACGGCCGCGCCGAGTTCGTCGCGCTCGGTGAAGTTGCGTTCGAACTCGGACCGCACCTTCTCAAAGCGCGGGGAGCACGTCCCATGGATTTGGACGTGCCGTGTGCCGCCCATGGCGTGCCTTCCTGCTAGGGAGAATCCCCTTCCGCGGGGGCGACGGGGCGATCGGACCCGCGTAGCTTGCTTCGAAGGATAAGTCCGCGGTGACGCGTGAGTACAGCAGCCCCGGCCATTGCCGGCGGCCGGTCGTCTTAGCCCTGCGCGACGCGATGGGCGGAGACAAAGAAGTCGCTAAGTGCTCCGGCCGGCATATCGTCGGGCGCCGGGCGACCTAGTCCCGCCATCACGTCAAGCGTCGGGGCTGCCGTTGTCGTCCAGCCGTGCCCGGCAAGCCATTCGGCCACGTCGGCGCGGTCGCCGCTGAAGAACAGCTCTTCGGTGGAGTAGACCTCTTCGCGAGTTGTTTGGTTCATCCGAGCGAACATCGCACGAAGTCTTTCCGGCTCGTAGAACTCTGGCCCGTAAACGTCGACAATCAGGCGGCTACCGGGAGCGCTCAGCGACGTGATGCGTTCGAACAGCACGTCCTGTCCGGTCGGCGGCAGATACGGCAGCAGCCCCTCGGCGACCCAAACGGCGGGGGCGGTGGAGTCAAACCCAGCTGCCAACAGTGCCGCCGGCCAGTCGTCGCGCAGGTCGACAGGCACCGCACAGCGCCGTGCCGAGGGTCGAATTGCGTGTGCTGCCATGGTTTCGCTCTTGAAGTCAAGGACACCGGGTTGGTCGAGTTCGTAGACGACGTTTCCTTCGGTCCACGGCAACCTCCACGCCCTGGTGTCCAGTCCGGCAGCGAGAAGTACCACCTGGCGGTCCGTTCCGGCGCGCAGAAAGTCGTCGATGAACCGGGTACGGCACACGGCGCAATCCGTCGATGCTTGACGGAACGCGGCCGTAGCCGGGTCTTCGTAGTCGTTGCGGTGCCAAGCCTCGGTGGCGTACGGGTTGCGCCACCCTTGGGTGACAGCTGCGTCCAGGAAGCGCTGGGCGAACGGATCTGTGAACAGTCCGTCGGAACGGACGTTCTCGGCTGCGCGGACCATGGCCGTGGCGAGCGCTGTAGAGCCGACTTTCCCTGCGATGCCCCAACTGTCGTCGTCAGTTCGCATGGGAGCTCCCTAGGCACTCAATGTTGCCTACATCATCGCATCCTGGGCACAACCTGCATCGACGTTCGCGCGACCAATTTGCCGGGCCGACAGGAACGCCGGCCGCGGCGACGCTAGCGAAGACCGGCGCACAAGGCAGGACTGCCTGGCGAAACGCCGATGCCAGGGTCCTTGCAGAGCGGGCGACGGGAATCGAACCCGCGTAGCTAGTTTGGAAGACTAGGGCTCTACCATTGAGCTACGCCCGCATGAACAGCTAGAGCGAGACTGTACCGGCGTGGCGGACCCGAAATCCAATTGCCCCGCCGCGGTGGCTTCGTGGGGCGTTGGCAGCAGGTCATTGTGATCACCGATATGCCGGGCCGTAGGATCGCCTGGTCAGTGCGGGGTGTAGCGCAGCTTGGTAGCGCATCCGCTTTGGGAGCGGAAGGCCGCAGGTTCAAATCCTGTCACCCCGACCAGCAGCGCGCGCCGCACCGGCACGACCGACCACGTCAACGATATCGAGGAGTACACCCGTGAAGAGCACCGTCGAGCAGCTGACCCCGACCCGGGTTCGCATCAACGTTGAGGTGCCGTTCACCGAGCTTCAGCCGGACTTCGAGCGGACCTACAAGCAGCTGGCGCAGCAGGTGCGGATGCCGGGCTTCCGGCCGGGCAAGGCTCCGGCCAAGCTCATCGAAGCTCGCTTCGGTCGTGCCGCGGTGTTGCAGCAGGTGGTCAACGAGGCGCTGCCGAGTCGCTACAGCGAGGCCGTGACGAGCTCGGACCTCAAGCCGCTGGGTCAGCCCGACATCGAGGTCACCAAGCTCGACGACGGTGAGAACATCACCTTCACCGCCGAGGTCGACGTGCGACCGGACATCACCCTGCCCGACCTGGAGCAGCTCAAGATCACCGTGGACCCCATCGAGGTCAACGACGACGAGGTCGACGCCGAGCTCGACTCGCTGCGCGCCCGCTTCGGCACCCTGACCGGTGTCGAGCGCCCGGCCGCCAAGGGCGACTTCGTCTCGATCGACCTGGACGCCACCATCGACGGCGAGGCTGTTGAAGGCGCTGCCACCGAGGGGCTGTCGCACGAGGTCGGATCGGGTCAGCTCATCGAGGGCCTCGACGACGCCATCGTGGGGTTGTCGGCCGGTGAGAGCAAGTCCTTCACCACCAAGCTGGCGGCCGGACCGCAGGCCGGCAAGGACGCTGAGGTCACCGTCACGGTTCAGTCGGTCAAGGAGCGCGAGCTGCCGGAGGCCGACGACGAGTTCGCGCAGCTGGCCAGCGAGTACGACACCATCGGCGAGTTGCGGGAGAACCTCACCGAGCAGGTGAGCCGGACCAAGCGCATCCAGCAGGCCGAGAAGGTCCGCGAGGCGACGCTGGAAACCCTGGTCGAGCAGGTGGAGATGCCGCTGCCCGAGGCCGTGGTGCAGGCGCACATCGACAACGCCCTGCACAACGCCCTGCACGGTCTGGACCACGACGAGAACAAGTTCGCCGAGTCGCTGGCCGAGAAGGGCTCCTCGCGCGCCGAGTTCGACGCCGAGACCCGCAGCGAGGCCGAGAAGTCGGTGAAGACCCAGCTGCTGCTCGACGCGCTCGGCGACGAGCTGGAGATCCAGGTGGGCCAGAACGACCTGACCCAGCACCTGGTGCTGATGGCACGTCAGTACGGCATCCCGCCGCAGCAGCTGGTGCAGTTCCTGCAGCAGAACAACCAGCTGCCGGCGGTCTTTGCCGACGTGCGTCGCGGCATGGCATTGGCCGCGGCGGTGCGTGCGGCCGCCGTCAGCGACACCGCGGGCAACGAGATCGACACCGCCGAGTTCTTCGGTGCCGACGATTCAGCTGAGGCGGACGAAGCCGCCGCGGCGTTGGCCGCTGCCGAGGAAGCCGAGGAAGCCGACGAGGCCGTTGAGGCCGAGGCTGCATCCGACGAGTGACGCTGTAAGCGAACGAAGCCGGTTCGGACCGCCCTGAGCCGTCCCGGTTGGTTAGGGTCGGTGCATATGAATCTCGAGAAAGCAGGTATCCCACTGTGAGCCAGCCCGGACTGAATCTCGTCGACTCGGTATACGAGCGGCTACTGCGAGAACGCATCATCTTCCTGGGGTCGCAGGTGGACGACGACATCGCCAACCGGCTGTGCGCCCAGATCCTGTTGCTGGCCGCCGAAGACCCGACCAAGGACATCTCGCTCTACATCAACTCCCCGGGCGGTTCGATCAGCGCGGGGATGGCGATCTACGACACCATGGTCCTGGCGCCGTGTGACGTGGCCACCTACGCGATGGGCATGGCCGCCTCGATGGGCGAGTTCCTGCTCGCGGCGGGCACCAAGGGCAAGCGCTACGCCCTGCCGCACGCCCGGATCCTGATGCACCAGCCGTTGGGCGGGGTGACCGGTAGCGCCGCCGACATCGCCATCCAGGCCGAGCAGTTCGCGGTCATCAAGAAGGAGATGTTCCGGCTCAACGCCGAGTTCACCGGGCAGACCATCGAGCGCATCGAGGCCGACTCAGACCGCGACCGCTGGTTCACTGCCGCCGAAGCCCTGGAATACGGCTTCGTCGATCACATCATCACCAGCGCCCACGTCAACGGAGCCGCATCATGAACCCCGAAACCTTGCGAGCCATCGCACCGCAGGCGCGCTACATCCTGCCGTCGTTCGTGGAGCACTCCAGCTGGGGCGTCAAGGAGTCCAACCCGTACAACAAGCTGTTCGAGGAGCGCATCATCTTCCTCGGCGTGCAGGTCGACGACGCCTCGGCCAACGACATCATGGCCCAGTTGCTGGTCCTGGAGTCGCTGGACCCCGACCGCGACATCACCATGTACATCAACTCCCCGGGTGGTTCCTTCACCTCGCTGATGGCGATCTACGACACCATGCAGTACGTGCGGGCCGACATCCAGACCGTGTGCCTGGGTCAGGCGGCCTCGGCTGCGGCGGTGCTGCTGGCGGCCGGCACGCCGGGCAAGCGGATGGCGCTGCCCAACGCCCGCGTGCTGATCCACCAGCCGTCACTGTCGGGCGTGATCCAGGGCCAGTTCTCGGACCTGGAGATCCAGGCCGCCGAGATCGAGCGGATGCGCACCCTGATGGAGGGGACGCTGGCTCGCCACACCGGTAAGGACGCCGAGCAGGTCCGCAAGGACACCGACCGCGACAAGATCCTCACCGCGGCCGAGGCCAAGGAGTACGGGATCATCGACACCGTGCTGGAGTACCGCAAGCTGTCGGCGCAAACCGCCTAGCTATCTCTGCAACACCGAACGTGCACTCAGCGCGAATTTCCGGAAGGATTTTCGCGCTGAGTGCACGTTCGGCGTAATGCGGCCGCCAGCGCGGTGATATCGGCCGGGCTGACCCGGCAGCAACCGCCCACGATGCGGGCTCCGGCGGCCACCCACTGCGGCACCAGCGCGGGGGAGAATCGCGCCGGCCCGGCCCAGCCTCCGGAGTCCCAGCGCTCACCGCTGTTGGGGTAGACGATCACCGGCTTGCCGGTGACTTCGCGGGCGATCTCGATCGCCGGCAGGACGTCGCCCGGGGCGCAGCAGTTGACTCCCACCGCGACGATCTGCGGTACCCCGGCAGCCACCGCGAACGCCTCCGTGAGGGGCTGTCCGGCACGGGTTTCCGCGCCGTCGATCGTGTAACTGAGCCAGGCCGGCACATTCGCCTCCTGGACCAGATCCACCAGTGCCGCCGCCTCATCGAGGTCCGGCACGGTCTCCAACGCGAGCAGATCGGCGCCGGCGCCGGCCAGGATCTCCAACCGGGACCGGTGCCACGCCGACAGCTGTGCGACCGAAAGTCCGTACCGGCCGCGGTATTCCGACCCATCGGCGCGCGCGGCGCCGTACGGGCCGACCGAGGCCGCAACCCAGCGTTTCCTCCCGCCGCCGGCGGCCTGACGGGCCAGGTCCACGCTGCGCCGCAACAGCCCGGCGGCTGCCTGGCGGTCGATTCCGCGGGCAGCGAACCCCTCGAAGCTTGCCTGGTAGCTGGCGGTGGTCGCGATCTGCGCGCCGGCGGCGAAGAAGGCCGCGTGCACGGCCGCAATGTCCTGGGGTGCCTCAATGAGCAACCGGGCAGACCACAGCGGATCGGCCAGGTCTGCCCCGCGGGCTTCCAGTTCCGTCGCCAGCCCCCCATCGGCGACGAGCACGGTATCGTCGGGCACGGCGAACCCCACGTTTGCCACTCTAGAGCTGGAAAGGCTCCGCCCGTCTCACAGCCGGGTAACGCCCCCGAAACGCTCACGCCGCGCCAGCGCGTCACACGCCGGCTGCGGCGCCTTGGGCTATATGTTCGTGGAGCAGGCAGACGGAGCCCGTGATGAATACCAACGACGCGATTCGGCCTTATCGGTCGCCTCGCATCGGACTGAACGGGTAGCGTCGGAGCAGACACCGGCACCCCGACGACAGACGGCGAACAGGAAGTAGGTCCTAACGCACTATGGCGCGCATTGGAGACGGCGGGGACCTGCTGAAGTGTTCGTTCTGCGGCAAGAGCCAGAAGCAGGTCAAGAAGCTCATTGCTGGACCGGGCGTCTACATCTGCGATGAGTGCATCGACCTGTGCAACGAAATCATCGAAGAGGAGTTGGCCGACGCCGACGACGTGAAGCTCGATGAGCTGCCCAAGCCCGCTGAGATCCGGGAGTTCCTGGAGGGCTACGTCATCGGCCAGGACACGGCCAAGCGCACGCTGGCGGTGGCTGTTTACAACCACTACAAGCGGATCCAGGCCGGCGAGAAGAGCCGGGACTCCCGCTCCGGTGAGCCGGTTGAGCTGACCAAGTCCAACATCTTGATGCTCGGGCCCACCGGCTGTGGCAAGACCTACCTGGCCCAGACGCTGGCCAAGATGCTCAACGTGCCGTTCGCGATCGCCGACGCTACCGCGCTGACCGAAGCGGGTTACGTGGGTGAGGACGTCGAGAACATTCTGCTCAAGCTGATTCAAGCGGCCGACTACGACGTCAAGCGCGCCGAGACCGGCATCGTCTACATCGACGAGGTCGACAAGATCGCCCGCAAGAGCGAAAACCCCTCGATCACCCGCGACGTCTCCGGTGAGGGCGTGCAGCAGGCGCTGCTGAAGATCCTGGAGGGCACCCAGGCCTCGGTTCCGCCGCAGGGCGGCCGCAAGCACCCGCACCAGGAATTCATCCAGATCGACACCACCAATGTGCTGTTCATTGTTGCTGGTGCTTTCGCCGGACTGGAGAAGATCGTCTCGGACCGGGTTGGCAAGCGAGGCTTGGGATTCGGCGCCGAAGTCCGGTCCAAGGCCGAGATCGACACCACCGACCACTTCGCTGAGGTCATGCCCGAGGACCTGATCAAGTTCGGTCTGATCCCCGAGTTCATCGGCCGGTTGCCGGTGGTGGCCTCGGTGACCAACCTGGACATGGAGTCGTTGGTCAAGATCCTGTCGGAGCCCAAGAACGCGCTCGTCAAGCAGTACAGCCGGCTGTTCGAGATGGACGGGGTGGAGCTGGAGTTCAGCCAGGACGCGCTGGAGGCCATCGCCGATCAGGCGATCCACCGTGGCACCGGTGCGCGCGGTCTGCGGGCGATCATGGAAGAAGTCCTGCTGCCGGTCATGTACGACATCCCGAGCCGCAACGACGTCGCCAAGGTCGTCGTGACCAAGGAAACGGTGCAGGACAACGTGTTGCCGACCATCGTGCCGCGCAAGGCATCCCGCGGCGAGCGTCGCGACAAGAGCGCCTGATCCGGGGGCGGCGCTCGTCGCCGCGCAAAGTTACTCGCCAGTACCGAACTTCTCTTAGAGTTGGCGCGCGGGTGAACGTGATGAAAACCACATTTCCGGCTCAAGTTGACCACGAACCCGGGTGTGACATCGACATTTAACACTGAGTAACCCAAATTTCGACACGGTGTGGCGTCGTATGGTCTATAAGAGCGGTGCAATAATCGGTACTGCCAGTGACAGAAAAACTTGTGGGTGCGCCAGCCGTGCTGCGCGGGCCCGGGTGGACAGTGATGGAAGGCGGGGCCGTGGGGCCGAGTGGTAACGGAGTCGGGTCGGCACCCGGTCGCCAAAAACTCGAGAAGGTCGTCATCCGTTTTGCCGGTGACTCCGGCGACGGCATGCAGCTCACCGGCGATCGCTTCACCTCTGAGGCGGCCCTGTTCGGCAACGACCTGGCCACCCAGCCGAACTACCCGGCCGAGATCCGCGCACCTCAGGGCACCCTGCCCGGTGTGTCGTCGTTCCAGATCCAGATCGCCGACTTCGACATCCTCACCGCTGGTGACCGCCCCGACGTGTTGGTGGCGATGAACCCGGCGGCGCTGAAGGCCAACATCGGCGACCTGCCGCGCGGCGGGATGGTGATCGTCAACTCCGACGAGTTCACCAAGCGCAACCTGGCCAAGATCGGCTACGAGACCAACCCGCTGGAGACCGAGGAACTCTCGGACTACGTCGTGGTCCCGGTCGCGATGACCTCCCTGACCTTGGGTGCGGTCGAGGCGATCGGCGCGACCAAGAAGGACGGCGCCCGGGCCAAGAACATGTTCGCCCTCGGCCTGCTGTCCTGGATGTACGGCCGGGAGCTGGAGAGCAGCGAGCGCTTCATCAAGGAGAAGTTCGCCAAGAAGCCCGACGTGGCCGACGCCAACGTCCTGGCGCTGAAGGCGGGCTGGAACTACGGCGAGACCACCGAGGCGTTCGGCACCACCTACGAGATCGCCCCGGCCAAGCTGCCGGCGGGCGAGTACCGCCAGATCTCGGGCAACACCGCAATGGCCTACGGCGTGATCGTCGCCGGCCAGCTGGCCAACACCCAGGTGGTGCTGGGCACCTACCCGATCACCCCGGCGTCGGACATCCTGCACGAGCTGTCGAAGTACAAGAACTTCAACGTGCTGACTTTCCAGGCCGAAGACGAGATCGCCGGCATCGGTGCGGCGATCGGCGCCTCCTACGGCGGCGCGCTGGGTGTCACCAGCACCTCCGGTCCCGGCTTGGCGCTCAAGGCCGAGGCGCTGGGCTTGGCCGTGATGACCGAGCTGCCGTTGCTGCTGATCAATGTCCAGCGCGGCGGCCCGTCCACCGGCCTGCCCACCAAGACCGAGCAGGCCGACCTGATGCAGGCGCTCTACGGACGCAACGGCGAGTCGCCGGTCGCGGTTCTGGCGCCGTGCACGCCCTCGGACTGCTTCGACGCGGCCATCGAGGCCGTCCGGATCGCGGTGACCTACCGCACCCCGGTAGTGCTGCTCTCCGACGGCGCGATCGCCAACGGTTCGGAGCCGTGGCGTATCCCGGATGTCGCCGCGATGGCGCCCATCGACCAGAACCTGGCCAAGGCCGGCGAGGACTTCGCGCCGTACGCGCGCGACCCGGAGACCCTGGCTCGGCAGTTCGCCATTCCCGGCACCCCGGGCCTGGAGCACCGGATCGGTGGCCTGGAAAAGGCCAACGGCTCCGGGGCGATCTCCTACGAGCCGGCCAACCACGACCTGATGGTTCGGCTGCGTCAGGCCAAGATCGACGGCATCGAGGTTCCCGACCTGGTCGTCGACGACCCGTCCGGGGACGCCGAGCTGCTGATGCTGGGCTGGGGCAGTTCCTACGGCCCGATCGCCGAGGCCTGCAGGCGGGTCCGGCGTGGCGGCGTCAAGGTTGCACAGGCGCACCTGCGCAACCTCAACCCGCTGCCGGCCAACCTGGGTGAGGTGCTGCGGCGCTACCCCAAGGTGGTGCTGCCGGAGATGAACCTGGGCCAGTTGGCGCTGCTGCTGCGCGGCCGCTACCTGGTCGACATCCAGTCGGTGACCAAGGTGACCGGCCAGGCGTTCCTGGCCGACGAGGTCGAGGGGATCATCGACGACGCGCTGGCCGGCACGCTGGCCGACCGGGAGAACGAGAAGGCGTCGCTGGCCAGGGCCGCGGCGGTCACCATTGCGGGTACAGCAGGAGCGAATTCATGACCACCACCGAAGCTGTCGGCTCGCTCGTCGGAACCGATCTGGGACTGACCGCGCTGAGCGGAATTCCCACCACCGACGAGCCGCAGAAGTCCAAGGACTTCACCTCCGACCAGGAGGTGCGCTGGTGCCCGGGATGTGGCGACTACGCCATCCTCAACTCCGTCCGCAACTTCCTGCCCGAGCTGGGGGTGCGGCGGGAGAACGTGGTGTTCGTCAGCGGGATCGGCTGCTCGAGCCGCTTCCCGTACTACATGAACACCTACGGCGTGCACTCGATCCACGGCCGTGGCCCGACGTTCGCCACCGGGCTGGCGACCGCGCGCGAAGACCTGAAGGTGTTCCTGATCACCGGTGACGGCGACGCGCTGTCGATCGGCGGCAACCACCTGATCCACACGCTGCGACGCAACGTCAACATCACCATCCTGCTGTTCAACAACCGGATCTACGGCCTGACCAAGGGCCAGTACTCGCCGACGTCGGAGACCGGCAAGGTCACCAAGTCGACGCCCTACGGTTCCTTGGACAACCCGTTCAACCCGATCTCGCTGGCCCTCGGCGCCGAGGCGACCTTCGTTGGGCGTGCCCTGGACTCCGACCGCAAGGGCCTCACCGAGGTCCTGCAAGGTGCGATGGAGCACCGCGGCTCGGCGCTGGTGGAGATCCTGCAGGACTGCCCGGTGTTCAACGACGGCTCCTTCGACCTGCTGCGCAAGGAAGGTGCGGAGAGCCGCATCATCAATGTCCGGCACGGCGAGCGCATCGTGTTCGGCGCCGAGGGGGAGTACTGCGTCATCAAGTCCGGTTTCGGGCTCGAGGTCGCCAAGACCGCCGACGTCGCGGCCGAGCAGATCGTGGTGCACGACGCCACCCAGGCCGACTCCTCGTACGCCTTCGCGCTGTCGCGGCTCTCGGAGCAGGACCTGTCGCACTTCCCGATGGGAATCTTCCGCAAGGTCAGCAAGCCCACCTACGACGACCTGGCCCGCGCGCAGGTCGCCGAGGCCCGACAGTCGACCGCCAACGACACCGCCGCACTCCAGGCGCTGCTGCGTGGTCGCGACACCTGGACTGTCGACTGACGCCATGATTGCCGGTCGGTTGGCCGGTGTCGTGCTGGCCGGCGGCGCATCGCGCCGGATGGGCCGCGATAAGGCCACGCTGACCGTGCCGGGTAGGTTCGCCGGTCTGACCCTGGTGGAACACCAGGTCTCGGTGCTGGCGCAGCGCTGCGATCCCGTCTTCGTGGTGGCCGCTCAGGGCCAGGCGTTGCCCGATCTTGCTGCGCAGGTGCTGCGCGACGAAGTGCCCGGGCTGGGTCCGTTGCCCGCTATCGCGCTGGGGTTGCACGCAGCGGCCCAGGCCGGTGCCCCACACGCCTTCGTCTGCGCGGTCGACATGCCTTTTCTGACACCGGATTTGATCGACGCGCTGACTTCTCCCGCGGCCGACGTCGTGCTCCCGCACGCTGATCGCGACCACTACCTGGCCGGGCTGTATCGCACCGCCCTCGCCGACACCGTCGATGCCTTGGTCGCCTCCGGCGAACGTCGGGTGGGCGCGTTAATCGACGTGGTCGACGTCAGGCGGATCGTGCTCGCCGACGCGTCCCCGCTGGCCAATCTCAATTCGCCAGACGATCTCGCCGGCCTGTCCTGAGGCCTAGCAGCAAATACGGTCCCTAGCCGGAAATAAAGCAATATTCGTTCGGCAAAAAAGGGAAATAAATCTTCGTATTATCTGCGCGAGATACGGAAAATATTGGCAACCGGACGAATCGGCGATTCGGTTGCACCTCGCGCGCCGGCGCCGGGCGGCAGAAACTCCTTGTAGCGCAAAGCAATTGGCGTAGCCCCTCTGGGGGTGGCGGACGCCGATGTGGCCCGGGACGGCCGTTTGCTGGGAACGGTGAATTACTCGCGACTGTGGCGAGCACCGACTGTTCACGTGCCGGGGAGGGCGCTGACCCGCCTAACTCCCTTGACCTGCGATTTGTGGGGCAGATGATGCTGTTGTGGCCTGTGTAGCACCCGATTCTTGCCGAAGTCAGCGGTGAGCGGTCCCCAAATCGCATCATTTGCAGTGGTCCAGCCCACAAAAAGTCCGTGATCTGACTCACGGTTTTCGAGCTGCGCCGTGACGTAGCCAGATCGCTCGAAGTCCGGGCTGACCTGCTGCAACCATTCGAGGCGGCGGTGTGATGGTTTCGTGATCTGCGCGAAATATGCGCGTCATGCGGTTGGACTTGTCGCATGAACGTTTCGTAAGTTTCCCTCGCCCTAATGCGAGGCAAACAAACTGAATCGACGGAACCGCGTGTGAGCGGGGCCGCGGGCGGCCCCTCAAACGCCTCCGCGGTGCCGGGTGTCATCCCGGTGGGCACACCTGCCCCCGCTGTCGTGCCTGACCTAGACGGCACGTCTCGAAGACCACTTCCGCCTGGAATCCAGGCACAGCAGACCACTTGTCTTCGGCGCGCACTGCGAAAGGAACGAAGTTGAAGAACGTCCGCAAGCCCCTCACCATGGCCGCGATCGCCGGCGCCCTGATCACCGGCGCGGTCGCCTTGTCCGACGCCACCGCCAAGGCGGACAGCGTCAACTGGGACGCCATCGCGGCCTGCGAGTCGGGCGGCAACTGGTCGATCAACACCGGCAACGGTTACTACGGCGGACTGCAGTTCAACGCCGGCACCTGGCGTGCCAACGGTGGCAGCGGGATGCCGCACAACGCCAGCCGGGCCGAGCAGATCCGGGTCGCCGAGAACGTTCTGCGCAGCCAGGGCATTGGTGCCTGGCCGGTGTGCGGCCGTCGCGGCTGACCATCCCTCTAGCGCTATCGACGACGGCGCCGGGCGAGCAGCCCGGCGCCGTTGGCGTCGAAACGGGCCCCGGCCGGCGAGTAGCGTCGGGCGGATGCCTGACACGCCTCGTGAGCTCGACATCATCCTCTATGGAGCGACCGGTTTCGCCGGGAAGCTGACCGCCCAGTACCTGGCCCGCGCCGGCGGCGCCGCCCGGATCGGGTTGGCCGGCCGCTCGGCGGAGCGGTTGCGCGAGGTCCGCGACCACCTCGGATCGCTGGCCCAAGACTGGCCGATCGTGGTGGCCGACGCCGACAAACCGGCAACCCTAGAGGCGATGGCGGCCCGCACCCGGGTGGTGATCACTACCGTGGGCCCCTATACCCGTTATGGAATGCCGTTGGTTGCGGCCTGTGCCGCGGCGGGCACCGACTACGTCGACCTGACCGGCGAGGCACTGTTCGTGCGGGAGAGCATCGATCGCCACCACACGCAGGCCGCCGACAACGGCGCGCGCATCGTGCACGCCTGCGGCTTCGATTCTCTTCCGTCGGACATGAGCGTGTATGCCCTGTACCGGGCGGCCCGCGATGACGGCACCGGTGAGCTGCTCGACACCGACTACGTGGTGCGAGGATTCTCCGCCGGGATCTCCGGAGGCACGCTGGCCTCGATGGTCGAGGTCCTGAGCGCCGCGGCCAACGACCCGGCGGCCCGACGACAGTTGAACGATCCCCACACGCTCAGCTCGGATCGGTCCGCCGAGCCCCGATTGGGCCCCGAGCCGGACCTGTCGTGGCGGCGGGGCCGCGACATCGCGCCGGAACTGGACGGAATCTGGACCGCCGGCTTCGCCATGGCGCCGGTCAACACCCGCATCGTCCGGCGTAGCAACGGACTGCTGGACTGGGCCTACGGGCGTCGTTTCCGCTACGCCGAGCACATGAGCGCCGGTTCGTCGGCCGCGGCACCGGTGCTGTCTGGGCTGGCGACCGGGATCGGCAAGGTGACCTTCGGGATCGGCGGTCACCTTTTGGGGCTCGTGCCGGCCGGATTGCTCGAGCGGGTGCTGCCCAAGCCGGGCACCGGCCCCAGCCGCAGCCGCCGTGAGAACGGCTACTACCGCATCGAGACCTACACGACCACCAGCAGCGGAGCCCGTTACCGGGCGGACATGGCGCAGCGCGGGGACCCCGGCTACCAGGCCACCTCGGTGCTGCTGGGCGAGTGCGCGCTGGCGCTGGCACTGGACCGCGACGCACTGTCCGACCACTACGGCGTGCTCACCCCGGCTGCTGCGATGGGCGACGTGTTGCTGGCCAGACTGCCTGCGGCGGGAGTGACGCTAGAGGTTTCCCGGCTGCGCTGATCGGGCCAATTGTTCAGTGCCGGTCACTGAGTCTTTGCGCTAGTGTCGTTTTCGACCGCTGCCCCTGGCAGCACCCAGCGACGAAGGTGGAATCTCATGGCCGGCCTCGACGATCTCTTCGCTCAGATCCCCATCCAGGACATCGCCAACCAGCTCGGCGCTGACTCGGGTGAAGTGGACAGCACCATTCGTACCCTGGTGCCGGTGCTGGTCGGCGGCTTGAGTCAGAACGCCCAAGACCCGGGCCAGGCCAACAGCATCGTCAACACCGCCGCCACCTTCGCGGCCCAGGGACTGCTGGACAACGCGCTGGGGGCCAGCCAGTCCGAAGGTCAGCAGGTGATCTCCACCATCTTCGGCGGCAACGACACCAGCCAGGTCGCCTCGGCACTGTCGGGTGCCGGCGCGGGCAACAATGACCTGCTGCAGAAGCTGCTGCCGATCATCGCGCCGATCGTGCTCGCCTACATCGGTAAGCAACTGAGCGGCCAGAAAGCCGAGCCGGCCCAGGAGCAGGCCTCCGGTGGTGGCGGTCTCGGCGACGTCCTGGGCAGCATCCTGGGCGGCATGGCCGGCGGGGGCGCCGCCAAGAACCAGTCGATGGGCAGCATCCTGGGCAACATGATCGGCGGCAAGACCGGCGGCGCCATCGGCGACATCCTCGGCGGCCTGCTCGGCGGCAAGAAGTAGCCCACAGCAGTCCCAGGAAAAGCCCCGGATCAGTCCTGATCCGGGGTTTTTCGCCTGTGTCACCTCCCTAGTAGGGGATCACCCTCCCGTCATTCCTAGAATTGACCGGTGACTGACACTCCCAACGCCGCCAACGCCGACCACCTGCCCAAGTCGTGGGAGCCGGGTGCGGTCGAGGACGCGATCTACCAGCGTTGGGTGGATGCCGGGTACTTCACCGCGGACCCCACCAGCGACAAGCCCGGCTACTCGATCGTGCTGCCCCCGCCCAACGTCACCGGCAGCCTGCACATGGGGCACGCCCTCGACCACACCCTGATGGACGTGTTGACCCGTCGTAAGCGGATGCAGGGCTATGAGGTGTTGTGGCTACCGGGCATGGACCACGCCGGCATCGCCACCCAGAGTGTGGTCGAACGCCAGCTCGCCGTCGACGGCAAGACCAAGGAAGACTTCGGCCGCGAACTGTTCATCGAGAAGGTGTGGGACTGGAAGCGGGAGTCCGGCGGCACCATCGGGGGCCAGATGCGCCGGCTCGGCGACGGCGTGGACTGGAGTCGCGAACGCTTCACCATGGATGACGGCCTGTCGCGGGCGGTCCGCACCATCTTCAAGCGGCTCTACGATGCGGGGCTGATCTACCAGGCCGAACGACTGGTCAACTGGTCGCCCGTGCTGGAGACCGCGATCAGCGACCTCGAGGTCAAGTACGAAGACATCGAGGGCGAGCTGGTGTCATTCCGGTACGGCTCGCTCGATGACACCGAGCCCCACATCGTGGTGGCCACCACTCGGCTGGAGACCATGCTCGGTGACACCGCGATCGCGGTGCACCCCGACGATGAGCGGTACCGCAACCTGGTTGGGACCAGCTTGGCGCACCCGTTCTCCGACCGGCAGATCATCGTGGTCGCCGACGCCCACGTCGACCCCGAATTCGGCACTGGCGCGGTCAAAGTCACCCCCGCCCACGATCCCAACGACTTCGAGATCGGTCTGCGCCACCAGCTGGACATGCCGACGATCCTGGATAAACGTGCCCGGATCACCGGCACCGGAACACAGTTCGACGGGATGGACCGCTTGGAGGCGCGCGTCGCGGTGCGCGAGGCGCTGGCCGCGCAGGGCCGCATCGTCGCCGAGAAGCGGCCCTACCTGCACAGCGTCGGGCATTCCGAGCGCAGCGGCGAGGTCATCGAACCGCGGCTGTCCATGCAGTGGTGGGTCGACGTGTCCTCGCTGGCCAAAGCCGCCGGTGACGCGGTCCGAGACGGCGACACCGTCATCCACCCGAAGAGTCTGGAGCCGCGCTGGTTCGGCTGGGTCGATGACATGCACGACTGGTGCATCTCCCGGCAGCTGTGGTGGGGGCACCGCATCCCGATCTGGCACGGGCCCAACGGCGAAAAGGTCTGTGTCGGCCCGGACGAGACCCCGCCGGAGGGCTGGGAGCAGGACCCCGACGTGCTGGACACCTGGTTCTCCTCGGCGTTGTGGCCGTTCTCCACGATGGGCTGGCCGGACGCCACGCCCGAGCTGGAGAAGTTCTATCCGACAAGCGTTTTGGTGACCGGCTACGACATCCTGTTCTTCTGGGTGGCCCGGATGATGATGTTCGGCACCTTCGTCGGCGGTGACGCCGCGTTGCCCGAAAGCAAGGTTCCGTTCCGCAATGTGTTCCTGCACGGCCTGATCCGCGACGAACACGGCCGCAAAATGAGCAAGTCCAAGGGCAACGGGATCGACCCGCTGGACTGGGTGGAGACGTTCGGCGCCGACGCCTTGCGGTTCACCCTGGCCCGTGGCGCCGGCCCCGGCAGTGACCTGTCGATCGGTGAGGACCACGCCCGCGCGTCGCGCAACTTCGTCACCAAGCTGTTCAACGCGACGCGGTTCGCGCTGATGAACGGCGCCTCGCCGGCACCGCTGCCGGCGGTCGAGGAGCTGACCGACGCCGACCGCTGGATCCTGGGTCGCTTGGAAGAGGTTCGTGCCGAAGTGGATTCGGCATTCGAGGACTACGAGTTCGGGCGGGCCTGCGAGGCGCTATACCACTTCGCCTGGGACGAGTTCTGCGACTGGTACGTCGAGTTGGCCAAGACCCAGCTGGGGCAGGGGCTGACGCACACCACGGCCGTGCTCGCCGCGGTGCTGGACAACCTATTGCGGCTGTTGCACCCGGTGATCCCGTTCGTCACCGAAACCCTGTGGCAGGAGCTCACCGGCGCTGAGTCGCTGGTGATCGCGGACTGGCCGGCCCCCTCGGGCATCGCCTTGGACGAGGTTGCCGCGCAACGGATCACCGACATGCAGAAGTTGGTGACCGAGGTGCGCCGGTTCCGCAGCGACCAGGGTCTCCGCGACCGGCAGAAGGTCTCGGCCCGGCTGACCGGCATCGACGACGCCGACCTGGCTACCCAGGTGGCAGCGGTGGCCTCCCAGGCCTGGCTGACCGAGCCGGGGGAGGACTTCGCACCGTCGGCCACCGTCGAGGTGCGATTGACTCGCGGCACCGTTGTCGTCGAACTGGACACCTCCGGGACCGTCGATGTCGTCGCCGAACGCCGCCGCTTGGAAAAGGACCTGGCCACTGCGCGTAAGGACCTCGATGCCACGTCGGCAAAGCTGGGCAACGACGAATTCCTGGGCAAGGCGCCAGAGGCTGTGGTGGAGAAGATCCGGGCCCGCCAACAACTGGCCCGCGACGAAGTGGAGCGGATCACCGCGCGTCTGGCAGGCCTGGCGTGACCGATCAACCGATCGGCACCACTGAGCCCACCCCGGACGAGATCGCGGCGCTGCTGCAGGTTGAGCACCTGCTCGATCAGCGTTGGGGCGAGACCAAGATCGAACCGAGCCTGACCCGCATCAACGCCCTGCTGGAACTACTCGGCTCGCCGCAGCGCGCTTATCCGTCCATCCACGTCGCCGGCACTAACGGCAAGACCTCGGTGGTGCGGATGATCGACGCGCTGCTGACGGCATTCAGCCGCCGGACCGGGCGCACCACCAGCCCGCATCTGCAGTCGGCGGTCGAGCGCATCGCGATCGACGGCCAGCCGATCAGCCCGGCGCGCTATGTGGAGACCTACGCCGAGATCGAGCCCTTTGTGCAAATGGTCGACGCATCCTCGCAGGCAGACGGGGGACCGGCCATGAGCAAGTTCGAGGTGCTCACCGGGATGGCGTTCGCCGCCTTCGCCGACGCCCCCGTCGACGTCGCCATCGTGGAAGTCGGCATGGGCGGTCGCTGGGACGCCACCAACGTCGTGGACGCTCCGGTCGCCGTCATAACCCCGATCGGCATCGACCACGTCGACTACCTGGGCGACGACATCGCCGGCATCGCCGCGGAGAAGGCCGGCATCATTCACCGCTCGTCGAACGAACTGGCCGACACCGTGGCGGTGATCGCCCGTCAGGTACCCGAGGTGATGGAGGTGCTGCTGGCGCAGTCCGTGCGCGCCGACGCCGCGGTGGCGCGGGAGACCTCGGAGTTCGCGGTGCGCAGTCGCCAACTCGCGGTCGGCGGTCAGGTGCTGGAACTGCAGGGCTTGGGCGGGGTGTACTCCGACATTTTTCTGCCGCTGCACGGCGAGCATCAGGCCCACAACGCGGTGCTGGCGCTGGCGGCGGTGGAGGCGTTCTTCGGGGCAGGCGCCGATCGGCAGCTCGATGTCGAGACCGTCCAGGCGGGCTTCGCCGCGGTACGCAGCCCCGGCCGACTGGAACGGATGCGCAGCTCGCCCACGGTGTTCATCGACGCCGCACACAACCCGGCCGGCGCCGCCGTGTTGGCCCAAGCCCTGGCCGAGGATTTCGACTTCCGGTATCTGGTCGGCGTCCTCAGCGTGCTCGGGGACAAAGACGTCGACGGGATTTTGGCAGCCCTGGAGCCGGCGTTCGATCGAATTGTGGTGACCCATAACGGTTCTCCGCGCGCGCTGGATGTCGAGACCCTCACGGTGGCAGCAGCGCGGTGGTTCGGTGACGACCGAGTGGTCACCACCGAGACGCTCGAGGACGCGATCGAAACCGCTACGGCGCTGGTCGACGAATACGACTCCGAGGGAGAGGCATCCGGGGCCGGGATCGTCATCACCGGCTCGGTAGTCACTGCCGGTGCCGCTCGCACCCTGTTCGGGAAGGATCCCGCATGACCGAGCCGACTGACGCTCCTGACCCGTGGCGGGGTTTTCGCGGTGTGATGGCCGCGACGCTGATACTCGAAGCCATCACGGTGCTGCTGGCTCTGCCGGTGGTCAGCGTCGTCGGAGGCGGTCTGACACCGTTCTCGCTGGCATACCTGCTCGGCCTGGCGCTGGTGCTGCTGCTGTTCGCCGGTATCCAGGGCCGCAGCTGGGCGATCTGGGCCAATCTGGCGCTCCAGCCGGTGCTGGTGGCGGGGTTCTTGATTTACCCGGGCGTGGGCATCATGGGCCTGGTGTTCACCGCGGCGTGGGCACTGATCGCCTATTTCCGTGCCGTGGTGTTGCGACGCTCGTGACGGAACCGGCTAACGGGCCGGTACGCTATCGCCCGTGCCGCTGGCGATGACGCAGGGCGGAACGATGGATGAGGAGCGGCGCTGCATGACTGAGCGGACTTTGGTACTGATCAAGCCGGACGGCGTGAACCGTCGGCTGGTGGGCGAGATCATCAACCGCATCGAGAAGAAGGGCCTGACGTTGGCGGCCCTGGAATTGCGGCCGGTGCAGCAGGCCGTGGCCCGGCAGCACTACGCCGAGCACGACGGCAAGGCGTTCTTCGCTTCGCTGCTGGACTTCATCACCTCAGGTCCCGTGGTCGCCGCTGTGGTCGAGGGACCGCGTGCGATCGAGGCATTTCGGCAGCTCGCCGGTGGTACTGACCCGGTGGCCAAGGCCACCCCGGGCACCATCCGTGGCGACTTCGGTCTGGAGACCCAGTACAACCTGGTGCACGGCTCGGACTCGCCGGAGTCGGCCGAGCGTGAGATCGCGCTGTGGTTTCCCGACTTGAAGCCGTCGGCGCCGACGGCCCCGATGACACTGGCCTGACGCCGGAAGTTAGTGCCTTTCGTCCGGCCCCTGTGGATTGTGTGGGATACTGACTAACGGGTGAACGTCACCGGACCGGTGTCCGACACCCGAATGAAGACTTCGGCGAGTGCGACGGTCGCGATATGTGATGCGGCGCCGATCGCCGGTTTTCATTCAGCCAGGCACCGAGTCGGTTCAACCCGAGCCCCTCGGAGCGAGACCACCACAAGCCCGGAGAAGTGAGCCGGGCCCATAACGAGAAGTCCTCGCGTGGCCGCGTCGCAACGACGCGCCCGGGGGCTTGAGGAGACGTACGTGGCAGACCCCTCTCTATTTAAAGGCCCTGACTCAGAGGCACCGGCAGCGCCGGTCGAGCGCGAAGAGTTGCCCGATCGACTGCGGGTGCACTCGCTGGCGCGGGTTCTGGGCACCACCAGCCGGCGGGTCCTGGATGCGCTGACCGAGCTGGATGGCCGGGCACGCAGCGCCCACTCCAGCGTGGATCGTGTCGAGGCGGTGCGGGTCCGCGACCTGCTGGATTCGTTCGCCGAGCCCGCGGTCACCGGGTTGTTCCAGGAGGCCGGCGAGGCCGAGGTGGCCGGCGAGGTCCCCGACGAGCCGGAGTCTCGGCTGCTGCTCGAGACGGCACCGGAGCCGACCGCCGTGCGGGCTGATTACATGCCGTTGTTCGTCGCTCCCCAGCCGGTCGCCTTCGAGCGCCCGGTGCCCCGCGACGTCCCAGCGGATAAAGACGACGACTCGGACGACTATGACGACGAGGACCTCGGCGGCTCCGACGCCGATGCTGACACCGATGACGAGAACGGTGATCGGCCCGCCAACCGGCGGCGCCGCCGTGGTCGCCGTGGCCGCGGCCGGGGCCGCGGGTCTGAGGGCGCGGTAGCCGAGGACGGCGACGACGAGACCGAAGACGACGACTCCGGCGCGGAATCGGAGGAGGCCGGCGACGCCGAGGACGCCGCCGATGATGAGGGCGGTTCGGCCGACGACGCGGGCAACCGTCGCCGTCGCCGCCGCCGTCGGCGCAAGGCCGGGGCCGGTGAGGAAGAGGACGCCGGATCGTCGGACGACCCGCCCAACACCGTCGTTCACGAACGGGCCCCGCGCGCCAAAACCAGCCGGTCCGCCAAGAGCGACCGCGGCACCGGCGACGACGAGATCCAGGGCATCACCGGCTCGACCCGGCTGGAGGCCAAACGGCAGCGCCGTCGCGACGGGCGTGACGCCGGGCGCCGCCGCCCGCCGATTCTGAGCGAGGCCGAGTTCCTGGCCCGCCGCGAGGCCGTCGTACGCCGGATGGTGGTTCGCGACCGGGTCCGGACCGAACCGCCGCACCAGGGCGCCCGCTACACCCAGATCGCCGTGCTCGAAGACGGCGTGATGGTCGAGCATTTCGTGACGTCTGCCGCGTCGACCTCCCTGGTGGGCAACGTCTACCTGGGCATCGTCCAGAACGTGCTGCCGTCGATGGAGGCCGCCTTCGTCGACATCGGCCGGGGCCGCAACGGCGTGCTCTACGCCGGTGAGGTGAACTGGGAAGCTGCCGGCCTCGGTGGCGCCAACCGCAAGATCGAACAGGCGCTCAAACCCGGCGACTATGTCGTGGTGCAGGTCAGCAAGGACCCCATCGGACACAAGGGCGCCCGGCTGACCACCCAGGTGTCGCTGGCCGGTCGCTACCTGGTCTACGTGCCTGGCGCGTCGTCGACCGGCATCAGCCGCAAGCTGCCCGACACCGAACGTCAGCGGCTCAAGGAGATCCTGCGCGAGGTGGTCCCCGCCGACGCCGGCGTGATCATCCGCACCGCGTCGGAGGGTGTCAAGGAATCCGACATCCGCTCCGATGTCGAACGTCTCCAGGAACGCTGGACCCAGATCGAGGCCACCGCGGCCGAGACCAAGGGGAAAGCCGCCGGGGCCGCAGTGGCGCTCTACGAAGAACCCGACGTGCTGGTCAAGGTGATCCGAGACCTGTTCAACGAGGACTTCTCCGAGTTGGTGGTCTCCGGTGACGACGCTTGGGCCACGATCAACGATTACGTGGGCTCGGTGGCCCCCGAGCTGGTGTCCAAGCTGACCCGCTACCAAGCCCCCTCAGGCCCGGAGGGGCAGACCGGTCCGGACGTGTTCGCCGTGCACCGCATCGACGAGCAGCTGGCCAAGGCGCTGGACCGCAAAGTCTGGCTGCCTTCGGGCGGCACGCTGGTCATCGACCGCACCGAGGCGATGACCGTGGTCGACGTCAACACCGGCAAGTTCACCGGCTCCGGGGGCAACCTCGAGGAGACGGTGACCAAGAACAACTTGGAAGCCGCCGAAGAGATCGTCCGGCAGCTTCGCCTGCGTGACATCGGCGGCATCATCGTCATCGACTTCATCGACATGGTGCTGGAGTCCAACCGGGACCTGGTGCTGCGTCGGCTGACCGAGGCGCTGGGCCGCGACCGAACCCGCCACCAGGTTTCGGAGGTGACGTCGCTGGGGCTGGTGCAGCTGACTCGCAAACGCCTGGGGACCGGGCTGATCGAGGCGTTCTCGACCTCGTGTCAGCACTGCGCCGGGCGGGGCATTGTGCTGCACGCCGACCCAGTGGACTCGGCCGCGCCGGGACGCAAGACGGAATCGGGCGGCAGTGGCAGCACCAGCAGCAGCCGCCGCAGCAAGCGCTCGAAGAAGCCGAAGGTCGATGAGCCGCCGGTCACCAAGGTTCCGGTGCACACGCCCGGTGATCACCCGATGTTCAAGGCGATGGCTGCGGCCACCGACCGGCACGATGAGTCGGACGACGAGCACGAGACTGTGCCCGACGCCGACGAGCTCTTGGTGGACCTCACCGAAGAGGGCGCCGAAGGCACCGAGGAGGCCGAGGGCGGCGACGTCGCTCAGGAGGCACCGGAGTCCGACGTGGCCGATGAGGACCTCGCCGAGGACGACGCCGACGACGATGACGCCGACGACGATGACGCCGACGACGACGATGAGGACGTCGACGAAGTCGACCTCGATGAAGACGAAGACGAAGACGCCGACGAAGTCGATCTCGACGACGATGACGACGAAGACTTCGACGACGACCTGGATGTCATCGATGAGTCGGATGAGTCCGACGACGACTCCGACGATGCAGAAGACGCCGAGGACTTTGACGAGCCCGAGGTGGAAGTTGCAGTGGCCGAGCGTCCCCGGCGTCGGCGTGCAGCGGCCCGACCTGCCGGACCACCGATCTAAGGCCGTGCCGGTTTGACCCCTTAGCCGCTGGTCACGTACCCTTGACCAGTTGTCGCCAGGCGGGAATAACCACAGCTCGGCGGACAGAAACCCAGACACCTGCGCAAGTCCCGATGGCGTGCGCGCCCGAGAAGCAGAGGTAGAAACCAACGATGGCGACGTACGCAATCGTCAAAACCGGCGGCAAGCAGTACAAGGTTGCCGTTGGTGACGTGCTCAAGGTCGAGAAGATCGAGTCCGAGCCGGGATCGTCGGTCTCGCTGCCGGTCGCGCTGGTCGTTGACGGTGCCACCGTCACCACCGACGCTGCCAAGCTGGCGAAGGTCGCGGTCACCGGAGAGGTCCTGGAGCACACCAAGGGCCCCAAGATCCGCATCCACAAGTTCAAGAACAAGACCGGCTACCACAAGCGGCAGGGTCACCGTCAGCAGCTGACCGTGCTCAAGGTCACCGGAATCAAGTAGCAGGAGGCAGCGAGATGGCACACAAAAAGGGCGCTTCCAGCTCACGTAACGGGCGCGACTCAAACGCCCAGCGACTCGGCGTCAAGCGGTTCGGCGGCCAGGTCGTCAAGGCCGGCGAGATCCTGGTCCGCCAGCGCGGTACTCACTTCCACCCCGGCGTCAACGTCGGGCGCGGCGGCGACGACACCCTGTTCGCCACGGCACCCGGTGCGGTCGAATTCGGTTTGAAGCGCGGCCGCAAGCTCATCAACATCGTGCCTGTCGCCCGCGACTAGTCGCCGGCGTAACTGGGCGCCGTTCGGCGCCGGATAGGTAGTAACGCCATGTCCCGGTTCGTCGACCGCGTTGTCATCCATGTGCGCGCCGGCGACGGGGGCAACGGCTGCGCCTCGATTCACCGAGAGAAGTTCAAACCGCTCGGTGGTCCCGACGGTGGCAATGGCGGCCGCGGTGGCAGCGTCGTGCTGGTCGTCGACCCCCAGGTACACACCCTGCTGGACTTTCACTTTCGGCCGCACATCGACGCCGCGTCCGGCAAGCAGGGCCAGGGCAACAACAAGGACGGCGCTTTCGGCGCCGACCTGGAGATCAAGGTTCCCGACGGCACGGTCGTGCTCGACGAGCACGGGCGGCTGCTGGCAGACCTGGTAGGCACGGGTGCCCGCTTCGAGGCAGCCGCCGGCGGGCGAGGTGGGTTGGGCAACGCGGCCCTGGTGTCGCGCGCCCGCAAGGCGCCCGGCTTCGCGTTGCTGGGGGAGAAGGGCGAGACCCGCGACCTCACCCTGGAACTCAAGACCGTCGCCGACGTCGGGCTGATCGGATTCCCCTCCGCGGGCAAATCCGCTCTGGTGTCAGTGATCTCGGCGGCCAAGCCGAAGATCGCCGACTATCCGTTCACCACGTTGGCGCCCAACCTGGGCGTGGTTTCGGCCGGCGAGAACACCTTCACCGCAGCCGATGTGCCCGGCCTCATTCCTGGTGCTTCGACCGGTCGCGGACTGGGCTTGGACTTTCTGCGGCACATCGAACGCTGCGCCGTGCTGGTGCACGTCGTAGACTGCGCGACCGCTGAGCCGGGGCGTGACCCGCTCTCTGACATCGAAGCGATCGAAGCCGAATTGGCCGCCTATACCCCGACCATGCAAGGGGATTCGACGCTGGGCGACCTGGTCGACCGGCCGCGGGCAGTGGTGCTCAACAAGATCGACGTGCCCGAGGCGCTGGAGATGGCGGAGTTCGTCCGTGACGACATCGCGGCCGAGCGCGGCTGGCCGGTGTTCATGGTCTCCACGGTGAGTCGTGCCGGCTTGCGGCCGTTGACGTTTGCCCTGGCCGACATGGTGTCGGCGTATCGCGCGGCGCAACCGGAGCCGGTGGCGCGACGCCCGGTGATCCGTCCCGTGCGCGCGGGCGAGACCGGGTTCACCGTGGAACCCGACGGCGACGGCGGTTTCCTTGTGCGCGGTACACAACCCGAGCGCTGGGTACACCAGACCAACTTCGACAACGACGAGGCGGTCGGCTACCTGGGCGACCGGCTGGCTCGACTCGGGGTCGAGGACGAACTGCTGAAGCGCGGCGCCAAACCGGGCTGTGCGGTGACTATCGGGGATATGACCTTCGACTGGGAGCCGGCTACGCAGGCCGGGGTGGACATCACGCTGTCCGGCCGCGGCACTGACACCCGCCTGGAGCGCACCGACCGAGTCGGTGCCGCCGAGCGCAAGGTGGCACGCAAGCAGCGCCGAGAGCATTCGGAGGACGAGTGACCGGCAGTGCTGCGCGCGAAGCGATTCGCGCCGCACGCACCGTCGTGGTCAAGATCGGCACCACCGCACTGACCACCGAGTCCGGCATGTTCGACGCGGCCCGGCTAGCCGGGCTGGCCGAGGCGATCGAGGCCCGAATGAAGGCCGGCTCAGACGTGACGATCGTGTCCTCGGGGGCTATCGCCGCCGGCCTGGAGCCGCTCGGGTTGTCCAAGCGGCCAACCGATCTGGCCACCAAACAGGCCGCAGCCAGTGTGGGTCAGGTGGCGTTGGTCAATGCGTGGAGCGCCGCTTTCGGCCGGTTCGGACGCACGGTGGGGCAGGTGTTGCTGACCGCTCAGGACGTTTCGATGCGGGTGTCGCACACCAACGCCGCCCGCACCCTGGACCGGCTGCGGGCATTGCACGCGGTGGCGATCGTCAACGAGAACGACACGGTTGCCACCAGCGAGATCCGATTCGGGGACAACGACCGGCTCTCGGCACTGGTGGCGCACCTGGTGGGCGCCGACGCACTGGTGCTGCTCTCCGACATCGATGGCCTTTATGACTCCGATCCCCGCAAGGGCCCGGCCCGCCTGGTTTCCGAGGTCTCGGGGCCGGATGACCTCGCCGATGTGGTTGCCAGCGAGGGCAGTCACCTGGGCACCGGCGGCATGGTGTCGAAGCTGTCGTCGGCACTGCTGGCCGCCGATGCGGGAGTGCCGGTGTTGCTGGCCGCGGCCGGTGAAGCCGCTGCCGCCCTTTCGGATGCATCGGTGGGCACCGTCTTCGCGCCCCGGGCGCAACGGTTGTCGGCGCGCAAGTTCTGGATGCGCCACGCCGCCGACGCGGCCGGGATGTTGACGCTGGACGCCGGGGCCGTTCAGGCGGTGCTGGATCGTCGACGCTCCCTGCTGCCTGCCGGGATCACCGCGGTTTCGGGCAGGTTCTACGGCGGCGACGTGGTCGAACTGTGTGGCCCGGACGGATCAGTGGTGGCCCGCGGCGTGGTCGGCTACGACGCCGCCGAGCTGGACGCCATGATCGGCCATTCCACCGCCGAGCTGGCACCGGATGCCCGTCGTCCGGTCGTGCACGCCGACGACCTGGTCGCGGTCTAGCGCCTCGTCCGCATGGCCACCGTATTCACCATCGACGGGGCGGGCTGGAGCGGGTTTCTGCGGTTCATGTGCCGCGGCGCGGTCACCAAGGGCAAGACCGTCAGAAACGTCAAGTACCCCAACACCTACTTCGACGGCCTGCGCTACGTCCCGGCGGTCGACGCGGTGCGGCGCGGTGCGCAAGCCCTTGACGACATGCTGACCGCCCACTTCAAGGCCTCACCCGATGCCGACGACGTACTTGTCTATGCCGTGAGCATGGGGGCGCAGGTCGCCTGCAAGTGGTTGCGTGAGAAGGGACCGACGTCGTCGGTCCCGACCGACAAGGTGTCGTTTCTGCTGCTGGCCAACCCCGAGCAGCCGTTTCACGGCATCTATCGGGCCGACCCGAAGCTGGTCACGTTCATGAAGCTGCCCGACTACGGCGGCGTCGGCGTGCCGGGGAACACTCCGTTCGCGGTGACGGACCTGTGTCGCCAATACGACGGGATGGCCGACTTTCCCAACCTGCCTGCCGCACAGGTCGACTCGCTGGCCGTCAGGAACGCTCTGCTGGGCCTGCTGACCGTGCACAACAACTATTTCCGGGTCAACCTTGAGAGCCCCGACAACATCTGGGTCAGGCGCGGCAACCTCACCTACGGGTTCTGTCCCACCCGGCGTATGAGGCGTCTGCGGATCGAGCGCAGTTATGACCGCTCGGCCTGGAGCTACTGACCGGTGGTCTTGAGATATAGTGCGCCCCAAACGATTTCAGTCAGTGCGGTGGCGAGCTCGGAATCGTAGTCCGCGTCGCGAACCGGCAGGTTCTGCTGGCAGGCCCGCTCCACCATCCAGGTGAGCGCGCTTGCGGTCGCGGCAACGGGCAGCTCGCTGCGAATGGAGCCGTCGGCCTGGCCGTCTTCGATGACCTGGGCCACCCGGCCCGAGATGCCGGTGAGCAAGTCGCGGTAGGTGGCGCCCACCAGCGGGTCGTAGCCGGCCATCTCGCTGAGCGCGATCAGCAGCGGTTGATGCCGCCGATAGTTGGCGATGATCGAGGCCATCGCGGCGCGGACATCGTCGGGATCGTGGCGCTGCGCCACGCCCCACCACCGCTCGGCCCCCACGGCGAGATCGCCGAATACCTGGCCGGCGAGCCGGCGCAACAAATGTCCCTTGTCTTCGAAGTAGATGTAGAAGCTGGCGCGCGAGATGCCGGCCTCGGTCGCGAGGCGGTCCACGCTCAGTTCGGTGAAGCTGGCGCCGGCGCTCATCAGTCGCTCGGTGGCGTCGAGGAGATGCCGTTCGATCTCCTCGCGCCGCTCCTGGCGGCTGGTGGGGGGCTTGCGGGTCACAGAAGCCACACCGGTGAGCGTAACGGCAAGGTCGACGTCTTGACTAGACACTCTGTCTAGACCTACTGTCGGTTCGAGCCCGGTGTGACCGGGACCATACGCCGAGGAGGCCTCGTGACCGCACCATCCGCCGCGCTGCGCAGCTACGACGCGGTCGACCTGTCCTCGCGCGCGTTCTGGTCCAGCACCGCTGCCGAGCGGGAGCGCTCGTTCGCGGTGCTACGGGCCGAGCGTCCGGTGAGCTGGCACCCCCCGGTGCAGGACGCCATGCTCAACGACCCCGACGATGCCGGATATTGGGCGGTTACCCGCCACGCCGACATCGTCGAGGTGAGTCGCACCAACGAGGTGTTCCTGTCTGGAAAGGGCGTGCAGTTCGAGAACTTCCCCGAGGAGTTGCTGGAGACCACGCAGTCCTTCTTGGCCATGGACCCGCCCCGGCACACCAAACTGCGCAAACTGGCCACCGCGGCGTTCACTCCCCGCCAGATCAGGCGCATCGAGGACTCGATACAGGCCAGCGCCACGGCCATCGTCGACGAACTCAAGGACGCCGGCAGTGGAGCCGACTTCGTCGAGTACTGCGCCAAGGAACTGCCGCTGCGCACGCTGGCAGACATGGTCGGCGTTCCGGATTCCGAGCGTGCACAGGTAGCCCATGCCGCCGATGCCCTGGTATCGACCAACGACCCGGTGTTCCTCGCCGGACGCGACCCGCTGGCGGTGATGGGCGAGAACATCATGTACCTGCATCAGGTCGCCGCCGCGCTGGCCGCGCAACGCCGCGAGACTCCCGGTGACGACCTGTTCAGCAGCCTGGTCAACGCCGAGGTCGACGGCGACCGACTCACCGACGCCGAGGTGTCCGCCTACTTCGTGCTGCTGTCGGTGGCCGGCAACGACACCACCCGCCAGACCGCCAGTCATGCCCTGCGGGCGCTCACCGACTTTCCCGAGCAACGGGCCTGGCTGCTGGAGGATTTCGACCGCCGCATCGGAACCGCGGTAGAGGAATTCATCCGTTACGCGACACCGGTGATGACCTTCCGCCGCACCGCCGCAACCGATTACGAACTCGGCGGCCAGACCATTCGGGCCGGCGACAAGGTGGCCATGTTCTATGCGTCAGGCAACTGGGATGCGCAGGTGTTCGACCACCCCGATCGCCTGGATCTGAGCCGCGACCCCAATCCGCATCTGGGCTTCGGCGGCGGCGGGCAGCACTACTGTCTGGGGACCCATGTGGCGCGGGCCCAGCTACGTGCCCTCTTCGGAGAGTTGCTCCATCGACTTCCGGGCATCGAGGCCGGCGATCCGGAGTACTTAGCGGGCAGCTTCATTCACGGGATCCGTGCCATGACTTGCACGTTCTGACCCGGCTGGTCCAGGCTCGGCCAGGCCGAACTGCCGGCCGGTGGCGTCCTTGCCGATCGCGGTCAGCACGATGACGGCGAGCAGCGTCGGCACCAGCGTGACCACCAGGGCGTAAGGGTAGCCGTGGGCGGCTGCCAAGTGCTCCTGGATCGGCAGGTTGAACGCCGCGAAGAGGTTGCCCAGCTGGTAGGTCACGCCCGGATAGAAACCGCGGATCGCATCCGGCGACATCTCGGTCAGGTGCGCCGGGATCACGCCCCAGGCGCCCTGCACGCAGATCTGGATCAGGAACGAGCCCAGGCACAGCATGCCCGCGGTGTGCGACAACGCGAACAGCGGCACGATCGGCAAACCCATCACCGCGGCCCAGATGATCGCGTAGCGCCGGCCCATCCGCTGTGACAGCGAGCCGAAGACCAGCCCGCCGATGATCCCGCCGATGTTGTAGATCACCGCGATCCACTTGGCCGTGACATGGGACAGGCCCGCCCCGTCGGGTGAGGTCAGAAATGTCGGGTAGATGTCGTGGGTGCCGTGGCTCATCCAGTTGAACGCCGTCATCAGCAACACCAGGTAGCAGAATCGGCGGATCACCTTGGCGTCGGTGAACACGTCGCGAATCTTGGTGTGGGTCAGCCGCATCCGATCCTGGGTGGCCTGCCAGATCTCCGACTCCGTCACCCGGTAGCGGATCAGCAGGCTGACCATGGCCGGCAGGATCGAGAGCCCGAACAGCCAGCGCCAGGACAACCCGAGCACGTCGTTCACCAGGAGCGAGGCCAGGGTGGCGGCCAGGTAGCCGAACAGATAACCCTCCTGCAGCAGCCCGGAGAAAAACCCGCGGCGCTCGGGCGGGATCTTCTCCATGGCGAGCGCGGCACCCAGCCCCCATTCGCCGCCCATCCCGATCCCGTAGAGCAGACGCAGAATCACCAGCACGGTGAAGGTGGGTGCGAACGCGCACAAGAACCCCACCGTCGAGTAGAAGATCACGTTCACCATCAGCGGTATTCGCCTGCCGACCCGGTCGGCCCACAGGCCGAACAGCAGCGCCCCGAGCGGGCGCATCACCAGCGTGGCGGTGGTCAAAAACGCGACCTCAGTCTTGGTGTGGCCGAAGGTCTTGGCGATGTCGGCGTAGACGAACACCACGATGAAGTAGTCGAACGCATCCATCGACCAGCCCAACACGGCAGCGAGGAACGAGTTGCGCTGGTCGGGGGTAAGCCGCTGCTTTGTCACCCGAGCATCGTGCCGGATATCGCAGCGATTGTGTGCCGCTACCGACGGATTACCGAGACGAAATTTCGTAGGCCAGCTCCGAAGCCAGCAACGCCAGCGTCGGCGAACAACCGCCGTCGATCTTGACGTCGGCCAACTCATCGCCGCGGGTGGGGCCGCGGTTGACGATCGCGACCGGGATACCGCGTGCGGCGGCGTGGCGAACAAACCGGTAGCCGGAGTACACCGTCAGCGACGAACCTGCCACCAGCAATGCCTCTGCGCCGTCGACCATCGAATAGGCCTGGGCGACGCGATCTTTGGGGACGCTTTCACCGAAGTAGACGATGTCGGGCTTGAGCAATCCGCCGCAGTGCCGGCAGTCGACGAAGCGGAACGACGCGGTGTCGGTGACGACGGCGTCCGCGTCGGGCGCCACGGCGATACCGCCGAGCCTCCCCACCCGGTCGATGAAGCCGGGGTTGAGCTGCTCAAGCTGCTCGTCCAGCGACGCTCGGCTCAAAGATTGCCGACAGCTCAAGCAGACCACCGTCGCGTAGCTGCCGTGCAGATTCACCACGTGTCGGCACCCTGCTTTGGTGTGCAGCAGATCGACGTTCTGGGTGATCACTCCGGTCACCACCCCCGCCGCTTCCAGCGCGGCCACGCCCAAGTGCCCGATGTTGGGTGCGGTGTCGGCCATGTGGCGCCAGCCGATGTGGTTGCGAGCCCAATACCGTTGCCGAAATACCGGGTCGCCGGTGAACTGGGCGATGGTCATCGGGTTGCTCGGCGGCGAGTCCGGGCCGCGGTAGTCCGGAATGCCCGAATCGGTGGAGATGCCGGCACCGCTGAGCACCGCGAACCGCCGGCCCGCAAGCAGTGTGAGCAGGTCGCAGACCGTCGGCTCGGTTCCGCCCATGCCGCTAGCGTAAGCACTTCGCGGCGGTCGACCTCTCGGCAGCCATGTTGCGGCACATCATCTCCAGCGCGGCGGAACCCAGTTCGGCGTCGATGTGGGCGACGGCGTCGACCGGTATCACCACCGGAAGGTGCCGTACATAAGCGTCCAGGGCGGTGTAGAGGATGCATTGCTCGGTGACCTGGCCGGCCAGGATCAACCGTCGGGTGCCGAGCCGGCCCAGCAGGTACTCCAGCGGGGTGGAATAGAAGGCGCTGTGTCGCACCTTGGTCATCAACCGGTCGCCGGCCACGGGGGCGACGGGCCGAACCAATTCCGGTCTGCTGCCATTCAGCGCCGACGCGGCGATCTGGGCGAATCCAGCGGTGAAGTCGCCGTAGTTGTCGTTGACGTAGATCAGGTCGATATCCTCGGCGGCCCGGCTGCGTTCCACCAGGTCGGCCAGTGGTTCGACGATCTGCGCGACGTTGTCGGCCAGTTGTTCGGCGTCGGTGTGACGGTAGGCGTTGAGCATGTCGATCACGACCACCGCGGTATCGGTCATGCCCTGGTGATACCCGAAAGCTGCACGTTGACACAGTCCAGGCGACAATGGGGGCAATGGAGCATTCAGGGGACTTCTACAACGCCTACCGCCATGGGTTCGCGCGGGTTGCCGCCTGCACGCACCGCACGACGCTTGCGGACCCGCCCGCCAACGCCGAGTCGGTGCTACAGCTGGCGCGCGAATGCCACAACGACGGCGTGGCGCTGGCCGTATTTCCCGAACTCACCCTGTCGGGATACTCCATTGACGACATCGTGCAGCAGGACAGCCTGCTCAGTGCCGTCGAGGCGGCCCTGCTCGACGTGGTCGCGGCGTCCACGGAGCTGCTGCCGGTCTTGGTAGTGGGGGCGCCACTGCGCTATGCGCACCGCATCTACAACACCGCGGTCGTCATCCACCGCGGGCGAATCCTCGGCGTCGCGCCGAAGTCCTACCTGCCCACCTACCGGGAGTTCTACGAGGGCCGCCAGCTGGCCGCCGGCGCCGACGAACGCGGACTCATTCGGCTGGGTGGGGTAGAGATCCCGTTCGGGCCGGACCTGCTGTTCGCCGCGACCGATCTCCCTGGGTTCGTGCTGCACGCCGAGGTGTGCGAGGACATGTTCGTCCCGGTGCCGCCCAGTGCCCAGGCCGCGCTGGCCGGCGCGACGGTGCTGGCCAACCTGTCCGGCAGTCCGATCACCGTCGGGCGTGCCGAGGACCGCTGCCTGCTGGCCCGGTCGGCCTCGGCACGATGCCTGGCCGCATACGTCTACGCCGCCGCGGGCGAGGGGGAGTCGACCACCGACCTCGCCTGGGACGGCCAGACCATGATCTGGGAGAACGGCACGCTGCTCGACGACAGCGAACGGTTCCCCAACGGCCCGCGCCGATCGGTCGCCGACGTCGACCTGGGGCTGCTGCGCTCGGAGCGGCTGCGCATGGGCACATTCGACGACAACCGCCGCCACCACCGGGACGCGGTGCAGGCGTTCCGGCGGGTGGAGTTCGTTCTGGACCCGCCGGCCGGGGACATCGGCTTGCGTCGGGTGGTCGAACGATTCCCGTTCGTGCCGTCGAATCCGCAGCGCTTGCAACAGGATTGTTACGAGGCCTACAACATCCAGGTTTCTGGCCTGGAGCAGCGGCTGCGCGCGTTGAATTGTCCCAAGGTGGTCATCGGGGTCTCCGGCGGACTGGATTCGACCCATGCACTGATCGTCGCGGCTCGGGCGATGGACCGGGAAAACCGGCCGCGCAGTGACATTCTCGCGTTCACCCTGCCCGGTTTTGCCACCGGTGAGCGCACCAAGGCCAACGCCGCCGCGCTGAGCAAGGCGCTGGGAGTGACGTTCGCGGAGATCGATATCCGCGAGACCGCGAAACTGATGCTGTCCGAGCTCGGGCACCCGTTCGCCCGCGGCGAAGCCGTCTACGACGTGACGTTCGAGAACGTCCAAGCCGGCCTGCGCACCGACTATCTGTTCCGGATCGCCAACCAGAACGGCGGCATCGTGCTGGGCACCGGTGACCTGTCCGAGCTGGCGCTGGGCTGGTCCACCTACGGGGTGGGCGATCAGATGTCGCACTACAACGTCAACGGTGGTGTGCCCAAAACGCTGATCCAGCACCTGATCCGGTGGGTGATCAACTCCGGTGAGTTCGACACCGACGTGTGCGCGGTGCTGGCCTCGGTGCTCAACACTGAGATCAGCCCGGAACTGGTCCCGGCGGCTGACGGTGAAGAGATTCAGCGCAGCGAGGACAAGGTTGGCCCGTACTCGCTGCAGGACTTCGCGCTGTTTCAGGCGCTGCGGTACGGATTCACGCCTGCCAAGACCGCGTTCTTGGCCTGGCACGCCTGGCATGACGTGGAAGCGGGTTCCTGGCCGCCCGGATATCCGGCGGACAAACGCCAGGCCTATTCGCTGGCGGATATTCGGCAGTGGCTGAAAGTCTTTGTGCAGCGGTTCTATTCGTTCAGTCAGTTCAAACGCTCGGCGCTGCCGAACGGGCCGAAGGTGTCCCACGGCGGTTCGCTGTCGCCGCGGGGAGAATGGCGGGCCCCGTCGGACATGTCGGCGCGGGTCTGGCTCGACGAGATCGAACGGGAGATTCCGCAGGGGTAGGGAGGAGCACCGAGGATGGCCGACATTCGAAGGTTTCCGTTGTCGCCGGCGTTGCAGCGGGCCATGACCCTGCTCAGCGATCCGCCCTCCGATCCGCAGGTGAGCCGCGGTTATCTCGACCTGCTCGACGGGGCAGGGGAGCGGTCCGCGCAGCAAAACACCGGCGCCATCCAGCGGCTGTGGGCCTCAACGTTCGGGTCGATGTTCTACGACAATGCCCAATCGGTGGCCCGCCGACTGCTCGAGGCCTGGCAGCACCCGATCGACTGGCTGGAGATCCCGGCGGGCGGGGTGGCGCTGGACGTCGGCTGTGGGCCGGGCAGCATCACCACCTCACTGGCCCAGGCCGTCGGCCCCGATGGCTTGGCGTTGGGCGTCGATATCTCAGAACCGATGCTGGCCCGGGCGGTACGGGTGCAGGCCGGCGCCCAGACCGGCTTCCTGCGCGCTGACGCCCAGCAACTCCCGCTGCGCGACAGATGCGTTGATGCTGTCGTCTCGATCGCTGTCCTGCAGCTGATCCCCGATCCGGTGGCCGCACTGAGCGAGATGGCGCGGGTGCTCAAGCCCGGCGGGCGCATCGCACTGATGGTGCCCACCGCCGGATCAGCCTCGCGGTTATGGCAGGTGCTGCCCAAGGCCGGTGCGCGGGTGTTTGACGACGACGAGATCGCCGACACCCTTGAACTCCAAGGTCTCACCGGCGTGCGGGTCAAGAACTTCGGCACCATCCAGTGGGTGCGGGCCAAACGGGACTGATCGTCTGGCAGGGTGTGAATCATGCCCACCGTCCTGATCGAAGTCCGCCGCCATTACGAGCCGGCCGAGGAAGTCGCGATCATCGATGCCGTCCACGGTGCGCTCGTGACCGCTTTCCAGATCCCGGCCAAGGACAAGAACGTGCGGCTGGTCGTGCACGAGCCGCATCGGTTTGCGGTTCCAGCGCAGCTCGCGAAGCCCGAATTCCGCACCCTGATCTCGATAGACTGCTTCTCTGGCCGGTCACTTGAGGCCAAGCGCCTGCTTTATGCCGGGATCGTCGAAAACCTTGTCGGGCTGGGCATTCCCGCCGACCACGTGATGATCACCCTGCATGAGGTGGATCGGGACAACTGGGGCATCCGGGGCGGGCAGGCCGCATCCGACGTCGACCTGGGTTTCAACGTCGGAGTCTGAACGCATCCGACGCTGTGCTGATCGCCTCGGCGCTCGGGGCGCAGTCCCCGGCACCGGCCACCAGCGTGGCCAACGCCCCTGCCACGCAGGCGCGCCGCAATGCGTGCGCGATGCCGCCCGGCCATTCGGCCGCCAGCACTCCGGCGAAGACATCGCCCGCGCCCGAGGAGTCGATGGCATCGACCACCGGTGCGGGCACCTGGGCGGTGCCGTCGGCCCCGGTGTAGCGCGCCCCGCGCGCGCCGAGGGTGACCACCCGGTGCGCCACCTCGTGGTGAAACCGCGCGGATTCGGATTCGTTGACCACAGCGACGTCAACCAGGTCGATGAGCCCCGCCACGTCCGTGGCCGGCGGGGACACGTTGAGGATCACCGTCCGCCCGCTCGCGTGGGCCAGCCCGGCCGCCGCGGTGGCCACCGGGATCGGAATCTCCAGCTGCATCAGCAGCACGTCGCAGTCGGCGATCAGGTCGCGTTGGCCGGAATTCAGCGTCCAGACGCCGTTGACGCCGGGGGCCACCACGATGGTGTTCTCCCCGGACGGGTCCACGGTGATGACCGCCGAGCCACTGGGCCCGGGCGTCGTCATCAGGCCGTCGGTTCCGACGCCGTTGCTCTGCAGGTGCCGGCGCAGCAGCAGCCCGGCATCGTCGTCACCGACCGCGCCCACGAACTGCACCTGCGCCCCCGCCCGTGCCGCGGCCACCGCCTGGTTGGCGCCCTTCCCGCCGGGGTGGGTGCTTCGCGCCGTGGCCAGCACCGTCTCGCCCGGAGCCGGAAGCGCGGCCACAGCAAAGACGGCATCGGTGTTCACGCTGCCCACCACGCACACTCGCGTCGCCATGCAGTCCAGCTTCGCATTCACGACCGCGGAATGTCGTGCATCCCCTAGGGTGATGAACCATCCGGTAATCGGGGAAGGGAGCGGCCGGGTGGACTCGGCAGCGTCGACAGTGGACACGGCGAGCGGTGAGCGCCGGCACTGGCGGTTGCTGTCTCGGCTCAGCATTCAGACCAAGCTGATGTTCATCCTGCTGATCACCAGCGTCGCCTCGGTCGCAGTGGTTGGATTCGTCGAGTTTCAGTATGGCGCACAGGAATTGCAGCACGCTGCCACCAGCAAGTTGGTGCAGGCCCGGGAGGCGCAGCGCCGTGCGGTCACTGGCTTGTTCGCCGAGCTGACCAACTCCATAGTCGTTTTCAGTGGGGGCGTGACCGCAGCTACCGCACTCAAGTCATTTACGGCTGGATTCGATGAGCTCGCAACTGTTGCAATCACGCCCCAACAGCAGGGGGCGATAGAGGCTTATTACCAGGACCACTTCACCAAGGCGCTGGGAAAACGGACCGGCGAGCAGCCGGACATCGCCGCGTTGCTGCCCACGGCGAACGCGCAGCGTTACCTGCAGGCCCGCTACACCGCAGGCTTTGTCGCGGACCCGAAAAAATCCGACGACTCCGGTGAAGGCAGTGCCTGGGCGGCCGCAAATGATCAGTTCAACAACGTTTTCGCGGAAATCGTCCAACTCAACGAATACCAGGATGCGTTGCTTCTGGACACCCGAGGCAATGTGGTCTATTCGGTCAACAAGGGCGTGGACCTGGGTACCAACGTGCTCACCGGTCCCTACCGCGAATCCGGTCTGCGGGACGCCTATCGCAAGGCGTTGGCGGCCAACGCGATCAATTTTGTGTGGATCACCGATTACCAGCCGTACCAACCCAACTTGGACACACCCACCGCCTGGCTGGTGTCTCCGGTCGGCACCAAGGGCGCGGTCGAGGGCGTGTTGGCCTTGCCGCTGCCCAGCGCCAAAGTCAATCGGATCATGACCGCCGACCGTGAGTGGGAGGCCGCCGGGCTCAGCGACACCACCGAGACCTACCTGGCCGGTCCGGACCACCTGATGCGCTCCGATTCGCGACTGTTCCTGGAGGATCCGCAGCGGTATCGCCGGGAGGCGGTGGCGGCGGGGACCTCGGAGGCGACGGTGGAACGCGCACTGAGGCTGGGAACCACTACTTTGGTACAGCCGGTCGGCGGACCGGGACTAGAGGCCGCGCAGCGTGGCCAGACCGGCACGCTGACCAACGGGTATGCCTATCTGGGCAACCGCGAACTGACCGCGTACGCACCGCTGACCGTGCCCAACTCGGACCTGCAGTGGTCGATTCTGGCAACCAGGGACTACTCCGACGCCTACGCCGCGGTCACTTCCTTCAGCAAGCGGGTGGTGCTGGCCACCACCGGTGTCATCTTCGCCATCTGCGTTCTGGCCATGCTGCTCGCGCGACTCTTCCTGCAGCCGATCCGCAGGCTGCAGGGCGCAGCCCAGCGGATCAGCGCAGGCGACTACAGCGCCGCGGTCCCGGCCCGGACCGCTGATGAGATCGGCGAACTGACCAAGGCATTCAACGACATGAGCTATAGCCTCCGCACGAAGGAGGAGCTGCTCGATCAGCAGCGCAAACAGAACGATGAGCTTTTGCTGTCGCTGATGCCGGAGTCGGTGGTACGGCGTTATCGCGGCGGCGAGCAGGCCATCGCGGAAGAGCATCACAACGTCAGCGTCGTCTACGCCGAACTGCATGGGATCGACCAGCTGTCCTCCGAGCTCTCCGCGAGCGAATTGGTGACAACCGTCGACGATCTGGTCAGACAGTTCGACGCGGCGGCCGAAGCCGTTGGGGTCGAACGAATTCGCACCATGTACAACGGCTATCTCGCGGGTTGTGGCTTGACCACCCCGAGGCTCGACGGGGTGCACCGTATCGTCGAATTCGCGTGTGAGATGCAGCGCATCGTTGATCGGTTCGACGTCAAAACCGGTTACCGGCTGAGCTTGTGGGCCGGGGTCAACACCGGCGAAGTCGTCAGCGGTCTGGTCGGTCGATCCGGGGTCACCTATGACCTGTGGGGCTCTGCTGTCAACTTGGCCTATCAGTTGCGCAGGGTCACACCGGAATCCGGCATCTACGTCACCGCCAGAGTGCGCGACATGCTGGACGGCACCGCGGAGTTCTCGCTGGCCGGCACCCTCACGATTGGTGATGCCGAGGAGCAGGCCTGGCGATTGGCTTCGACATTTTCTGAGGCACCGTGAACGTCTTCGGGGCGTGGTTGTACTGGGCGGTCGGTGTCGCGATCGGCCTCCCGGTGGGCTTGGTATTGCTCACCGAAGCGCATGTGGCGCTGGCGCGCAGAGGCAGCCATCTCGCCCGACCGGTGGCCCTGGCGCGCAATTACCTGTTGCCGCTGGGCGCATTGATGGTGTTGCTGGCGCAGGTCGCTGGCGTACCGGGACACGATCCGACGCTGCGGATCATCTACACCGCGTTCGGCTTCGTGGTGCTGGTGGTGCTGCTGTCCGGGCTCAACGTCACCTTTTTCCAGAGCGCTCCAAAAGGCTCCTGGCGCAGCCGGATACCGACCATCTTCGTCGATGTCGCACGATTCCTGCTGATCGGTGTGGGTCTGGCGCTGATCCTGTCCCATGTCTGGGGTGCCAGAATCGGCGGCCTGTTCACCGCACTGGGTGTCACGTCGGTGGTCATCGGCCTGATGTTGCAGAATTCGGTCGGCCAGATCGTCTCGGGCCTGTTCATGCTGTTCGAGCAGCCATTTCGGATCGGTGACTGGCTTTCCACCCCTGCCGCGCGCGGCCGGGTTGTTGAAGTGAACTGGCGGGCGGTGCACATCAGCACCGCTGATGGGCTGCAGGTCACGCCGAACTCGGTCCTGGCCGGAACCTCGTTCACCAACATCAGTCGATCCGGCGGTGCACACCGGGTATCGATCACGACCACCTTCGCCGTCGTGGATCCGCCAGACCAGGTGTGCGCGTTGTTGTCGCGGGTTGCGACCGCCCTGCCGATGCGAACCACCGGCGAGGCGCCGATTTCGGCGGCGCTCGGTGGTGGCCAGTACCGCACCACGGTTGCGCTGGGCTCGCCGGCCGACGACGGTGCGGCGCAGACCACCTTCCTGCGGTGGCTTTGGTATGCCGCCCGGCGGGCAGGACTGCATCTGGACGAAGCCGAGGACGTGTTCTCGACACCGGAACGAGTGGCCGAGGCGCTGCGGTCGGTAGTGGCACCCGCGCTTCGGTTGACCGAGGACGACCAGCGGGCCCTAGAGCCGTACGCCTCGCTGGTCCGTTACGGCAGGGACGAGGCCCTGCAACGGGCCGGCCAGGTGCCGACCGCGATGACATTTCTGACCGAGGGCAGTGTCCGGCTCACCAGTGCGGACCCGGCCTGGCCCGACGCCACGCTGCGGCACGGTGCGTTTCTCGGCGTCACCACGCTGACCCGGCAACCCAGTCTGTTCGACGCGTACGCCGTGGAGGAAGTGACCGCGGTGGTCATCGACCGCGAGAACATCGAAGAACTGGTGATGACCAAGCCGTTGTTGCTGCAGGAACTGGGCCGCATCATCGATCAGCGGCGTCCCGCGGCGTCGGCATAGCGAGGCGCAGCACAGCGGGGCCGTTTTACCTGATCGGGCGTTCGCCGATACTCTGGCACGATGAGCGTCCCCGTGCTTCCCGACCTGCGTCAAGAGGTCCACGACGCCGCCCGCCGCGCGAGGGTCGCTTCGCGTTCCCTGACGGCGCTGTCCACCGCGGCCAAGAACAGTGCGCTGAACGCCGCAGCCGACGCGCTGCTGGCCCACGCCGACGACATCCTGGCCGCTAATGACCGCGACGTCGCCGCTGCCCGTGACGCCGGCACGCCCGAGGCCATCTTGGACCGGCTGGCGCTGACCAAGTCTCGGGTTGACGGGATCGCCGCCGGACTGCGGCAGGTCGCCGGCCTGCCCGACCCGGTCGGCGAGGTACTGCGTGGCTACACCCTGCCCAACGGACTGCTGTTGCGTCAGCAACGCGTCCCACTCGGCGTGGTGGGCATGGTCTACGAGGGCCGGCCCAACGTCACCGTGGACGCATTCGGGTTGACGCTGAAGTCCGGCAACGCCGCGCTGCTGCGCGGCAGTTCGTCGGCGGCCCACTCCAACCAGGCCCTGGTCGACGTGCTGCGCGGCGCCTTGGAGGGCGAGGACCTGCCCGCCGACGCGGTGCAGCTGCTGTCGTCTGTCGATCGTGCCACCGTCACCCATCTGATCCAGGCCCGCGGACTGGTCGACGTGGTGATCCCGCGCGGCGGGGCCGGGCTGATCGAAGCCGTGGTGCGCGACGCGCTGGTGCCCACCATCGAGACCGGCGTCGGCAACTGCCACGTCTACGTCCATGAGGCCGCCGACCTCGACATTGCCGAGCAGGTCCTGCTGAACTCCAAGACCCGTCGGCCCAGCGTCTGCAACGCCGCCGAGACCGTGCTGATCGACAAGGCCATCGCGGCCTCCGCAGTGCCTCGGCTGGTGGACGCGTTGACCGCGGCCGGAGTCGCGGTGCACGGCGATGCTGACGACGCCGCTGCCGAGGACCACCTGCGTCGCGAATACCTGGCGATGGACATCGCGCTGTCGGTGGTCGATGGGCTCGAGGACGCGATCGACCACATCAACGAATACGGCACCGGCCACACCGAGGCCATCGTCACCACCAACATGGCGGCTGCCCAGCGATTCAGCGAGCAGGTCGACGCCGCGGCGGTGATGGTCAACGCCTCCACGGCCTTCACCGATGGCGAGCAGTTCGGTTTTGGCGCCGAGATCGGCATCTCCACCCAGAAGCTGCACGCCCGGGGCCCGATGGGGCTGCCGGAGCTGACGTCGACCAAATGGATCGTGTGGGGTGACGGCCACACCCGTCCCGTCTAAGGAGCCCTAGCCCGTATGGAAAAACCCGCCGTTCCCGCCACCCCGGCCCGCCAAGCGCCGCTGTTCTCCGACATCGACGACGTCGCCCGGCGGCTGGCCGAGACGGGCTACCTGGCCGACACCGCCACCACCACGGCGGTGTTCCTGGCTGACCGACTGGGCAAACCCCTGCTGGTGGAGGGACCGGCCGGGGTCGGTAAGACCGAACTGGCCCGCGCGGTGGCCGCGGCCACCGGTTCCGGGCTGGTGCGGTTGCAGTGCTACGAGGGCGTCGACGAGGCCCGGGCGCTGTACGAGTGGAACCACGCCAAGCAGATCTTGCGCATCCAGTCGGGATCCAACGGCGGTGACTGGGACGCCACCAAGATGGACGTGTTCTCCGAGGAGTTCCTGCTGACGCGTCCGCTGCTGACCGCGATCCGGCGCACCGACCCGACGGTGCTGCTGATCGACGAGACCGACAAGGCCGACATCGAGATCGAGGGTCTGCTGTTGGAGGTGCTCTCCGACTTCGCGGTCACCGTCCCGGAACTGGGCACGATCACCGCCACGCGCACCCCGTTCACGGTGTTGACCTCCAACGCCACCAGGGAACTGTCCGAGGCACTCAAGCGCCGCTGCCTGTTCCTACACATCGACTTCCCCGACCCGGACCTCGAACGGCGCATTCTGCTGTCGCGGGTACCCGAGTTGCCCGAGCACCTGGCCGCCGAGCTGGTGCGCATCATCGCGGTGCTGCGCGGCATGCAGCTCAAGAAGCTTCCGTCGGTGGCCGAGACCATCGACTGGGGCCGCACCATCTTGGCCCTGGGCATGGACACCATCGACGATGCCACCGTCGCTGCCACCCTGGGGGTGGTGCTCAAGCACCAATCCGATCAGGTGCGGGCATCCGGAGAGCTGCGACTGAACTGATGGTCTTCTGATGGTTCGTCGCACCCGCCCGTCGCAACCCCTTGCCCCGCATGGAATTCCGGGGCATCTGGTGGGGTTCGTGGAAGCGCTGCGCGGGCAGGGCATTTCGGTGGGTCCCTCAGAGACCGTCGATGCCGGGCGGGTGCTGACCGCGATCGGACTCGACGACCGGGAAGTGCTGCGGGAAGGGTTGGCCTGTGCGGTGCTGCGCCGGCCCGACCACCGCGACACCTACGACGCCATGTTCGATCTGTGGTTCCCCGCCGCGCTGGGCGGGCGCACCGTGGTGGTTGAGGGCGAGGAGGCTGATCCGGACTCTGTGCCGCTGCCGGAGGACGCCGAGGACATGCGGGCAATGCTGGTCGATCTGCTGACCGCGAATCCCGACCTCGCCGACACCGACCCCCGATTGTCGGGGATGATCGCCGCGATCGTCGGCGCCTACGGGCAATACCGCTCCAGCCGGGGCCCGTCTTACTCGGCCTACCAGGCGCTCAAAGCCCTGGCGCTCGACGAGTTGGAAGGCAAACTGCTGGCCGGGCTGCTAGCGCCTTACGGCGACGAGCCCAGTCCCACCCAGGAGCAGATCGCCAAGGCGATGGCGGCGCAGCGGATTGCGGCACTGCGCAAGCTCGTCGACGCCGAGACCAAGCGGCGCACCGCCGAGCAGTTGGGGCGCGAACACGTCCAGATGTACGGCATCCCGCAGCTGAGCGAGAACGTCGAGTTCCTGCGTGCGTCCGGCGAACAGTTGCGCCAGATGCGCCGGGTGGTTGCGCCGCTGGCCCGCACCATGGCGACCAGGCTGGCCGCGCGACGGCGACGCTCCCGTGCCGGCACCATCGACCTGCGCAAGACCCTGCGTAAGTCGATGTCCACCGGTGGGGTGCCGATCGACGTAGTGCTGCGCAAGCCGCGGCCCGCGCGGCCTGAGCTGGTGGTGCTGTGCGATGTCTCGGGCTCGGTCGCCGGGTTCAGTCATTTCACCCTGCTGCTGGTTCATGCTCTGCGGCAGCAGTTTTCGAGAGTTCGTGTCTTCGCGTTCATCGACACCACCGACGAGGTGACGCACCTGTTCGGCCCGGAGGCCGACCTGGCCGTGGCGATCCAGCGGATCACCCGGGAGTCCGGGGTCTACACCCGCGACGGTCATTCCGACTACGGCAATGCGTTCGTCTCGTTCGCCGAGAACTATCCGAACGTGGTGTCGCCCCGCAGCGCGCTGCTGGTGCTCGGCGACGGTCGCACCAATTACCGAAACCCCGGGGTGGAGGTGCTGTCGCACCTGGTGACCGCCAGCCGGCACGCGCACTGGCTCAACCCCGAGCCCCAACATCTCTGGGGCAGTGGCGATTCCGCGGTGCCGCGGTATGCCGACGTGATCCCCATGCACGAATGCCGCTCGGCCAAGCAACTGGCCGGAGTCATAGACGCCCTGCTGCCTGTCTAGCCCCGCGTCCAGTTCGCGCCCTGCCGGCATACCCGGACAACGATCAGAAAGGGTGACAGATGACGACCATCGATCCCAGCGCACCGGTGTTGGTTACCGGCGGCAGCGGCTACATCGCCAGCTGGATCGTGCGCTACCTGCTCGAGGACGGTCACAGCGTGCGGGCTACGGTCCGCGATCCCGAGAAGGCCCACGGCCTGGAACACCTGCACGCGCTTGCCGCACGGCACCCGGGGCAGCTGAGCCTGCACCGCGCCGATCTGCTCGAACCGGGCAGTTTCTCCGAGGCGATGCAGGGCTGCCAACTGGTCATCCACACCGCTTCGCCGTTCCTGCTCGGCACCATCGGAGACGCCGACCGGCAACTGGTACGGCCCGCGCTCGAAGGCACGCGCAACGTGTTGTCCGCCGTCGACCAGACTCCTTCGGTAGCTCGGGTAGTGCTGACCAGCAGTGTGGCGGCCATCTACGGCGACAATGCGGACATGAAGGGCAAGACCTGCTTCACCGAGGCGGACTGGAACACCACCAGCACACCCGAGCACCAGCCCTACCCCTACTCCAAGACGGTCGCCGAGCGGGCGGCCTGGCAGATCCAGCAGTCCCAAAAGCGCTGGGACCTGGTCACCATTCACCCCTCGCTGGTGCTGGGACCGTCGCTGACCACGGCCAGCGCGTCGGGAAGCATGGACACCATGCAGCACTTCATCGACATGTCGATGGCGTTGGGTGCACCCGCGCTACAGATGGGCTGCGTCGATGTGCGTGACGTAGCCCGCGCGCACATCACCGCCGGCTACACCCCCGGGGCGCAAGGCCGCTACGTGGTGAACTCCGAAGTCGTCAGCATGCTCGAACTCAGCCGAATGTTGCGGCGGCACTTCGGTTCCCGGCTGTCTTTCCCGACCCGCGAGCTGCCCAAGTTCATGGTGAAGCTCGTTGCGCCGGTGGCGGGACTGACTCGCCCGTTCGTCGAGCGCAATATCGACTGGCCGCTATGCCTGGACGGTTCGCGCGCGCGTACGGAACTCGCCATCGATTTCCGGCCGGTTGCCGACTCCGTTGTGGAGCACTTCCAGCAGATGATCGACGACGGCGTGGCCCGGCGCTAGCCGCTCGCGGGCTCTCAGTGCGTCCGCTGGTAGATCAACCAGCGCAACTCCATCGGGCTGTCCTCCCGCGTGGTGCGGAACGCGTCCTGCCCGCTGATCCATTCGATGTACCAGCTGGTGGGTGGCCAGCCGCCCTCGGGCAGGTGCGCCTTCTCGTAGTCATGGACGGACTCATCGGAGAGCAGCTGCAGCGGCAGGCCCGCCGACGCCTCCGCCATTTCGTTGCGGGTGTACAGACCCGAGTACACCTGCTGGCAGAACTCCCGGGCAGCACTGTCGGGCTCGTAACCGTCGTGCGCCAGGAAGCTGTTGAACACCAGCCGCCCGCCGGGAGCCAGGCAGCGCGCGGCGAGCTCGAACAGGCTGCGTAGCTCCGCCGTGGACCGGAAATCGGTCAACACCTCGGAAAGCACCATCATCTGGTAGTCGTCGCGCAGGTCATCGGCGTCTTCGAACACGTCCCGCACAATGACGCGCACGTCCAACGATTCCGCCGCTGCGTCGGTCGTGAGCATCTCGGCGAACTTCGGGGTCATCTCGACGACGTCGACCGGATGTCCGCGACGCGCCAGCGCCAGAGCGTTACGCCCCGTGCCCCCACCGATTTCGAGCACCGGATGGGCGGCCGGATCGTCGGCCTCGCAGGCCAGGTGCCAGACCCGTGCGTCGGGTTCGGTGCCGAACAGCGGTGGCTTCCGCGTGTCCAGCCAGGCGGCGTACGCGTCCGCGACGCTGTTCCACTGGGCACGGACCGTGTAGTCCAGGGTGGGCCCGATCGGGGCGTTGTAGGAGATGATGATGTGCGAGCGCAGCGAGTGCGAGTAGGCCTCAGCCAGTTGGCCCTGCAGTACTTCCCGGAGGCGGTCGAGTTCGTCGTCGCTGAAGGGCTTGCCCAGGCCCGCGAACACGGCAGAACACATCGTGACGTATTCGTCGAGCATGCTCGGCACGGCCGGAAGCCTGATTTCGCCGCTGGTCTGGGCACGGGTGTAAAAACGCCTGACCATGGCGTCTTTGGCCGTCTGGGTGCGAGCGAGTGAGCTCACCGGAAAATCTTCCACAGACATCTTCTACACGATTGGCATTGGCTTCGGGGCAGCAACGGGGGGTTGCGTCCTTCGGTGAGCGTACGCCGAAGCGGAAACCCGCACGGCGCGTCGGCCGACTCGGTCACGAGCGGGCGCTGCCACCAGTGCGCTCACGCCGACGAGGACCCCAAGTAAGCTGGCCTATCGTGCGAAAACGGCGGCTGGGAGTCATGGGTGGGACGTTCGATCCCATCCATCACGGCCACCTGGTCGCCGCCAGCGAGGTGGCCGATCTGTTCGACCTCGATGAGGTGGTTTTCGTGCCGACGGGCCAGCCCTGGCTCAAGGAACGCCGCGTCACCGCCGCAGAGGACCGTTACCTGATGACGGTGATCGCCACCGCGTCGAACCCGCGATTCTCGGTGAGCCGCGCCGACATCGATCGCGGCGGCCCCACCTTCACCAAAGACACCCTGCGCGACCTGCAAGAACAGAACCCCGACGCCGAGCTCTACTTCATCACCGGTGCAGACGCGCTGGCCACCATTCTGTCCTGGCAGGATTGGCCGGAGATGTTCGAGATGGCGCGGTTTGTGGGGGTGAGCCGGCCCGGCTACGAGCTCAACGGCGACCATCTCGCTGATGCGCTCGGCTCCCTGCCACCACATGCCTTGACGCTGGTCGAAGTGCCGGCGCTGGCGATCTCGTCCACCGATTGCCGCCGGCGCGCGGCAGAATCCCGCCCGATCTGGTACCTGGTACCAGACGGGGTGGTGCAGTACGTGTCCAAGCGCCACCTTTATCAACCGACCCCCGGAGACCAACAATGACCGCGACACCCGAGGCCGTGCGGATGGCCACCGTGGCGGCCGGCGCCGCCTCGAACAAGCTGGCCGACGACGTCGTCGTCATCGACGTCTCAGCGCAGCTGGTCATCACCGACTGCTTTGTCATCGCCTCGGCCTCCAACGAGCGCCAGGTCAACGCCATCGTCGACGAGGTCGAGGACAAGATGCGCCTGGCCGGCTACAAGCCGGCGCGCCGCGAGGGCACTCGGGAGGGGCGCTGGACCCTGCTGGACTACGTCGACATCGTGGTGCACATCCAGCACCAGGACGAGCGGGACTTCTACGCGCTGGACCGGCTGTGGAAGGACTGCCCGCTGGTGCCGGTGGAATTAGAAGACTCAGAAGACTCAGCCGGTGAGTCGGCGCCCGAGGATGCCTCGTGAGGGTCCGCCGGCTGATCCTGCTGCGACACGGCCAGACCGAGTTCAACGCCGGCAGTCGGATGCAGGGCCAGCTGGACACCGTTCTGAGCGACCTGGGCCGGGCGCAGGCGGAGGCGGCGGCGGAGGTACTGCGCAAACGGCATCCGCTGCTGATCGTTTCCTCGGATCTGTGGCGAGCCTACGACACCGCCACCGTGCTGGCCGAGCACAACGGGTTGCAGGTCCGGGTGGACACCCGACTGCGGGAAACCCACCTGGGTGACTGGCAGGGGCTGACCCACGAAGAGGTCGACGCCGCCGCACCGGGCGCCCGGTTGGCTTGGCGGGACGACGCCCGATGGGCACCGCACGGCGGGGAGAGCCGCATCGACGTGGCCGAGCGCAGCGTTCCGTTGGTGCGCGAGCTGGTGGCCGGGGAGCCGGACTGGGGCCGAGCCGATCACGCGGATCAGCCGGTGGTGCTGGTCGCTCACGGCGGCCTGATCGCCGCTCTGACCGCGGCCTTGCTGCGGCTGCCGGTGGAGAACTGGCCGGTGCTGGGTGGGATGGCCAACGCCAGCTGGACCCAGCTCAGCGGATACTCTGACGGTCCGGATTCCAACGCGGATTCAGACCAGGACGACTTCGCCGGTGTGCGGTGGCGTCTCGACGTCTGGAACGCCTCAGCACAGGTGGCGAGCGATGTCCTCTGAATCGCGGACGCCCGCGCAAGCCCGTCCCACGCTGCTGGTCTTCGCTGACTCGCTGTCCTACTACGGGCCCACCGGCGGGCTGCCTGCCGATGATCCACGGATCTGGCCGAACATCGTTGCCAGCGAGCTGGACTGGGATGTCGAACTGATCGGTCGGATCGGCTGGACCAGCCGAGACGTCTGGTGGGCGTCCACCCAGGACCCGCGGGCGTGGGCGGCATTGCCGCGGGCCGGTGCGGTCGTCTTCGCCACCAGTGGGATGGACTCACTGCCCTCGGTGTGGCCGACGGCCTTGCGTGAATTGATCCGTTATGTGCGGCCGGCCTGGTTGCGGCGTTGGGTCCGAGACGGCTACGGCTGGCTGCAGCCCCGGTTCTCGCCGGTGGCGCGGGCGGCCCTACCGCCGCATCTCACCGTGGAATATCTTGAGATGACCAGGGGCGCAATCGATTTCAACCGACCAGGTATTCCCATTGTGGCTTCACTGCCGTCGGTGCACATCGCCGACACCTACGGCCGCGCTCACCAGGGCCGGGAACCCACGGTGCGCGCCATCACCGCCTGGTCGCGGGAACACGATGTTCCCCTGGTGGACCTGAAGGCCGCGGTGGGCGATGAGGTTATGAGCGGGCGGGCAAACCCCGACGGCATCCATTGGAACTTCGAAGCGCACCGGGCGGTCGCCGACCTGATGCTTAAGGCCCTGAGTGAGGCCGGCGTCCCCGGCCCGTTGGGGTGACCGCACGATGAGCGTTGTCGTCATCACGGATTCGTCGGCGTGCCTGCCGCTTGAGGCGCGTGACCGCTGGGGGATTCGCACGGTACCGCTGCACATCCTGCTCGAGGGAGCCGATCTGCGCGACGGCGTCGACGACGTGCCCGCGGACATCTATGCGCGCGAGCGCGTCACCACCTCCGGGGCGGGCCCGGAGGAACTGGCTGAGGTCTACCGGAATGCGCTTGACTACAGCGCGGGCGCTGGGGTGGTGGCGGTGCACATCTCCTCGGCGCTGTCCGGGACGTTCGGCACCGCCGAACAGGTAGCCGGTCAGATCGGGCCCGGCGTGCGGGTGATCGACTCGAAGTCGGCGGCGATGGGCACCGGGTTCGCGGTCTTGGCCGCGGCACGAGCGGCCGCCGGTGGCGCCGACTTGCAAGGCGTTGCGGCCGCGGCGGACGCCGCCGTGCAACGTGCTCACGCCTACATGGTGGTGCAGCGGCTGGACAATCTGCGGCGCAGCGGCCGGATCGGCAGCGCGGCGGCCTGGCTGGGCACCGCGTTGTCGCTGAAGCCGCTGCTGGCGGTGGAGGAGGGAAAGCTCGTTCTGGCCCAACGCATCCGCACCGTCAGCAAGGCTGTGGCGTCGATGATCGACCGGGTCTGTGATGTGGTCGGAGATCGCTCAGCGGCGCTGGCGGTGCATCACGTGGCCAATCCACAGGGGGCCCAAGAGGTGGCCGGCGCTCTTGCGGAGCGGTTGCCGGTCTGTGAACCCGCGGTGATCACCAGCCTGTGCCCGACGTTGGCCCTGCATGTGGGGGCCGGCGCGGTCGCGGTGTGCGTCGATGTCGACCCGGGTGGGGGCTGAGCTCGTCAACGCCGGCGTTGCCTACTGCGTGGGGGCTGCGAATCTGTCGGTGTCGGTGGACTCTTCATGCGGCGTGTGTGCTGCGATCCCGCGAATGTTCTTGTTGGGACCCCACGGCCGGACCACCTGCGGCCACCAGAACCACTTACCCAACAACGTCGCGATCGACGGCATGAAGAACGCTCGGACCACGAAGGTGTCCAGCAGCAGCCCGATTGCCACGGTGGTGCCATACATACCGATGGCCTTGAGATCGCTGAAGAACATGATGCCCATGGTGGCGGCGAACACCATGCCGGCCGAGGTCACCACGCCGCCGCTGCCCGCCATCGCCCGGATATAGCCGGTCTTGAGCCCGGCGTGTATCTCCTCCTCGAAACGGGAGACCAGCAACAGGTTGTAGTCCGAGCCGACGGCCAGCAACACGATCACCGCCAGCACCAGCGTCACCCAATAGATGTGCTGGCCGAAAATATGCTGCCAGATCAACACCGAGATGCCGAACGAGGCGGCGATAGAACTGGATGCGGTGCCGAGGATGACCGCTGCGGCCACCAGGCTTCGGGTGATCATCATCATGATCAAGAAGATCAACGTCAGCGACGCCACGATCGCGATCATCAGGTCGTACTTGGCGCCATTCTGCATGTCTTCGTAGAGAGCGGCCATGCCGCCGATGTAGACCTTGGCGTCCGCCAATGACGATTGTTTCAGGGCCTCCTGCGCCGCGATCCGCTCCGGCTCAACGCGTTTGATTCCTTCCGCGGTCGCCGGATAGGTCTGGTGCGTGACGAAGAACCGCGCCGATTTGCCGTCCGGTGACATGAACAGCCGAAGACCGGTTTGGAAGTCTTTGTTGTCGAACGCTTCTGCGGGTAGATAGAAGTAGTCGTCGTTCTTGGAGTCGTCGAAGCTTTGGCCCATCATGATCTGGGTGTTGCTCATGTCCTCCATCTGATCGATGAACGCCGAGAACGTGGAGTGCACCGTCAGCACCAGCCCGCGCATGATTCGCATGGTGTCGACCACGGCCGGCAGCAGTTCGACCGCCTGCGGCAGCAGGCGCGCTGTCTTGGTGATGTCGTCGGACAGGTAGTGCAGCTGCTCGGCGAGTTGGTCGATGCCATCGGTGGCGTCGAAGGTGTTGCGCAGCGCGTTGCACATCGGGATGTCGAAGCAGTGCGGTTCCCAGTAAAAGTAGCTGCGCAGCGGGCGGAACTGATCGTCGAATTCGGCGAGGTGGTCGCGGATCCGGTCGGAGACGTCCACGGTGTTTCGGGTGACCTCGGCCGTGTCGTCGAACGTCCGGTCGACCTCCTGGAGGTATCCGTACATCTGGATCAGCAACTCGATGTCCTTGTCGAGTTGCTGCGAGATGGTGTCGATGTCCTTGATCCGGTCCTTGAGCGACTTCATGTTCTGAATCATCAGCTGGTTGGAGACGCTGAGTTGGAACGGTATCGAGCTGTGCTGCAGCGGAATTCCCAGCGGACGGGTGATGTCCTGGATCATCGCGATCCCGACGACCCGCATGATGTTCTTGGCGACTCGGTCCAGCACCAGCATGTCGGCGGGATTGCGCATATCGTGGTCGGATTCGACCATGGTGATGTCTGGCGCCATCCGGGCCGCCGAGAAATGTTTCTCCGCCGCGGCGTACGCCACGTTGACCGGGGTTTCCTGTGGCAGATACTTGCGGTCGTCGTAACCCGGTTTGAACCCCGGCAGGGCGACCAGACCGATCATGATGATGGCCAGGCTGGCCACGGCGATCGGCCCGGGCCAGCGCACCACCGACACACCGGCCCGGCGCCAGAACCCGCCCGGCTTAGCCTTTTTGGGTTCGAGCAGACCGAAGCTGGTGACCACCACCAGCATGGCCGGTCCCAGGGTGAGCGCGGCGCCGACCACCACGAGCATGCCCACGGAGACCGGAATGCCCATGGTGTGGAAGTAGGGCAAGCGGGTGAAGTACAACATCGCCGACGCCCCGGCGATGGTCAGACCCGAACCCAGCACCACCGGGGTGACGCTGCGAACAGTGGTGTAGTACGCGTTGACCCGGTCCTCGCCGACCAACCGGGCTTCCCGGTACCGGCCGATGAGAAAGATGCCGTAGTCCGTGCCCGCGGCGATCGCGAGCATCACCATGATGTTGACCGCGAACGTGGTCAGGCCCATGACGTTGTTGAAGCCCAGGACCGCGACGACGCCGCGGGCGCAGATCAGCTCGAGCAGGGTCAGAAACAGCTGGGTCAACATTGCCGACACCGACCTGAAGACGATCAGCAGCATGATCGCGATCGCGGCGATGGTGAACAGCGTGATCTTGACCAGACTGGAGTCGCCGATCTCGCGTAGATCAGCGGTCAGCGCGGCCGGCCCCGCGACATAAGCCTGGACTCCGGGCGGCGCGGGCGTGTCATCGATGGCCTGGCGGACTGCGACAACCGAGTCGTTGGCCTCGGTCATGCCCTGGTTGCCTACCAGGTTGAGCATGATGTAGGCGGCTTTGGCGTCGGAGCTCTGCACACCCGCCGCGGTCAGCCGGTCACGCCAGAAGTCTTGGGCGTGCTCGACATGGTCTGTGTCGGCGACCAGCTTCGCGACGATTTCGTCGTAGTAATGGTGGGCGGCTTCGCCGAGTTCTTCCTCGCCGACCACCACCATCATCACGGTGCTGTTGGACTTGTATTCCCGAAAGTTCTCGCCCACCAGCTGGCTGGCGATCATCGACGGCGCATCGACGGGCGCCAGCGGCGCGGAGTGCTCCTCGGAGATGACTTCCAGCTGGGGGACAAGGACATTCACCAGCACCGTGAACACGATCCAGACGATGATGATCGGCACCGCGAAGATACGCAGCATGTGCGCGAAGAATGGCCGCTTGACGTGTGGATCCTGACCGCTGTCCAGCTGCTCCTTGATCCGCTTGATCATCCGGACTTCACCAGGCAGAAGGTCTGGGCGTTGAGGCCGGTGGCACGGCGTTCGTCGAGCAGCCGGTCGTCGATCTTGATTCGGCAGCCGATCTCACCGGTGTTGCCCTGAACGATCATGTTGGCCATGACGGCCGGCAGCACGGTGACCACCGTGTAGGTCCACGGCAGCGGCACGCCTGTGAGCTGATGGACGTTGGCCTCGGCGTCCCAATAGTTGATGTCGGCGGTGGTGCCCGGCGGCCCGAAGGCCTCGTAGGCGACCGATTTCGGGTTGAACTGGACGATTTCGATACCGGCGCCGGCGTGCGGATTGAGGTCTTCGGAGGCGAACACCTTGTGCAGCCGGGTGACGATCACACTCGAGATCGCGATGACCACGATGAAGACCAGCGGAATCCAATGCCGTTTGAGTATGCCGGCGACCGAGATTCTCCCCATCTCACCGCCTTCCGCCTGTTGATAGTGCGGTTGAACGTCGGCGCTGGACGGTCTGCTCTCCGGCTTCGTCGGAAGCATCGATGGTTCCGCGAATCGCGCCCCTGAGCAGCATAACCTTCGCCTGGCTAAGGAATGCAAGATCTGTTGTCTGGGTGCGGTTTGGTGTACGGGGACTGATTGTCTCGACTCGAGTTCAGCGCCAACGCCGCGACTTCAGTAGCATGGCCGCTGATGCACGCTCTGGGAAAAGTCGTCCGATTCGGTGCGGTGGTCATCGTGGCAGCGTTGGCGCTGGCCGGGTGCAGCGGCAAAGGCGCGTCGGGCGCGTCCTCGCAGGAGTCGTCGGCCCCTGGGGCGTCGTGGACTCGCCCCGACGCACCGCCCGATCCGCTCACTCTGCTTCGCGCCGGTGACCTGGCGGTCGCGCAGGTGCCCGACAGCGTGTTGATCTTCATCGAGAGTCAGACCAGCGACGCCGGTACCTGGAAAGCCATGGTGGTCACTCGCGACGGCACCGAACACCAGGTCAAGATCGCCTCTGACGGGGTGTCCGTGCTGGTCGGCCCCTCCGCGACCGACGACAGCGACGCCGACAAGGCCAAGCGGCGCGCCAATGTGGACGGCACCCATCTGGACTACCGCAGCGCCGTTGAGCGCGTCCTGCGGGCAGTGCCCAACAGTTCGATCACCGAGCTGAGCCTGCTCGACATGAATGGCACGGTCGTCTGGGAGGCCGACGTGTGGGACGACAAACTGGCCGAGCGTGACGTCACCGTCGACGCGGCGACGGGGGCGGTCACCGCCAACCGGCAGGTCTGATTCGGCGGTCCGGCCGCTCAGAGCACGCCGGGTCTGATTCGGCGGTCCAGCTTCGCCTCTCCTGCGTCGAGCCTCGCTAACCGCCGGTCCGGCCCGTGATCGGTGGCAGCTCGGCCAGCGTGACGATGCCCGGCTCGGCCGCGACCACCGCCGGTACCGCGTTGGTCACCGGCATCGCCGTGTAGATCGAGCCCAGACCGTTGAAGTTAGGCTCGTTCCAGTCCTTCGGCGGCAGGCAGTTGATGACGGTGCGCATATTGGGCAGCCCGAAAACCTGGATGACGTGGCCGTGCGCCACTGGCTTGGGCGGGGTGACCTGGTCGCCCATGATCCAGTTGAAGCCGACGCTGACCACGTTGCGCGTCCCGACCCAGCCGCGGTGGTAGCCGAAGACACTGCCTACCGTGCCGGCCGGGATCTTCATGAAGCCCAGGTCGCTGTCGCCGGTCGCGGCAGTGAACTGCACGTCGAAGGTGATGCGGTCCAACTGTGCGCCGATCGCATCGGCCATCATCGCCGCGGACTCGGCAAAGACCTCGCTCTCCCGGCGGACGCTTTCGGCCAGTCCGGGGGTGTCGGGGTCTTGGGCGAAGCCCATCGCTGCCATGGTGGCCGCCGACTCGTACGTCGAGCAGTCCACCGACTCGGTGATCCGGATCTCGTCGACCCGCTCGCACGCGCCGGACAGCACCATGCCGACCATGTTGGTCAGGCCGGGGTGCGCGCCGCTGCCGAACATGGTGGAGTTCCCGGCCCGGCAGGCATCCTCGATGCGCTTGCGGTCGTCGGCGCTCTGCTTGCCGCCGGTGATCCAGGCCGCCGTCGAGCACACGTTCACCCCGGCCTCCAACAGTCGCACCAACTCATCGATGCTGGGCCACAGCGGGTTGTAACAGCACGCGTCCGGCTTCAGCGCGATCAGGGCGTCGATGTCATTGGTGGCGGTGACCCCGGTCGGTTCCGGCCAGCCGGCCAACTCGGCGGCGTCCACCCCGACCTTGTCCTTGCCGTGGGCGTAGACCCCGACGAGCTCCATGTCGGGCCGGCCGATGATGGCGTGCAGCGAGCGCTGCCCGATGTTTCCGGTAGTCCATTGGATGACGCGAAGTGGGCGGGGGGAAACGGGCATCATGCTCCTCGGTGACGGGTGTATCCCACATTATTGGGGTGCGGTCCCCGCGCGTTTGTGGCAGCCTCGATCGGCGTGACCGGCACCCTAACCCAAACCCTGACCCTGCGGACCGCCACCGAGGACGATTGGGCCGCGATGGCGGTGCTGGGGGCCACCGGATTCGGCGAGGATTGGGACGCCGAATCAATGGCCGCCTGGCGAACCCTGACCACGCCCGAGAGCGCCATCGTGGTCTTCGACGGTGAAGCCGTGGTCGGAATGTCCGGCTACTTGGACCTGGAGTTGACCGTGCCCGGCGGGACGGTGCTGCCAGTGGCCGGGATCAGCTTCGTCGTGGTGGCTCCGACCCACCGCCGACGCGGTGTGCTCCGGATGATGTACACCGAATTGCATCGGCGCATTGCTGATTCGGGTTATTCGATCGCGGCACTGACCGCCAGCGAGGGCGGAATCTACGGGCGGTTCGGTTACGGCCCGGCGACGGTGGACCACGAGCTGACCATCGACCGGCGGTTCGCCCAGTTGCACCCCGACGCACCGGACCCCGGCGGAGTACGGCTGGTCAAAGCGGCCGACAGCCGTGACGAGTTCGCGGAGATCTACCAGCGTTGGCGCCAGCGTGTCCCGGGCGGCTTGGCGCGCCCGTTGGTGCTCTGGGACGACCTGCTCGCCGATCGGGAGAACACCCGCGAGGGCGGCACCGAATGGCTCGCGATGCTGCATCCCGATGGCTACGTGCTCTACCGCGTGCACGCCGGCGAGCCAAAGACGGTGCGAGTCGAGGAGTTTCGGGCCGTAACCCCGGAGGCGCACGCAGCGCTGTGGCGGGCGCTGCTCGGGTTGGACCTGATGGGAAAGATCGTCGTCGAGACTCACCCGGACGATTCGATGCCTTACCTGCTGACCGATACCCGGCTGGCTACCACCACCGGGCGTTCGGACGGTCTGTGGCTGCGGATGATGGATATCCCCGCTGTGCTGATGGCCCGCCGCTACACCGTGGACGTGCCCGAGCTGTCCGTCGTCGTGGCGGTGTGTGACGGATTCCGCAGCGACGGTGGGCGATTCACGCTCACAATCCGCGACGGCGTCGCCGAGTGCGCCCCGACCGAGGCGGACGCCGAGGTGGAGCTGGACTTGGATGTGCTGGGCAGCCTGTACTTCGGCGCACACCGGGCGTCATCGCTCGCCCGAGCCGGCAGGCTGCGGTGTCGCGACGACGCCCTGGTGCGTCGACTGGATGCGGCGTTCGCCCACGACGTCGCCGCCCAGATCGGCTTCGGCTTCTAGCTGTTACAGCTTGGCCAGGTCGTAGCTGCTCAGGTTGTCGATGAGCACGTGCAGCTGATCTTGCGACGATCCCAGGGTGTGATCGATCGCGGTGAGGCGGGCCGCAAGGTGGCCGACCGGGTACTCCCAGGTCACGCCGATCCCGCCGTGCAGCTGGATGGCCTCCTGAGCGATGTGGCGCCCGGACCGGCCGACCTGCAGCTTGGCGCGCGCCGCGATCACCGGGTCGTAGTTGCCGTCGGCGAGCGACATCGCCGCGTACATGCTCATGCTGCGGGCCAACTCCAGCGACACGTACATGTCGGCGGCGCGCTGGGTCAGGGTCTGGAAGGTGTTCAGCGTGACCCCGAACTGCTTGCGCGTCTTGAGGTAATCGGTGGTCAGCCGCAGAGCCTCTTCCATCGCGCCGACAGCCTCGGCGCACAGTGCCGAGGAGATGCGGATGACGGCACGCTCGATGGCGGCCGAGGCGTCGGTCGCCTCACCCAGCGCGGTGGCCGGGGCATCGGCGAAGTCGACCTGGGCCCCGCGCTGACCGTCGAAGGTCCGGTAGGGCGCACGGGTAACGCCGTCGGCGCTCGCCTCGACCAGGAACAGCCCGGTTCCGCCGTCGGGCAACGCAGCGCTGACGACGAATGTGTCGGCGCGATCCCCGGTCAGCACCGGGTTCTTACGTCCGCTCAGCTGCCACGAATCGCCTTGCGGCACAGCCGTGGTGGCCACCTTGCCTGCGGTTCCCCGCATACCCGGCTCGGTGTGGGCGAACGCCAGAATCCGCTCGCCCTCGGCGACGGTGTCGAGCAGCGCGCGCTGCTCGGCGGTGCCGCGCTCGGCGATCAGCGCGCCCGGCCCGAGTGCTCCGTGTACCACGGGTTCCGGCGCCACCCGCCGGCCGATCTCGGTGAGCACCACCATGATCTCCAGCGGGCCGGATTCCTGCGGGTCGAAACCCAGACCGAGAATCCCGATGTCCGCCAGCTGCTTCCACACCTCGGGGTTGAATCCGGGGTCGGTCTCGATGACCTTGTTGCGGGTCTCGGTGTCATAGCCCGACAACATCGAACGGGTGGTGTCGCGCAGCAGAACCTGCTCGTCACTGAGTTGGAAGTCCATAGCTGTCATACCTCCTAAAGGCCGAGAATGGTCGACGCGATGATGGTGCGCTGTACCTCGTTGCTGCCGCCGTAGATCGAGGTCTTGCGGTAGTTCAGATATGTCGGCGCCGCGTCCTGCGCCCAGGAGGGCGTTGCGATGCCGTCGCCTGCCTCGAAGGGCAGAACATCGGGACCGGCCAGCTCCACAAACAGCTCGGTGGCGGCCTGCTGCAGCTGGCTGCCCTGCAGCTTGAGCACCGACGACGCCGGGTTCGGCTTGCCGTCGGCGGAGTCGCTCGACACCCGCATCTGGGTGAGCTCGAGTGCCAGCAGATCGTTCTCGAGTTCGGCGACCCGGGCGGCGAACAACGGATCGTCGAGGGCCCCCAACGCCTTGGCGCGCTGCTTGAGTTCGGCGACACGCACCTTGGTACGGGTCACCCCGGCGATGCCGGTGCGCTCGTTGCCCAGCAGGAACTTCGCGTAAGTCCAGCCGTGGTTCTCCTCACCGACCAGCTGATCGGCGGGCACCCGCACGTCGGAGAAGAACACTTCGTTGACCTCGTAGCCGCCGTCGATCAGCTTGATCGGCCGCATGGTGACACCCGGTGTGTCGACGCGGAACAGCAGGAAGGAGATGCCGGCCTGCTTCTTGGGGGCCTGCGGGTCGGTGCGCACCAGGCAGAAGATCCAGTCCGCGTACTGGCCCAGCGTGGTCCAGGTCTTCTGCCCGTTGACGATGTAGCTGTCACCGTCGCGCACCGCGGTGGTGCGCAGGCTCGCCAGGTCGGAGCCGGCTTCGGGCTCAGAAAAGCCCTGGCACCACCAGATGTCCAGGTTGGCGGTGGCGGGCAGGAAGCGTTCCTTGATCGCCTGGGAACCGAATTCGGCGATCACCGGGCCGACCATCTTGGCGTTGAAGGTCAGCGGTTCGGGCACCGAGGCCAGCTGCATCTCGTCGTGCCAGATCTGGTGCTGGGTCAGCGTCCAGTCCTTGCCACCCCACTCGACCGGCCAGTTCGGTACCGCCAGGCCGTTGGCGTTGAGGATGCGCTGGGTCGTGACGATGTCCTCGGGAAAGTTCGAATGACCCAACCGGCTGCGTTCGCGAATGTCAGCCGGGATCTCGGTGGTGAAGAAGGTCCGCATCTCGTCGCGGAACGCTGCCTCCTCCGCGCTCAGTGCCAGTCTCACGTCGACCTCCCGGTTGGTTGGGTGAACTCACGGTTGGTATGCACCCTAATCGTCACTTCTGCGGCCGTTCGGGGGAGGGCTTACCGTGCGCTTTTGTACGCTGGACCTCATGAGACGGTGGGTCGTCGCGCTCTGTGCCCTGGTTTTGTCTCTCGTGTCGTGCTCGGCGGAGACGGCGGAGAAGGCCGAGTCGGACTCATCGCCGGGGGCCCGGCAAACACCGGCCCCGCGACCGGCCGCGCACATCGGTCAGACGCTGGACCTGATGCGCATCGGCGGGCAGAAGATCGCCGTGACGTTGACGGAGGTCATCGCACCGGCGACCGTCCCGAACGGCTGGGGCACGGCGGGCAAGACCTACCTTGCGACCAAGCTGCGGATCGAGAACGCCGGAACCACGACGATCGTCGGCAACAGCAACAGCGACGTCACGGTGGTGGGTTCGGACGACCAGAACTACCCGGCCGATTTCGCCACCGTGAACGAGTGCAAGGACTTCGCCTACGGCTGGTTCCTGATCGCCGCCGGATCGTCGAACACCGGCTGCGTCGTCTTCGCGCTGCCCACCGGGGTGACAGCGGCGAAGGTCCGCTATGCCCCGTCGTCGGGCATCTCGCAAGACGTCGGGGAGTGGCTGAACCCCTAACGCAGCGCCGCAGCAGGTTGCGCACAGTCCGCGGTTGATCCACAGACCAGCCAGGATCGTGCGCTGAGCGAACCGGACTGACAGTGCCGGCACCTACCGTCGGCGCATGGCACCAGAACCACCCGGCGAGCGGCTGCAGCGTCGACTCGGCCTGCTCCCGGACCCCGACCGTGGCGAGCACACCTCCGACACTGACGACGAGGATGACCCGAATTCGTTGCTGCCGCGTTGGCTTCCTGACGGTGCAGCCGAGGCGGGCTGGCTTGCCAAAGTGCGGGCCGACCCGGGCCGGGCCGGTGCGGTTGCCTTGGCGGTCATCGCTGCGGTGGCGGTGCTCATCACGGTGTTCACCGTGCTGCGTGATCAGCCTGCGCCAGTGCTGAGCGCGAAACTGCCACCGGTGGAGATGGTTTCGACAGCCAGTCCGCGCACCGACCAATCGGCCGCCGGCTCTGCGGCGCCGCCGGCCGAGCAGGTCGTGGTCAGCGTGGTCGGCCTGGTGCACAAGCCGGGTCTGGCGACGTTGTCGCCCGGATCCCGCATTGCCGATGCGCTGACCGCGGCCGGCGGGGCCCTCGACGGTGCGGATACGGTCGGACTGAATCTGGCCCGGCCCTTAGTCGATGGCGAACAGATCGTGGTCGGTCTGGCGCCGCCGGCAGGGCTACCGGTGCTGGGCAGTTCGGTGGGTGCCGTCTCGCCGGCGCCGGAAGCGCCCCGCACCAGCACCGCCCCAACCGGTCCCGAGCCCAAACATGAACCGGGCGAGCCGGTGAATCTCAACACCGCAACAGTCGAGCAGCTCGACGCCCTGCCCGGGGTGGGGCCGGTGACCGCGGCCGCGATCGTGGCCTGGCGCGACAGCCACGGGAAGTTCACCCGCGTCGATCAGCTCGGCGACGTCGACGGAATCGGCCCGGCGCGCTTGGAGAAGCTGCGTGCCCTGGTTCGTGTCTGAGCGTGACGTCGCCAGCGGCCGAACCGGCGCCGGCGGCCCGCCTCGACGTTCGGCTGGTGCCGGCGGCGGTGATGGGCTGGCTGGTCACCGCGGCCGGCATCCAGTGGCAGATCGGCGGCCTGCTG